>JANQQD010000364.1 GCA_028285185.1 Anaerolineae bacterium | reverse complement strand
CGGATCTTCAGGCTGGTCACGGCCGTGGCCTCGGCATAGCGCGCCTGCAGCCCGGCGATAAGACGGCGGGAGTCGTCGCGCAAGGCCCGTTGTTCGTCCAACTGTGGGTCGTAGCCCTCGGCGATGAACCCTCCGTCTCGGGCGAGCACCGGCAGATCTGGCGCGAGCGCCCGGCCTAGTTCCTCGATCAGTGGGCCATGGCCCCCCAGGGCGGTGGCCGCTTCGGCGACCAGCGGCGGTGCCGGCATGGCCGGCGTTCCAGCCGCCTGTGCCAGCATGGTCTGGGCGGCAGCAGCCTGCGCCAGCGCGTCCCGCACGGCGGCCAGGTCACGGGGGCCGCCGCGGGCCAGGCTCAGGCGGCCAAGCGCGCGTTCCAGGTCCGGACACTGGCGCAACAGCCGCCGCAACCCGTCGCGGGCATCGGCGTTGGCGGCGAAATGGGCGACGGCGTCCAGTCGCCGGTCGATCGCGTCCGGGTCCGTCAGGGGTGCTGCCAGATGTCCGGCCAGCAGTCTCGCCCCCGGCCCGGTAACGGTCCGGTCGATGGTGTCCAGCAGGCTGCCCTTGCGCTGGCCGTCCAGCGTCCGCGCAATCTCCAGATTGCGGCGGGTGGAGGCATCGATCTCCATGACCGAGCCGCGCCCCTGCCGGCGGGGTGGCGCCAGCACCGGCAGCCGGCCCTTCTGGGTCAGCGCCACATAGTCGACCAGGGCGCCGGCGGCCGCGACCTCGGCGCGGGTGAACTGGCCGAAGGCGTCCAGCGTGCCGACGGCGTACATGTCCAAGAGCCGTCGCCGCCCGTTCTCGCTGTCGAACCGGCTGTTGGGCAGCACGGTGCAGCGTGACCGCCAATCGGCCAGCACGGCTGCCAGCGCCGGCACCGCTTCGGTGCGTTCAGGCACCAGCAGCTCACCGGGATGAAGCCGCGCCAACAGGGTGGCCAGATCGCTCGCCTCCACCGGTTCCATCACCAGTTCGCCCGTCGTGATGTCGCCATAGGCGAGGCCCAAGGCCGGCGCATCGCCGCCGCCGACGACGGCAAGGGCCGCCAGGTAGTTGCTCGCGCGGGATTCCAAGAGACCGTCTTCGGTCAGCGTACCCGGCGTCACCACACGCACCACGTCCCGGCGCAACAGCGGTTTGCCGCCGCGCTTGCGGGCATCCTCCGGCGTTTCCACCTGGTCGCAGATCGCCACCTTGAAGCCCAGCCGGATCAGCCGCGCCATATAGGCTTCGTGCGATCGCTCCGGCACGCCGGCCATCTGGGCGCCGCCGCGCTCGGTCAAGGCTATGTCCAGCGCGGCCGCGGCCTTCACCGCGTCGTCGAAGAACAGTTCGAAGAAATCGCCCATCCGGAAGAACACCAGGCAGTCGGGGTGGGCCGCCTTGGCTTCGTGGTACTGGGCCATCATCGGTGTCTGGGGGCCCGTCTGCGGGCCCTTCGGAGACTGCTGACTGTCCGGCACGGTTGAGGTCACGGGTTGCGGTCGGGTCTTAGTTGGCTGACGGCGGTGACCCTAGCACGAAGATCCGGGCGGTGGGGACGCCTGCCCAACTGAGCGGTTCCGGGCGCAGAATTGACTTTCATCACTGCAGGTTGGGCTTGACGTCCCCGCCATTGTGCGGCGCAGTCGCGGGCTTCGGTCGGTGCTCAGGATTGCAGGGCTCCCTCCACCTCTTCGACGCCCAAGGATCACCCCCCGATATGACCAGTAAGTCCGTCGAGACAGAGGCGCTGGCCCTGCATTCGCAGGGGCGACCAGGGAAGCTGGAGGTCGTTGCTACCAAGCCGCTGACGACGCAGCGCGACCTGGCGTTGGCTTACTCCCCGGGGGTCGCCGCGCCCTGCCTGAAGATCCATGAGGACGCGGCGAAGGCGTATGACTACACCGCCAAGGGCAATCTCGTGGCGATCATTTCCAACGGCAGCGCGGTGCTGGGGCTCGGCGATCTCGGGCCGCTGGCGTCGAAGCCGGTGATGGAAGGCAAGGCCGTCCTGTTCAAACGGTTCGCCGATGTCGACGGCATCGACCTTGAGGTGGACACGCAGGACGTGGATGCCTTCGTCCACGCCGTACGCCATGTCGCCCCCACCTTCGGCGGCATCAATCTGGAAGACATCAAGGCGCCGGACTGCTTCATCATCGAGCAGCGCCTGCGCGAGGCACTGGACATCCCGGTCTTCCACGACGATCAGCACGGCACCGCCATCATCGCCGCAGCCGCGCTGATCAATGCGCTGGACCTCACGGATCGGCGCATTGATGAGGTGAAGGTTGTCATCAACGGGGCCGGCGCTGCGGCCATCGCCTGTGTCGAACTGTTCAAGTCCATGGGGCTGCCGCCGGACCACGCCGTGCTGTGCGACCGCAAAGGCGTCGTCTATCAGGGCCGGCAGGAGGGCATGAACCAGTGGAAGTCGGCCCATGCCGTGCCGACGGACGCCCGTACCCTGGCGGAAGCTGTGGCAGGTGCCGACGTCTTCCTGGGGCTCTCGGTCAAAGGGGCGATGACACCGGAGATGGTGGCCTCCATGGCAGACCGCCCGATCATCTTCGCGCTCGCCAATCCCGATCCGGAGATCGCGCCGGAGGATGTCCGGGCCGTGCGCGGCGATGCCATCATCGCCACCGGCCGGTCGGACTACCCGAACCAGGTCAACAACGTGCTGGGATTTCCCTACATCTTCCGCGGCGCCCTGGACGTGCGGGCTCGCACCATCAACGACGCCATGAAGATCGCGGCGTCCCGCGCCCTGGCGGAGCTGGCCCGCGAGGATGTGCCGGACGAGGTGGACGCCGCCTATTCCGGCCGGCGTCTGCGCTATGGCCCGGACTATATCATACCGGTCCCCTTCGACCCTCGGCTGATCGTCGCCGTGCCGCCGGCCGTGGCGCGCGCGGCGATCGACACAAGTGTCGCTAGGCTGCCGATCGTCAGCATGGCGAAGTACGAACAGTCGCTGCGCTCCAGGCTGGATCCCACGGCCCACAGCCTGCAGATCATCGTGGAGCGCGTGCGCGCCACGCCCAAGCGCGTCGTTTTCGCGGAGGGCGAGCAGGAGCGCACCGTGCGGGCCGCCGCCGCCTTTGCCAATGCCGGCTACGGCAGCCCGATCCTGATCGGTGCGGCGGACGAGATCCGCGACTGCATGCGTCGGCTGGGTTTGGGCATGGCCGGCGGGCTTGAGGTGATCGAGCCGCGCCTGTCACCGGACAACCAGCGCTATGCCGACCATCTCTACGGGCGCCTGCAGCGGCGCGGCATGCTGATGCGCGACTGCACCCGCATGGTCAGCCAGAACCGTAATGTGTTCGCTGCCTCCATGGTGGCGGCCGGTGATGCCGATGCAATGGTCACGGGGCTCAACCGCAGCTTTTCCGTCTGCTATCAGGATATCCGCCGCGTCTTCGAGGCTCGCGGCGGGAGCACGCCGTTCGGCTTGTCGATCCTGGTGATCCGGGGGCGCACGGTGTTCATCGCCGACACCACGGTGAACGAGCAGCCGACGGCCGAGCAGCTGGTGACCATTGCAGCGGAGAGTGCCGCCAAGGCCAGGGGCCTCGGCCATGAACCCCGCGTGGCCCTGTTGTCGTTCTCCAATTTCGGCCAGCCGCTGCACGACCGCGCGGGCCATGTCCGCGAAGCGGTCGCGATGCTTGAAGAGCGTTCGGTCGATTTCGAGTTCGACGGCGAGATGACGGCGGAGCTGGCCTTGGATCCGGAACTGCTGGGCCGCTACTACCCGTTCTGCCGGCTCTCCGGACCTGCGAATGTGCTGATCATGCCGGACCTGCACGCCGCCAATATCGGGGCGAAGCTGCTGCAGAAGGCGGCCGGGGGCACCATGCTCGGGCCATTGCTGATCGGCCTGGAAAAGCCCGTGCAGGTCGTCCAGATGGGCGCTACGGTCAATGAGCTAGTGACGGCGGCGGCCATGGCGGCACACGAAGCGATTCATTTCGCGGGGTGAAACGCCGGAACCCGGCCGCCAACCTTGCGAATGCACACGGAAAGCGAGTGACCGGCTTGATGGTCAACGCGTTGTCTCGATACCTTCACTTTACCGGCCAAAAGTCGTTGGTAAGAATCGCCTGTCATTGACAGGCTAAGACTATATGACGAAGGCATATCCGGCCCCGCCCGCCAGTCGGTGGATTTCGCGAAGCGTTCGATTCGCGGCCCCCGGTGTTGTGGCCCTGCTCATCTTCGCCGCCATCGGCTGGATCGATTTCGGGGCGGCCGCTGCCGCTTCCCTGGTCTTTGCCCTGGGCGTCGCGGTCTTCGTCCGCGGTTTCGATCGCGATGGCGCGGCCTTGAAGGGGCATCTCCGCGCGCTGGCCGATGCCGGGTCGAACCATGCACCGCCGCCACCGCGCCCGCCGCTGGTCACCACCCATGGGGAAGAGGCGCTGTCGCTGGTCCGAAGACTGGATCAGACATGGCGTGGCCGTGCCCATGGCGTGGCGCGCGAGCGCGACCGCTTCACGGCGATCGTCAGCGAACTGGCCGACCCGCTGATCATTCTCGATGCCGCGCGGGTCGTGCGCATCGCCAATCCGTCGGCCATCCGGCTCTTGGGCGAGCGCCTGATCGATCGTGATCTGGCCGACAGTCTGCGCCATCCCGATGTGCTGGAAGCGGTCGATGACGTGCTGGCCGGCGAGCGATCCCGCAAGATCGAGATGACCCAACCCGTGCCGATCGAGCGGGTCTTCGAGGTTCGGGTGAAGGAGTTCCACGACGAAAGCGACACCGCGGCCGCTGCGCCCCGGGTCCGCATGGCGCTGGTGACGCTGCATGACATCACCGCCATGAAGCGGTCGGAGAACATGCGCGCCGATTTCGTCGCCAATGCCAGCCATGAGCTGCGGACGCCGCTGTCCACATTGATCGGCTTCCTGGAGACTTTGCGCGGGCCGGCCCGGGACGACGCCGAGGCACGCGACCGCTTCCTGACTATCATGGGCGAACAGGCGGGCCGGATGGCACGGCTGGTCGACGACCTCTTGTCGCTGTCCCGCATCGAGCTTGAAGAGCACACGACGCCGTCGGGCCGCGTCGATGTGGTGGGCGTACTGGGCGCGGTGATCGACATGTTGACCATGCGGGCGAAAGAGCGTGGCATGGCCATCGACTTGGTGGTGCGGGACAGCCTGCCGCGCGTGGTCGGCGATGACGACCAGATTACGCAGGTGTTCCAGAATCTGATCGTCAATGCCATCAAGTATGCTCGCGCCGGTACGCCGATCACGGTGACCGCCTGCCTCACCGACATGACAGAGACTGGGTCCAGGCGCGCCGTCGCCGTCAGTGTCGCCGATATCGGCGACGGCATTCCCAAGAGCCACATTCCACGGCTGACCGAACGCTTCTATCGGGTCGATCCTGGGCGCAGCCGCGCCATCGGCGGCACAGGACTGGGGCTGGCGATCGTCAAGCACATCCTCAGCCGCCACAGCGGCCGGCTGGCGGTCGACAGCGTGGTCGGCGCTGGCAGCACGTTCACCGTGCTTCTGCCGGTTCCCCTGGACGCCGAATTTGACATTGACGACGAAACCGTCGAGCCGGCGCCGGAGCCGATGGCGACTTAGCCGCTGCTGAAGGCCTCCGTCAAAAAACTGTAATCAAAATGCAGTAAAAAGATCAGCAAACGGCGGTAGGGTCCGGCCCGACGCCAGTTGGCACCGGTGAAACCTCAGGCGCGCACGGCGCCGCTCAGGTAACGAGAATGCTGGTGCCTACGCCAATCGGTTTCCAGGCAGTCAACGAACTTCCCAGCGGCATATCGGAGGCACACAAGCAATGTTGAAGAAGATGGCGCTCGCCACAGTGGCGACCGTGGCAATGGTCGGCGCGGCCGAGGCTCGCGACCGGATCCTTCTTGCCGGTTCGTCGACCGTTGCGCCGTTCGCGCAGATCGTCGTGGAGCGCTTCAACAACACGACCGACTTCGAGGCGGAATACAACACCACCGGCACCGGCGGCGGCTTCCGGCTGTTCTGTGGCGGCGTCGGCGACGACTTCACGGACTTCTCCGGTGCGTCCCGCGCCATCAAGGACTCCGAGGTGGAGCTTTGCGGTTCCAACGGTGTCACCGACATCCATGAAATCCAGCTCGGCTTCGACGGCATCGTCGTGGCGAATTCGGTCGACGGCCCGGCCGTGGAGCTCACGACCGAACAGCTGTTCGCCGCCCTGGCCGCTGAGGTCGAGGTCGACGGCGAGGTGGTGGCCAACCCCTACACGATGTGGTCCGAGATCGACCCGAGCCTCCCGGAAGAGGAGATCGAGGTTCTGGGCCCGCCCCCGACCTCCGGCACTCGCGACGCCTTCGTCGAGCTGGTGATGGAAGAAGGCTGCGAGTCCTTCGAGGCCATCGCCGCTCTGGAAGAGACGGATGAGGAGCGCTTCGAGGCCGTTTGCGCCACCATGCGTGAAGACGGCCGCTTCGTCGAAGCCGGTGAAGACGACAACCTGATCGTGCAGCGCCTTGAGGCCAACCCGGCCGCGTTCGGCATCTTCGGCTTCTCGTTCCTCGACCAGAACCTGGACAAGATCCAGGGCAGCGTGGTCGACGGCGTCGAGCCGACCTTCGAGAACATCGCCAGCGGCGACTATCCGGTCTCGCGCTCGCTGTTCCTCTACATGAAGCCGCAGCACATCGGCGATGTGGTCCCGGCCGGCCTGCAGGAGTTCGTGACCGAGCTCACGTCCGAGGCGACCTTCGGCGACGAAGGGTATCTGGTCGATGCCGGCCTGATCCCGATGTCGGCGGAAGAGCGGGCGGCTGTCCGCGACGCCGTTATGGCCTACTTCCAGTAGACTCTGGTAGGAAGAGGGGCGCCGGGAAACTGGCGCCCCAAATGCTCTTGGCAGGGAGTTGCTGCGCCGCTTGCCGGCGCGGTCGCCTGTAGGTCGACGGGGCAGCGATCATGTCCGCCGGTATCCTCTTTGCGCTGATTCTGCTCGTCGCCTTCTCGGGATATTTCATCGGGCGGGGGCGTTCGCTCTCCGTTGCAGGTGGCGCCATGGCGGACCTGCATTCTCTTCCGAGCTATTACGGGCTCTATATCGCCCTATGGGTCGGCGTTCCCGGGATCTTCCTGATCCTCGTCTGGCTGTTCCTGGAGCCCATCATCGTTGAGGCGATGGTGCTTTCGGGTATTCCCGGCTACGAGACCATGACGGAGCCGGATCGGCAGCTCGCTCTGGCGACGGTGCGCAATCTTGCAGGCGGCATCGGCATCAGGGAAGACACGTCGGCGGATCTGCTCGCCGCGGCTTCGCGGTACACGGGCCTGAACAACACCAGTGCCTGGATGATGTTCGCCGTCGGCATGTCGTTGGCGGCCGGCACTCTGGCCGTGACGTTCCGGCACATCGTACCGCAGATGCGGGCGCGCAATCGTGTCGAGTCTATCATCCGCTTCCTGTTGGTGCTCTGCTCGGTCATTGCCATCCTGACGACCGTCGGCATCGTTCTGTCGCTGCTGTTCGAAAGCCTCAGGTTCTTCGCGCGCGTTCCGCCGCAGGAATTCCTGTTCGGCTTCCAGTGGAGCCCGCAGATCGCGCTTCGCGCGGACCAGGCCGGGGCCTCCGGCGCCTTCGGCATGATCCCGCTGTTCGCCGGTACGCTGCTGATCGGCGCCATCGCCATGCTGGTGGCGGTCCCGATCGGGTTGACGGCGGCCATCTATCTGGCCGACTACGCGCCGGCGCGGGTGCGCGCCATCGTCAAGCCGGTGATGGAGATCCTCGCCGGCATCCCGACTGTCGTATACGGCTTCTTCGCCATCCTCACCGTGGCGCCGGTGGTGCGGGATTTCGGCGTGATGCTTGGCATCGATGCGTCGGCCAACAGCGCGCTCGCGGCCGGCGTGGTGATGGGCATCATGATCGTGCCTTTCGTCTCGTCGCTGTCGGACGACGTGATCAACGCGGTGCCGCAGGCGATGCGCGATGGATCGTACGGCCTCGGTGCCACCAAGTCCGAGACCATCCGGCTTGTCATTCTCCCGGCGGCGATCCCCGGCATTGTCGGCGCTGTGCTGCTGGCCGTGAGCCGCGCGATCGGCGAGACCATGATCGTCGTGATGGCCGCCGGTCTGGCGGCAAACCTGACGGTGAACCCATTCGACGCCGTCACGACAGTGACCGTTCAGATCGCGACCCTGCTGGTCGGCGATCAGGAATTCGACAGCCCCAAGACGCTGTCCGTGTTCGCGCTCGGTCTGGTGCTGTTTGCCGTCACCCTGTGTCTCAACGTCATCGCCCTGCGAGTGGTTCGCAAGTATCGAGAGAAATATGAGTGACATCGCCGAACCCACGCCGATGGGCATTGCCCAGGCAACCGCCGGGCATCGCGACATCCACCAGACCCCCGAGGCCATTGCCCGTCGCCAGCGGCGGTATCGATCGGAAGCACGGTTCAAGTACTACGGGATTGCCGGCATCGCTGCGGCGATTTCGATGCTTATCGTCCTTCTGGTCAGCATCGCATCGGAGAGCTTTTCGGCCTTCACCCAGACCTTCGTGACGATCGACGTCACCATCGACCAGGCGACGGTGGATCCGAATGAGAGCGGCGATCCGTCGGTCATCGGGAGGGCCAGCTTTCAGACGCTTGCCAACAACACGCTCTACGCGCTCTTCCCCGATGTGAGCGACCGCCGCGCCCGCCGCGCCCTGCGAGCGCTGCTCAGCCCCGGTGTGGAGTTCGAGCTTCGCCGGCGCGTGATGGAAGACCCCTCCCTGGTGGGGCAGACCATCAGCATCACGGTGGAGATGTCCGACGACTTCGATCAGCTGCACAAGGGGCTGATCGACCGCACGCTCCCTGAAGCACAGCGCCGGATCAACGATCTGCAGCTGAGCTGGTACGACCAGCTTGTGTCCGAGGGTCTGATCGAAACCCAGTTCAACTGGCGTTTCTTCTCCGGCGCGAACAGCCGCTATCCGGAGCTGGCGGGCATCTGGGCTGCCCTGGTCGGATCGCTGCTCACCATGGCAGTAACCCTGGGGCTGGCCTTCCCGATCGGTGTGGCGGCGGCCGTCTATCTTGAAGAGTTCGCGCCGAAGAACTGGTTCACCGATATGATCGAGGTGAACATCAACAACCTGGCCGCGGTACCGTCCATCGTGTTCGGTCTTCTGGGCCTGGCGGTGTTCATCCAGTTCTTCGGCATGCCCAACTCGTCGCCCCTTGTCGGCGGCATGGTCATCGCCCTGATGACGTTGCCGACGATCATCATCGCCTCGCGCGCCGCGCTGAAGGCGGTGCCGCCGTCAATCCGCGAGGCGGCGCTGGGGGTGGGGGCCTCGAAGATTCAGGTTGTCTCGCACCATGTGTTGCCGCTGGCCATGCCGGGCATCCTGACCGGCACGATCATCGGCATGGCGCAGGCGCTGGGAGAGACCGCGCCGCTTCTGATGGTTGGCATGGTGATCTTCATCACCTCAATCCCCTCCGGCTTCACCGACCCGTCGACGGTGCTGCCCGTGCAGATCTTCAGCTGGGCCGGCAACCCCGAGCGCGGGTTCGTGGCTCTGACCTCGGCAGCGATCATGGTGCTGCTCACCTTCCTGATCGTCATGAATGCCTTGGCGATCTATCTCCGCAAGAAATTCGAACGCCGGTGGTGATATCAAAATGAGCGCACAGACAGTGGATGCAGAACCCATGGCAGCGGCCGGCCAGGCCAAGATGACGGCGCGCGATGTCGATGTGTACTACGGCGAGAAGCGCGCGCTCCATAGCGTGGACTGTGATGTCATCGAGAACGAGGTGTTGTCCCTGATCGGCCCCTCGGGTTGCGGCAAGTCGACGTTCCTGCGCTGCCTGAACCGCATGAACGACACCATCGATATCTGCCGCGTCGAAGGCAACATCACGCTCGACAACCAAGACATCTACGACAGAGAGCTGGACGTGGTTCAGCTTCGGGCGCGCGTCGGGATGGTATTCCAGAAGCCGAACCCGTTTCCCAAGTCCATCTATGACAACATCGCCTACGGGCCGCGGATCCACGGTGTCTCATCCCACAAGGACGATCTCGACGGGATCGTGCAGCGCAGTCTGGAAGGTGCCGGCCTCTGGCAAGAGGTGAAGGATCGTCTCGCGGAACCGGGGACCGGCCTGTCGGGAGGTCAGCAGCAACGTCTATGCATCGCCCGCGCCATCGCCGTCAGTCCGGAGGTGATCCTGATGGACGAGCCCTGCTCGGCCCTCGACCCGATCGCCACGGCGCATATCGAAGAGCTGATCGACGAGCTGCGGCAGAACTTCACCATCGTCATCGTGACCCACAACATGCAGCAGGCAGCACGCGTCAGCCAGAAGACGGCCTTCTTCCACCTTGGCGAACTGGTGGAGCATAATCTGACTGGTGAGTTGTTCACCAACCCCAAGGACGAACGTACGCAGGGGTACATTACCGGCCGCTACGGCTGAGCGGCGGCGGCCGGCGCAGGTGATTTGAGGAAGGAGCAGCCATGCCGCAGGACCATATCGTCCGGTCCTTCGATCAGGAGCTCGTGGCACTCAAGCGGTCGATCATCCAGATGGGCGGCCTTGCGGAGAGCCAGCTTGAAAGCGCAATGCAGTGCATCGTGCGCCGCGACGTCCAGCTTGCCGGCAAGGTCGTGCAGGCTGACGAACGCCTCGACGCCTGCGAAACCGAGGTCGATGCGGGCGCCGTGCGGCTTCTGGCGCTGCGCCAGCCCATGGCAACTGACTTGCGCGAAGTGGTTGCGGCTTTGAAGATCGCGGCCGATCTGGAGCGGATCGGCGATTACTCGGCCAATCTGGCAAAGCGGGCAATCGCGCTGGCACAGGTCCCCGCCGTGCGCCCGGTCAATGCCATACCCCGTATGGGCCGCCTGGCGCAGGAACTGATCAAAGAGGTACTGGACGCCTATTCCGACCTCGATCTGGAGCGCGCGCTGGCCGCTTGGCGGCGCGATGAGGAACTCGACGATCTCTATAACAGCCTGTTCCGTGAGACGCTGACCTATATGATGGAAGATCCGCGGAACATTACGCCCTGTACGCATATTCTGTTCATTGCCAAGAACATCGAGCGGGTCGGTGACCACGCGACCAACATCGCCGAGACGATCCATTTCCTGGTCGCCGGGCAGCCGATCGCCCGCACTCGCCCGAAGGGCGATACATCCAGTTTTACCGTGGTGTCCCCCGAGAGTTCGCAGGAGACCTGACGCATGGCGCGGTCCGCTTTGCAGCCGCTCATTCTGATCGTCGAAGACGAAACCGATCTGGTCACGCTTCTGACCTACAACTTCGAGAAAGAGGGCTTCCGTACCCTTGCCGCCTATGACGGGGACGAAGCGGTGCTGATCGCGACGGAGCAGCGGCCCGACCTGATCCTGCTGGACTGGATGCTGCCGCATCGTTCGGGGCTGGACGTGTGCCGCCAGTTGCGCCGTGCCCCGAAGACGCGGGACATCCCCATCATCATGCTGACCGCACGCGGCGAGGAAAGCGACCGGGTGCGTGGCCTGGACAGCGGGTCGGACGACTATGTCGTAAAGCCGTTTTCCACCAGCGAGCTGATGGCGCGCATCCGGGCGGTGCTGCGGCGGGCCGCCCCTGGCATGGCCGACGAGGTGCTGAGCTGCGGCGACGTCGTCATGGATCTGGCCGGGCATCGTGTCCGGCGGGACGGCCGGGACATCCATCTCGGGCCGACCGAATTCCGGCTGCTGCGCCACTTCATGCAGCATCCCGGACGCGTGTTCTCACGCGAGCAGTTGCTGGATGTGGTTTGGGGGCATGATGTGTACGTCGAACCGCGTACGGTCGACGTACACATCCGGCGCCTGCGTAAGGCGCTGAACGACACCAGCGATGCCGATCTGATCCGCACCGTCCGTTCGGCCGGCTACGCCTTGGACGCACAGACGGCTTAAGGGCTAAGCTCCGCCGGCTCTGTGCCACAGATCGCGGGAAGAAGCGGCCGCGCACAAGGCCGCCCCTTTCCTTCAGTAGGCCGACAGTCGTTCTGATCCGTCGCTTCTGCGGCCGTCATCCTGGCCGACCGAGGTCAGGCGTTCAGCTTGTCCAGCGCGCGCATGATGCTGTCGCCCATCACGCCGGTCGACACGCGGGCCATGCCGGGCCCCATGATGTCCTGGGTGCGCATGCCGCCGCTCAACACATTGTCGATCGCCCCCTCCAAGAGGTCGGCCTGGTCGTGCAGGGCGAAGCTGTGGCGCAGCATCATCGCCAGGCTCAAGAGCATGGCGATCGGGTTGGCGATGTCGCGGCCGGCAATGTCCGGCGCGCTGCCATGGACGGGCTCGTACATCGCCCGCCGATGCCCGGCACGGTCCGCCTCGCCAAGGGATGCCGATGGCAGCATGCCGAGAGAGCCGGTCAGCATAGCCGCCTCGTCCGACAGCATGTCGCCGAACAGGTTGTCGGTCACGATCACGTCGAACTGCTTCGGGTTGCGCACCAGCTGCATCGCGCAGTTGTCGGCATACATGTGGGTCAGCTCGACGGACGGATAGCTTTCCGCCTGCAGCCGCGTCACTTCCTCACGCCATAGCCGGCCGCTTTCCATCACATTGGCCTTCTCGACCGAGCACAGGCGCCCTGAGCGGGCTGCCGCCGTCTCGAAGGCGATGGCGGCGACCCGACGGATCTCGTCCGTCGTGTAGACCTGCGTGTTGACGCCGCGCCGTCCGCCGTCGGGAAGCTCCGAAATCCCCCGCGGCTCACCGAAATAGATGCCGCCCGTCAGCTCCCGCACGATGACGATGTCCAGCCCTGCGACAACGTCGGGCTTCAGAGTGGATGCATCCGCCAGCGCTGGAAACACCTTGGCCGGCCGGATGTTGGCGAACAGGCCCAGCTCGCTGCGCAGCCGCAGCAGCGCCGCCTCGGGCCGGATGTCGAAATCGACGTCGTCCCATTTGGGGCCGCCGACCGCGCCCAGCAATACGGCATCCACGGCAAGCGCCCGCTGCATCGTCTCTTCCGTCAGCGGGACGCCGTGCTGGTCGATCGACGCGCCGCCGACCAAGCCGTCCTCCAGCTTGAAGACCAGTCCCTGTGTACGGCCAAGCCAGTCGATCACTCGCCGCACCTGCCGGCAGACTTCGGGTCCGATGCCGTCGCCCGGCAGGATGAGCACCGTTCTTTCTGTTGTCATTGCTTCTTTTCCTGTCGTCTTGGCCATACCACCGCCGCTCCTCAAGTCCAGAGCCAGGATTGGGAAACCCGCTGCTGCGCCTCGAAGCTGTCGATGGTCGCGGATTTCTCCAACGTCAGCCCGACATCGTCGAGCCCGTGGATCAGGCAATGCTTGTGAAACGGGTCGATGTCGAAATGGATGACTCCCCCATCGGGGCCGCGGATCTCTTGCGTCGGCAGATCCACGGTGATGGTCGCATTGGCCCCCCGCTCGGCATCGTCCATCAGCAGGTCCACCTTGTCCTGCGGCAGCTCGATCGGCAGGATTCCGTTCTTCAGGCAGTTGTTGCGGAAGATATCGGCGAAGCTGGGAGCAATGATGCACCGTATACCGAAATCC
>JANQQD010000336.1 GCA_028285185.1 Anaerolineae bacterium | reverse complement strand
CAGCGTCCACAGGCCGATCAGCTGCTCATACGGCAGCTGCCACGCATCCTCCAGCGTCAGCACGACCGTCAGATAGATCGCCGACAGGATGTGCATCAGACTGTGGCCGATGCAGGCAAATCCGATCGACAGGCGCGCGTTGCTCACTGTCCGTCTCCGCAATGGGACAAGAAGCCTGCCCTACCGCCCCGGTCGCGACAAATGCGATTTCGACACGCCAGATCTGATCTAGCGCGTCTCGCGACCGATCCAATCCAGGAAATCTGGGTTGCCGGCAACCATGGGCAGGGCGACCACGCAAGCACAGTCGTAGGAATGCAGCGCCCGCACACGGTCTGTCAGTGCATCCACCAGGTCTTCGCGCGTCTTGGCGATCAGCACGGTTTCGGCATCTTCCTGCAGTTCGCCGTTCCACCGATAGATCGACCGCATCCCGTCGATCAGGTTGACACAGGCGGCCAGTTGCTCATCCACCAGGGCACGCCCGATGGTGCGCGCCTCGTCCACCGACCCGGCGGTCATGTAAATCCACATATTTGTCATCGTTCGATTCCCTGACGCGATGCGTTCGCGCTAGGATAGCTTTCGTCGGGATATGGGGCGACAGCAGGGTTGAGCGATGGACGGGGGGGTCGAGCGGGCGGCGGCCGCCATGCCCAGCGCCGGACAGCGGGCGTGGCTGCGGCGTGGGCTGGATCAGCCGGGCGGCAAACTGCCGCTATTTGATCGCAAGGGACAGAAGGTGAGCGAGCGGCTGGTGCGCGCCTGCCTCGCTGCCGGCTGGGCGGAACCGTGGTTCAACAACCCGCTCAAGCCGGATTGGCTGGTCTGTCGCCTGACCGCCGAAGGCTATCAGGTGCTTGGTGCCATGCCGGTTACCGAAGGGGCCGGTGCCGCCGACTAAGAAAACTCGCTGCGCGCCCGACCCTGTCGCCGACGCGCTATCCACGTTCAGACCGACATCACCACCAGCGTTGCCAGAACGCCGACAGACGCCGCCAGGAACATAAGCTCCGCCTTGAGCTTCATAAGCACGGACATGATCGTTGCCTCCTGTTCGGTTAACAGAACCTTAAGGCGCACCGATCGTGCCAACTGTGATGGTGATCACACCGCTGCGCCATCCGGTTTCCGATCGCAGAAATGTCACTTTTCGTGCCGGCCGGTTACGGCAGAATGCCGCCCGACGCCTGGGTCCGTTGCGGGCGCCCATGTTCAGGAGGGTTCAATGCGGATCGTTCGGCTGTGTCTGATGGGTTTGGGTTTGGTCGCCACCGCGGCCGCCATTCCGGCGACAGCTCTGGCCGTCGGCACTGAGACGCCGCCGTCACCGCCCTCTCAGCAGCCGGCGGCCGCCCCTGCTCCGTCGGACACATCGTCGTTCGACGCCGCGGCTGCGATCGACCGCGCCCGGGACCTGATTGACCGTGAGCTCTATGCGCAGGCCCTGGCCACGCTCGATGCCGTGGTATCGCGCAACCCCGGCAATGCGGACGCCCTGAACTATCTCGGCTTCGCAAGTCGGAAGCTCGGCCGGTATCAGGACGCCATGCGGTATTACACGAGGGCTCTGACCATCGATCCACACCATCTCGGGGCCCTTGAGTATCTGGGCGAGCTCTATGTGGAGATGGGCGATCTTGAGAGTGCCCGACGCAATCTCGACCTACTCGCGGATCTGTGCCCGGAAGGCTGCGAGCCGCTGGACGAATTGCGGGAGGTTCTCGCAGCGCACGAAAACTGACCGGGGCCGCTGCCGTCAAGCGCAGGGGCTTTCGCAGCGGTTCGGCCAACCATCACGGCATGGGAATCTCGGGCTGCGGCGTCGGCACGTGATATCCGCGCTGGACCCCCGGGCGCTCCGCCAGAGCCACATACCACCGCTTGACGTTGGGGAAGGCATTCAGATCCGCCTGGTGCCATTCGAAGCGTGACACCCACGGCCAGATGGCGATGTCGGCGATCGAATAGTCGTCGGCCACGTAGTCACGGCCTTCGAGACGGCGATCCAGCACGCCGTAGAGCCGCTGGACCTCTTTCGTCAGGCGCTCTTCGGCAAACGGCGCCTTGCCGGCATTGAACTTGAGATACTGGTGCGCCTGGCCCAGCGTTGGGCCGAACCCGCCCATCTGCCACATCAGCCATTCGCTGACACGGTGCCGCGCCGCCATATCGGCCGGCATCAGCCGGCCCGTCTTTTCCGCCAGATACTTCAGGATCGCGCCGGATTCCATCAACGCCATCCCATTGTCCCGATCGACGATCGCCGGGATCTTGTTGTTCGGGCTGATCTTCAGGAACTCTGGCGCGTGCTGTTCGCCCTGGGTGATGTTGATCGGATGCACCTCGTACGCAACGCCCACCTCTTCCAGCATGATGGACACTTTGCGTCCGTTCGGTGTGCCCCAGGTGTAGAGATCGATGGTCATGTGCCCTCCCCGGTCTCTTGTTTCGTCTCACAAACCCCTAGTACGCCCGACCGAGACACGACAAGAGCGCAGTCGCCGCAAGGGGACCTAGCTGATCCGCTGACAGGTCGAGGCAATGACATTGCCGTCCTGGGCGTTGATGGTCGACGACATCTGAGACGAGTTCAGCACGGTGGCGCCGAAGGCGAACGACGCCGGGTAGAGCGCCATCATTTGTCCCTGAACGATGAAGTCGCTGCCGACGAGCTGCCAATTCCCCTGGAACGACATCGGAAACTGCCCGGCGCCCCCCGCCATGGTGCCCTGCCCTTGTGCGCCCCCGCCAGGCAGCACCTGCATCTGAAATTCCATATAGACCGCAGGCCGCTGCAGCGGGCCCGTGTCGCGCACGCCATAGGTGCAGGCCCATGATCCGGTCACGTTCATGCCCTGCGCTGCCGCCGGCACGCTGGCAAAGGCAATCAGGGCCGTCAGGGCAATCGATCGAAGTCGCTTCGAAACCTCTCGGATGCGCCGGTCGAACATCGCAAACATCGCCAAATCCCTTTCCTGTCTTTGGTCGGCCTCAATCCGGAGACCCTCGTCCCATGCCGCGCTGTTGGATTTGACGGTACGGGCGAACTGCGGCGTGCGGCAGTTGTCAGAACTGTTCAAGCGACGCCATAGGCCACACGCATTCAAGACGCCCCTACGACGGACGCAGCCAGCCTGCTGTGAACGAGTCTGAGCAGATTTCGATCCTGCACGGCATCGGTGGCATCCTTTTGCGTTTGATGGTAGTGCGGCCGCTACCTGCGGAAAGTCGAGGGCAGATGATGGCAACCACAACTGCGTGCCGGTGGCGGATGTTGGTTTCTCTCGCTGTGGCGCTCTCTGCAGTGTCCATGCCTATTGGCGACAGGTGGTCGGCCGGCTGGATCGCGGGGGCACACGCCCAGGATGAGTTGCCGTCGGACACGAACGAAGCGGCCAATGTCCTCTTCGTACGCGCTCTGCAAGCCATCGCAGAAGCCGATACTGCCGGAACGGTTGCGGCGCGTCTGGCCTTGTTGCAACAGGCTCAGACCGATCTCGATCGGATTGTCCGGGATTATCCGGAGGCGGATCTCGCCGTACAGATCATCTCCCAACAGCGGATCGGCGCCTTCTATCCGGGCGAACTTGGGGACCGGATTTCAGCCGCCGAGATCGCGGTTGAAGAAGAGTACTTCTGTCGAGATCATCCCGATCCGTGCGTCTTTTTGGCGGACGCCATGGCCACGGTGCGCCTCATTCCGGAAGACTCCCACACTAGCGTGCAGGCCTTGGGCGATGTCATCGCTGCCCAGGCGATGGTGGGGCTTACAGTGGCCGCGGAACACGCATTTGCCGATGCTGCGCGTAGGGCCCTGGAGATCGCGGATAACCAGGAGCGTCAGCGGTGGCTCGCCACCATTTCGATGGCTCAGGCTGCAGCAGGAATGATTTCCGGCGCCCAAACAACTGCCGCCGGGATCAAGGACGACGGATACCACAGTACCGCCCTCCGCCATATCGCCAGCGCACTTGCCAGAGCGGACCGCATGGCAGAGGCTCGAACCGCGATCGACGCCGCGGTGGCGACGATCCTCAATGCCCCTTACAGTGACACCAGCCGCATCGAGATGCTGGCGGGTATCGCGCTGGACTTGGCCATTGCCGGATCAAACGAGTTGGCGCGAGAGACACTGGCAAGACTGTTCGAAGCGGATTTGCTGCCCCCAGCCGCAGACGCCGCCCTCTATGAAGTCTATCCTCGTGCTTTCACGCGCGTTGCGTCGGCCTTGGCCGCCATTGGCAGCATGGATGAAGCACGACAGACATCCGCCGACGCGGTGGCGGCAGCCTATCAGTTCGACCCGAACGGCGGGATTCCCGGGTTCTTCGCCATAGTCGGCCAAGCTGAGAACGGTTTCTACGACGATGCGCTGGCCGCAGCCGCCGTGTTCCGTGGAGAAGACGCCTATGGGAACATTCTCACGACGGTGGCGACGCACCAGGCCGGCTCCGGTGAGGCAGACCGGGCGCTGGCAACCGTCAGCACCATCTCCGACGATTTCGTGCGGACGGAGGCGTTATGGTATGTCGCCGGCGCACTGGCGGATGCCGGGCTTGTTGCAGCGGCCCTGCAGACCGCAGCGGACGCCGAGGCTATGTCCAATGCCAACGGCTATAGATGGACGTGGACCGGGGTACAGGCTCTGACCGATGTCGAGCTCGCCGTAGCGGCCGCCGCTTCGGCGGAAGAGGCGGACCGAATTCTTGCCAATGCCGAGGACAGGGTCGCAGCCCATCGGGAGGAACTGCGTCAAGACACGGCCAGGTCCACCTACGGGATCGAAGACGATCAGTATCTGGCGAGAGCCCTTGCCGACATTGCAGCGGCACGGGCCACTGCGGGGTCGACAGCTTCTGCTCGGCGCACATTCGCCGCTGCCACGGCCGCTGCGCGCGACATCGACAGTGAGTCTCTTCGCGCAGATACCCTCGCCGACATTGCCGACGTCCAGGCGCAGGTGGCAGTCAGCATGTTGGAGATCCAATGACGTGTCTCAGCACCGTTGGACGACTGGCAGTCGTCAGCGGCATGAACTTCTGCCTGGCGGTACTCCCGACGTGAGTTGCGGAAAGTCGGGACGCATTCGACGGCAAACCGCCTCTGCGCGCCGGTGGCGGACGGCGCTGCGTGTGCTGATGTTGCTCGCCGTGGTCCTCGCCACGACGCATATCCAATTCGACGACCGGCCGCCTGGTTTCCTTGCCAGCGCATACGCCCAGGATGACTTGCCGTCGGATACGAACGAGGCGGCCAATGTCCTCTTCGTACGCGCTCTGCAAGCCATCGCAGATGCCGACATCGCCGGAACGGCCGCGGCGCGTCTGGCCTTGCTGCAGCAGGCTCAGACCGATCTCGATCGGATCGTCCGGGACTATCCGGGGGCCGATCTTGCCGTACAGATCATCTCCCAACAGCGGATCGGTGCCTTCGATCCCAGGGAACTCATCCGCGACATCCGGTCGGCCGAACGCGCAGCAGCGCGCGAGATCCGGAGGGCGGAACGGGAGGCGGCGCGCCAAGCCCAGGACGCGGCCATCGAAGCCGAACGGGCGCAAGGGTTTGCGGCCGCCGAGCTAGAGCGCGCGGCGATCTGCCCGGACCGTCCCGATCCGTGCGCCCTGCTGGCAGACGCCATGGCCACCGTGGAGAGGATGCCAAGGGAGATTTATCGCATACGGGCACTCAGCCAGGTTGCGGGGGCCCACGCCACCATTGGACTGGTCGCAGCGGCCGGCCTCGCGTTCGCTGACGCCGAACAGCTAGCCGACGAGATTCCCGGGTACCATTGGCGCGACAATGGACGCTGGAGCATCGCGATCGGTCAGGCCGAAGGCGGGCTGTTCGAGGAAGCTCGCGCGACCACGGGTGAGATCAACGACGACCTAGTGCGGGCATTGGCGCTCAGTTCCATTGCGTCCAGGTTGGCCGGCGCAGACGACTTGGAGCAGGCGGAGGCGACGTTCGCCGAGGCGGTGAACCTGGTCGTCGGCGTCTCGGAAGCCTGGGACAATCCCGAAGATACCCATAAGTGGCTTCGCGACTTGTCGCATATCGCTGTTGAGCAAGCGAGATCGGGGTTTGTAGAGTCAGCACAATTGGCGCTGGCGCACCTGAGTGGCGTCGAGGTCGTGACCGCCCACGGTGACGCCTTGCTATACCTCAGCCAGGTGCAAGTCTTGGCCGATATCGGCCTTGCGACCGCCATCGCCGGCCTCGCCGATGAAGCCTCCGAAGCCTTCACCGATGCGCTGACTGCAGCCCTTGTCATCGACGACGACGGCGACCGGAGGTTTGCGCTGATACGCATCGTCCATGCGCAGGCAGATGCCGGATTCTTCGAAGATGCGCGAGCCTGGGTCGCCGAAACAGTTGACGCCGACCTTCGCGACCAGCTGCTCCGCGCGATCGCCGCAAATCAGGCCCATGCCAGTCTGTTTGATGACGCACTCACAACGGCCGGCGCGATCGCCAGTCCTGAGGTTCGGCGCAGCGCACTGTGGACCGTTGCCGGCGCCCAGGCCAATGCGGATCTGCTGACCGATGCGCTCGAAACACTTGCCGAAGCGGACGCGCTGACCGTAACCCACGAGGCTGAGCGCCCCGGCGGAAGGATTTGGGCACTGGCGAGAATCGCCAGGGCCGAGGCAGCAGCCGGTCACATTGACGAAGCGCGGCGGAGGTTTGCCGACGCCATGGTGGGCGCTGAGGCGGTCGACGACGACATCCGACCCGGCTATGCCTTGGAATACATCGCAGAGGCCCAAGCAGAGGCCGCGGCGAGCGTGTTTCGAGCCGATTGATTTCTATCGGCGTCGCCGCAACCTGGAGCTGGTTTCAGCCTAGCGCATGTTGCGTCGGTGACATCGTGATGGAGTGATCGGACGCCATGGATGGTGCCGGCCACGCCGCCGTCATGGAAGGACAGTCACAGGAGAAACGAGAAAAGCGCAACCACGCCTATGATGACCCGCATATTGGTGGAACACCCACGGGCACGGGTCTTATCCCTGACCTTTCGGTAGGCCGCAGAGCTGCGGCCCCTGGAGCCGATCTTGGAAAACGCCCGGCGCGGTTTCGTCGCGTACTTCTTAAGGCGTCTCTTCTTCCCGCCCACCATGGCGAACCGTCCCGTACGAAGGTTCCATCCATTTCATCACGCAGAGCGGACGACGGACAACCCCCGTGCGATGGACCGCTGCGGCGCCGCATCGCCAGGGTTGGATATCCCGAACGGCGCTGATGCCCTGAAGGGTGTGTCACGCCTATCGGTTTAGGAAGGCACGCTGGCCGCCGAATGGTCTCGGCCTTCGCCTGCCCGCCAACGTAGACTGCCGGTTCAAGCCACTGGTCCGGCGGCAATCCCGTCTGCCGCCCGATGGGGAGACCGTTTCCCATGGAGATCCCTGCCGTTCTGATCGCGCTCTTTCTGCGCACCTTCCTGTACGAGCCGTTCAGCATGGAAGCGGGGTCGATGATGCCGACCCTGATGCCGGGCGATCATTTCATCGTCTCCCGCCTCGCCTACGAGACCGGGCCGCCGGCGCGGGGCGATGTCGTGGTCTTCCGGCTGCCGACCGATCCGTCGGTGTCGTATGTGAAGCGGCTGATCGGGCTTCCCGGCGACGAGGTGCAGATGATCGACGGGAGCCTCCATCTCAATGGTGAGGCCGTGCCGCGACGCCGCATCGAAGACTTCGTTACGACGGACCGGGACGGCAACTCCTTACAGGTCGCCCGCTACGTGGAAACCCTGCCGGGCGGCCGTTCCTACGAAATCGTTGAGAGGTCGGACACGGGCTTTCTAGACAACACACCGTCTTTCCGCGTGCCGGACGGCCACGTCTTCGTTCTCGGCGACAACCGCGACAACAGCCTGGACAGCCGCATGCCGTCCCAGGTGGGCTTCATCCCAGAAAGCAACCTGGTGGGCCGTGCAGCCTATCTCTGGCCGGATCCCGAGGCCGGCGCAGCATCGGGATTTGAGGTTATCGACTGAGGGTGCTGCGAAGGGGATTGGCGCGGCCACCAACGGCAACGGACTTCGGTGGGAGACCGCAATAATTAAGAGTTTTTACACATTGTTAGCCAAGATCTATGAGAACAGACGTGGCTAACCGCTCTGGGTGCAGGCTCGACAGCGGATACATCTTATATTCAACGCCTGTTACCTGCCCCCTTGTGAACGGCCGCGCTTTTTGCTTCGAGACCGCCTACGTGACGTATCGCCGCCAACACCCTATCCGCTTTGCAGCGGTACGCCCCGCCCGAAGTAACCCCAATGGGGATCGGGCACGGGGGCTTCGCGACCCTGACGGCCGCAGCTGCAGCCCACCCGAGCGGGACCGGCGAGTTGACGACGCGCACATGCCGAAGGGGGGCGGTGATGTCTTGCGTCGTCGCGCGACGAAGCGAACGCAGGCTGCCTCCGCAACGGCTTGTGCGACCGCGGCAATACTCGCGATCGTCCCTCTCTGCGCGTACTCCGACCCCTCACATGCGGCGGAAGAAGACCGGATTCTGTTCGTGAGTTCCTATCATCCGGCGTTCCCCACCTTCTTCAGCCAGATCGAAGGCATCCGATCGGGGCTGGAGGAAGCGGGACTGGACGACGGGGATTTCGTCCTCGACGTGGAGTTCATGGATACCAAGAGGTTCGATCCGTCGTCTGCGGTCGAGAGGTTCAACGACACCCTGTCCGCAAAGCTGGAGCACCTGCCGCCCTATGACGTGGTCATTGCCGCCGACGACAACGCGACGCGCCACCTTGCGGAGAATCGGGAACGGCTGTTCGGCGAGATCCCGTTGGTGTTTCTCGGGGTCAACGATCGCGCCCTTGGGCGCGCGCTGGCCGAAGTTCCCGCGATCACAGGCGTGCTGGAGGCGGTATCGATTGGCGGGACCCTAGACCTGATGGGGCATCTCGACCCCGACCGCACGACCCTCACCGTTATCTGTGACACCACGCCAAGCTGCCGTGGGGACATGAACCTGTTCCACGAAGAAGTCGCGGAACGGCCCTGGATCGACTACCGGGTCCTGTCGCTGATGGACCTCACCTATGGAGAGCTGCTGACAGAGCTGGAGAGGGCTCCCCAGGACGAGAACATACTTCTTGTTTCGGCTCTGCGTGACCACACCGGGACGGCGCTGGAATTCGACGATAGTCTCGACGCAATCCATTCAGTGGCAGGCGGGCCGATCTTTCATCTGTGGGAGCATGGCCTGGGCGACGGCGTGCTGGGCGGCGTCATCGTGAGTCATGGCGAGCAAGGGCGGACCGCCGGACGGATGGTGGGCCAGATCCTGACCGGCATCAGCCCTGTCGAAATCCAGTTGGTTGGCGAGAGTCCGAACCTAACCGTCTTCGACCATAACGAACTAGCCCGCTTCGGGATTGACCCCCAACGCCTTCCTGAGACTGCGATCGTTCTGAACCAGCCGGTCGGAGAAGACTTCATCGTCACGAGAGAACAGCTGAGGCTGCTGCTCGTTATCGCGGTATCGCTGCTGGTCGTGGTTGTCGCCATCGTCATCTACACGGTCCGTCTGAGATCGATGCGGCAGCAGCTGCTTGCCGCCAACCGGCAGGCCGTCGAAGCCAACAGGGCAAAGAGCGAATTCCTTGCGACCATGTCGCACGAGCTGAGGACGCCGCTCAACGCCGTCATCGGCTTTTCCCAGATGATGGAACAGCGCGTGTTCGGCCCCTTGGGCAGCGCCCGCTATGAAGGATATGTCAGGGACATCGGCACCAGTGGCCAGCATCTCTTGTCCCTGATCAACGACCTGCTCGACATGTCGAAGATCGAGTCGGGAAGGCGGGAGCTATCGCCGGAGGAGACCGACATCGCCGACGTGGTCACGGCGGTGATCCATCTGCTCCAGCAAAGCGCCGCCACACACGGCGTCACGCTGACCTCGACGGTGCCGGCCGATCTGCCGATCCTTCTTTGCGACCGTCGGGCGCTTCACCAGATGCTCTCCAATCTTCTGTCCAACGCGATCAAGTTCACGCCGAGTGGCGGCCGTGCCACTGTCACGGCCCGGATGTACGCAGGCACCGGCCTGATCATCGACGTTATCGACACCGGGGTGGGCATCGCGCCGGAGGAGCAGCAGAAGGTGCTGGAGCCATTCCGTCAGGCGGCTTTCACCAGACAGAGCGCCGAACCGGGCACCGGCCTCGGCCTGCCGCTGGTCAAGGCGCTGATCGAGCTTCACCGGGGCCGTCTCAAGCTTTCAAGCCAGCAGGGTGCGGGCACCACAGTCTCGCTGATCTTCCCGCCCGAGGCCGTGATGCACCCGCTGAGAGCCGCCGCGCCGGCGGCGTGAGGGCTGTCGGGATCGGCGCCAGCTGCTGTGGAACGCCGGCCCCAGGAAGGGACAGCGGCAGCAATCAGGTAGTGCCAGACGCGCTCTAGCACGCTGCACCGCTCATCCCCGCCAAACCTCGTGGTCGACAGATACGGTCAGCTGGCTTCGCTAAAAAGTTGTTAAACATGCTCAGCATACGCGCAAGAGGGGCGTATAGTTGGTGACCCAGGTGGTCCAACCGGTCGAGGACGTGAGATGACGCAGCGAGCTGCAGCAACGCAGTGGTCGAGACGACTGAGAAAGGCTCTGATCGTTCTGGTCTTCCTTCCTGCAGTCTGGATTGCGTCGCCGATCGTCACGGGAAATGTCGCGAGAGCCGAACAGAGAATCCCCATCGGACATGGGCAGGCGTCTGACACCCTGGTCCTCACAGACCCGCGTACCTGGTCCATGCGCCAGGCGGCGGGTTCGTTCTGGCAGTTTTCCGACCCCGATGGCCTCTTTTCCGTTTTCATTCCCAGTGACTGGGTGGAAGTGGACGCAAGGGAACCCCACAGCCGGCTTGCGATCGAACGGCAGGGCCATGTCGACACCCGTTGCGCGATCATTGCGGCCCCACATGGAATTGAGCTGTCCGAGCACGCAGCGCGCAGCATGGCCGAAATCTTCGTTACCGATGGCTCGGTTGAAGAGTTTCCGGCCCGGTTTGGCCTGCCATACCACATTCACAATCAGCAGCTGATCATCGTCGCCGAGCGATCGCATTACTTCATGGAAGTCGCATTTGAAAGCAGCGGGAGCGACCTTGTCCCGGCCTTCCGCCTGTTCGAAGCCGGCGCGCTGACGGCGGAGCATTTCTGGAAGATCCTCTGCAGCGAGGTGCTGGACTCACCAGACAGTTCGATCAGCGGGTTGCAGGCCCTCCTCTCGACCCTCGTGATCAGTCGGTAACGACGCCGGTCGCAGCGCTGGCCCGCCCTTCTGAGGGTTGCGGCCCCGGGCGGATGGTGGTGGCGGCCGTCGGCTTCACATCTGCGGCGCACGGCGCGGCAACCTCCCCAGCTCAGACCGCGGTTGCGCGCGGCCGCCTTACCGGACGGTCACCGCGCGACTAAGGGTAGATGGACTCCCGGACGATGGGCCGGCCCCAGCGGGCAAGGAATGCCGATCACCGGGGCCTAGACCAGGGGAACCGGCCCTCGACCAGCAACTCCGGCAACCGGCAGATGGGTGTGGAGAACGAGAGCATCTCGCCCTCATCCCGCTCGACACCGAAGGCGACGCTCAGCCACCGGTCGATCTGGCACCATGGCGGCACGTCGGCCGGCTGGGACATCCGCTCCTCGCGCAACGCCGCGGCCACGCGTTCGGCGACGTGATCGATCCTCTCCGCGCCTTCCGCCGCAGCGGCCCAGTCCGCGAGATCGGCCGCGATGCCGGCGCGGATCTCGCGCCAATACGGCAACACCTGCGCGTCGATCGACAAGAGAACCCTGGCGCGCGTAGCGCCCAACCGGAAGCCCACCCGACAATCGTTCGCCCGATCCGGCAGCGAGCTGATCGCATTCGGGTCGATTTCGCCACGCCACGCGTCATCGCAGGCGGCAATAAACGGTTGGTTCTCAATGGCCCACCTGTCCTCAACCGCGGCGGCGTCCACCAGCGATCGATCCTCCAAGGCGATCACTCCCCGCAGGAGCGGCATGATCAACGGGACCGGAAGGTCGACAGGCATCAGGGCGTCCACATCGAGGCCCCAGCTTTCCGCCCACCGCTCCAGGTCATCCTGCTGGAAGCACCGCAGCAGCCCGAAGGCCTGCCGACGAACACACATCACGGGCTCCTCTGGCTGCGGGGTCGTCGATTGCGCCTGGATATGGACCGTCGCGCGTTCAAGAAACCGAGTGTCCTGCCATCGATGGAAGGCCTCCGGATCGAAACCGTCGACCCAATGCTCATAGGGCACCGTCACTTCGAAACTGCGATATGCCCCGGCCGTCTCGTCCCAATTGCGCCAATTGGAATAGGGGCTGTTGTCGAATGCCTCGGGTATCAGGTAGGTGCGGTCGCCGATCGGCAGCGCCCCCCGGCCCCCGGGCGCTCCCAAGACGGATCGGCGTGCCTGATCGACCTCCGGCCTGGTTTCGACGTCGCGTATCACCGACGGCCAGGCCAGTGCGGTGGCGGTCCCGTATTCCGGCAGATGCCTCCAGGTCCCAGCCAGATAGACGGCTGCGGCGATGGCGACGGTTCCGGCGACTGCGCGTCGAATGTTGAAGCGTGACTGGCGTTCCGGCCGCCGGCCCAGCCAGCCACGCCACACAAAGAACAGATGGGGCAGCGGGAGCAAAAGGAGCACGACAAATGACACGATCGGCAAGCTTGCCACCAACATGGCGACAACGGCCACCACACTGCCAATTGCGAAACCGTACAAATGATAACGGCCTGCCGTTGATCCAATAACAATTCTCTCAAGAAGAATCATGACAAAAGAGAAAACTATAATTGGAATTCCGAGAAAAAATAACAACAAAGATACTATCATTGAAACCATATTCTGACCAATCACTTCGCGAATTAACTCGGACATTCCCATCATTGCGACGGTCATGGACAGAGTGAATACGCCAGACAATAAAAACCAAACGGGTATGAAAGAAATCAGCAAGAGAATCGAGCAAGCCGCCTTGAACTTGCAGTTCTCTGAATTCGGCAGAAATACATACAGACGAATCAAATACAACGTGACATATAGGGGAAAAGCGCCGGGTATCCCAGCGGAGAACAGGGAAAGTTGGTCAACTGCAAATCCACCGGGGATACAAAACAGGGCCCAACCGATCAGGATCGGCCTAGCCCATCGCGTAAAGGAATTCACCGGCGGCCGATAGCTGACATTAGGTATCGTACTGCTACGTACCGCCATTGCTCTTTTTTGCCGAGTACGTATCGCTGGAGACACTTGATAGATGCAATCATGGCCCGGTCGCCGTTGGAGCGCAACCGGCGCGGCGTCGCAGTGACGGAAACGCATCAGAGAGTTTAAGCAACCTGATCGACCAGCATGGCCCGACACAGCCGGTCTTGCGCAAGCCGATTGACGGTCTCCGCTCTACTGGCGCTTGAGGAAGATTTCGGCGCCGCCCCAATGTTCCGCGATTGCGCGCCTAAAGCGCCTCACAAGGCATTGGTCCTGCGAGTTTTAAAGAGTGGTGACCGCTCTCGGGCTCGAACCGAGGACCTACTGATTAAAAGTCTCTGCCCTTCACTACGCGCCAGTTCTCGGTACCACGACAGGGCTTGCATATTCAGGGGGTTAGGCACTACATAGTCAGTGGAACTACTCGGGAATACGCACCAGCGTGGTACCACGGTGGTACCCTCCGAACGCCGGGAGACCCACTGACATGGCCAGACAAGAGAAGGCCGATGCCCGCCCATCTGGTACCACACCCGGTACCACCGACACTCGCGGGCCTTCGGTCAAGAAGCTCACCAAGAAGGCCGTTAAGGACATGAAGCCGGCGGAAGAGGCGTACATCGTCTGGGACACGGAGACGAAGGGTTTCGGCGTCCGCGTCAATCCCGCCAGCAAGGCCAGTCCCGACGGCAAGAAGGTGTTCATCGTCAAGTACCGTGTCGGCAAGGGCCGGGCCGCCGCGATGCGTAAGCCGACGATCGGCACCTTCGGCGTCTTCACAGTCGAGCAGGCGCGCGACAGGGCCGAGAAATGGCTCAGCGAAGCCCGCCTGGGGCATGATCCTGCGCAGGCCCTCAAGGAAGCCAGCGAGGCCCCTTCTCTCGACCAGATGCTTGACCGCTACTGCGAAGAGCACGTCGATATTCACAACCGGCCCGGCCCGGCGAACGACATCCGGCGCATGCTGGGTCGGCCCAAGGCCGACGACGGCACCGTGACCAAGGGCGGCGGCATCATCCCGGCGACGCTGCTGCGCAAGCGCGCGGCCGACGTGACGCGGTCAGATATCGCAGATCTACATCGCAAGCTGAAGGCCACGCGCTACCGCGCGAACCGGCTGCTGGCCGCCCTGTCGAAGGCGTTCTCGCTGGCGGTGCTGCAGTGGCGCATCTGCAGCGAGAACCCGGTGAAGGGCATCGGCCGCTATCAGGAAGACCGCCGGCAACGGTACCTGTCGCCTGCCGAGCTGGGGCGGCTGACGCAAGCCATGGCAGGGCACGAAGACCGGCAGGCCGTGAACGCGATCAAGCTGGCGATCCTGACCGGCGCGCGGATCGGCGAAGTGCTGTCCGCCACCTGGAGCCAGTTCGATCTGACGGCCGGCGTGTGGACGAAGCCGGGCGCGACGACCAAGCAGAAGACCGAGCACCGGGCGCCGCTGTCGCCGCCGGCCGTGGCGTTGCTGCAGACGATCACCCGTGAAGCCGGAACCGACTATGTCTTCCCTGGCACGGGCAAGACCGGCCACCTGACCACCATCAAAAAGACATGGGCCGCGTTGTGCCAGGCGGCGGAGATCGACGGCGTTCGCATCCATGACCTGCGGCACACCTTCGCGGCCACACTCGCGTCCAGCGGCGATAGCCTGCTGATCATCGGCGCGCTGCTCGGGCACACGCAGCCGAGCACGACGGCGAGATATGCGCATTTGCTGGACGATCCGCTGCGCGCGGCCACCGACCGCATGGGGCGGCTGTTCGAAGGGCTGGAGACCGGCAAGACGGCGGACGTCGTCAGCATCAAGGGGTCGTGATGATGCTGGCGCGCGGGTATGACTTCGGCTTCATGCGCGGCGACCATTTCGCCAACTTCTCGGATGCCGACTGGACGACGCTGCACGATCAGTTGGTGACGACAGCGAGATGGTATGCACTCGACAAGAGGCGTGCCGACGACTGTCCCCGCCCCTCAGCGCGGCTGAAGGATTTGCGGCGCATCGCGAAGCTATCCGTTGAAATGCAGCAGGCCATCAATGGTCTCGATATGACGACCCGCGCTGATCTGTTCGCCGGACTTGAGGCAGTCGGGTCGATTCATCACGCAGACAGGGTGGAAGAACTGATGCCGGGCTTGGCGCTCGGCGCCACTGTCGCCAGGAAGTCGCTCATCACAAAGGCCAAGCCAGGGCAGCCCAAGAAGCATGCTGTGCGCGGGATCATCGGCGACCTGGTGGCCATCTTCGAACGGCACAAGGGCGGCGATCTCACTTGGGATATCGCCAGCAACGGCGAAGGCATCACGCCCGGCGCGCTATTCCTGATCGGCTTCTTCCGGGAAGCTGACAGCAGCGTGAAACCGTCGGCCATCCGCGACGCACTGACGGAGTATCGGAGAGAGAGCACCAAATAAGCCGTCAGCGGATCGACTTGCCGCAACGCCTGCCCGCCCCTCAATCTTCGACCATGTTCGCTGAGGCACTACGGCGCTCAGCCGGCTTGTCGGAGATTGGCGATGTATACAGAAACGGAGTACCCGCCCGGCTTCCTGGACGAGGCGATTGATCAGGCGGAAACCGCCCGTGTGACGGGGACACCGGAACGGACCCTCGAAGCCTACCGCTGCCGCGGCGGCGGCCCCCGCTACATCAAGATCGGCCGGCGCGTCCGCTATATCCGGCGGGACGTGTTCGCCTGGCTCAAGCGGCATCGGGTCGAGGCCAGCGATGCGGCCTAGCCCCATGCCCCAGAAACACGAAGACCGCGCGGCCCTGGCACGGACAACCGCACGGTCTCGTGATGGTTCAGCAGCAAATCAGCGCAACGCCGGTCGGCGCGCGGTCCGCAGCTTAACGCGGGCAACCGGGCAAAGGCAAGCGTGCATATGCACGGAGTGCCGAGAATGCCCAATGACTCCAGTCCCCTCCTTCATGATCTGAACGCACAGCGCGAGATGTGCGGCGCCATCCTGGCGCGCGTTCGTCACGATCCCGAATCCCTGGGCGTCTGGGATGCCAGGTTCGTCGAAGAGGTCAACGGTCGGCTGAACCGCCGCCAGCGGCTTCGGGCCACTGAGCTCCGCATCCTGCAGACCGTGCACGACCACTTGTGGCCGCAAGAAGGGCCCCTCTGTGAGGAGGTCCGGTGATGGGCGCGGTCATCTCGTTTTATGACGAGCAGCTTCGGCGCGGACTGATCCGGCCGAAGCCTGAACTTCAGGTGGTAGACGCCGAATTCCGCGGATGGCACGTCTACCACTGGTCCCGCTACCACGACAGCGCGGGCATCGTCGCCACCTTCGACACGCAGGGCGATGCCGAACGCTGGGCTGGAGCGCTCGCTCGAGATTGCGGCTATGCGTTCACGCCGCGCGGGTCAGAGCCTGACGATCCGACCGAGGGAGGGCCGCCCGATGCAGCTTAGCCCCCTCGGTCAAGCCGCCCTAGCCCTCGCACAGGCCGGGCTGCACGTGTTTCCCTGCAACCCGGACAACCGTCCCGGCGACGACAAGTGGCCGAAGAAGCCCGCATGCGAGCATGGGCTGAAGGACGCCACCGTCGATCCCGCACAGATTACGGCCTGGTGGACCGGCAGCCCCAACTGCAACATCGCCGTGCGAACTGGTGATCGTCATTGGACGCTGGACACCGACGTCAAGGATGGCGGCCTCGAAAGCTTTGCTAGGATGGTGGAGAAGTTCGGCCCCCTGCCTGAAACGATTGAGGTGGCGACCCCGTCCGGCGGGTCGCACCACTGGTTCGCCAACGGCCTAATCGAGATCCGCAACAGCGCCAAGAAGTTGGCACCGGGCATGGATGTGCGCGGTCATGGCGGCTATGTGCTGGTCCCGCCTTCCACAGTCTGTGGCGTACCTTACGAATGGCGCGTCACGGAACCCCTGGCCAAGGCTCCCCAATGGCTCACGCAGGCCGCGGCGGCGGCCGGCAACGTCATGGACCTCAACGGTGCGGATCGTCAGCGACGACAGGGCGAAGACTGGATCAAGATCGCACGCGACCCCGTGCCTGAAGGCCAGCGCAACCACACGCTCGCCAGCCTGGCCGGGAAGCTGTTCCGGCATATGCCCGGCGACTGCGCCTTGATGGTGGCCGAGCTATGCCATTCCTGGAATCTGACACGGTGTAGCCCGCCCCTGCCCCATGACGAGGTCGAGCGCACGCTCAACAGCATCGCCGCGGCCGAAATGCGGAGGCGTGGGCTGTGAGCGGATATCGCGGCTATCAGCAGCGGTCTGAGGCAGAAGCCGAAGAAGCGGTCGAGGACTTCGACGCCTCCGTTGTCAACCTCATGAACTGGCACGGACAGCCGATCCCGCCGCGGCAATGGGTCGTCAACAAGCTGATCCCGAACGACAACGTCACAATGCTGTCCGGTGACGGCGGCCTCGGCAAGACCACCCTTATCTCCCAACTCGGCGCCGACACGACCGTCAATCGCCAATGGCTCGGTCTGCCCACCGCTCGTTGCCGCACTATCGGCGTATTCTGCGAAGATCCCGAGGTCGAACTCATGCGCCGCCTTACGGGCATTCTGGCGCCATATGAACTCGGCCTAGGGGCCCTGAGCGACCGCTTCGACATCCTGTGCCGCGACAAGCTTGATAGCGTACTGGTCGACTTCGACAAGCGTGCGCAGGGCGTACCCACCCGCTTCTATCGCTGGCTAAAGGAGCGTGTCGACAACAGCGGCGCGGCGCTGCTGCTTCTAGATTCCCGACACGACGTTTACGCCGGCAACGAAAATGACCGCGTTCAAGTACGCCACTTCGTCAAGCATCTGCGCGCCCTGGCCCCGGCCGTCGTTTTCGCCGACCACCCATCACGTGCCGGACTGGCCTCCGGTTCGGGCGATGCCGGCTCCACCGCCTGGCACAACGCTGTGCGCTCAAGGTTGTACCTACACAAGCCCGAGGCGCCCAAGAACGAAGACGAAAAGGAGCCCGATCCTGGGGCCCGGCATCTCAGCACACGGAAAGCCAACTACGCGGCAACCGGCTCGGATATCGAACTCCGGTGGCAGGACGGACGGTTCGAACGCTATGGCGGCGGTCTGGACACCGTCAGCACTATCGAGCGCAACGTCAGCGACCAGCGAAAGGTTGAGGCATTCCTCGCTGCCGTCCAGCGGTGTCATAGCCAGGGGGTCGCGCTCAGCATGCACAAGAGCGCCGGCAACTATGCTCCGAAGCGCGCAGCCAAGATGTCTGTCGCCAATGGCTTCACCGTCCGTGACATGGCCCGCGCGATGGATCTTGCGTTCGATCAGGGGCTGATCGCCATCGGTGATACCGGCCTTCGCGACAACGATCGGAAACAGGTCCGCGGCATCGTCCTTACCAACGGAGTCACAGCTTAGAGATGCGTGGAGCTGAACTCATACCGCCTATGGTTTGCGGGGAGGCTTCCCGTAAGTCATTGATTTTACGCGGGCGGGCTGGCTCAAAGCGAGTGCGGGGGTGGTTCGCTAACCCATTGATTTTTGAGCGGGTTTGTTTGCGGGGGGGGGGCTACCCCCATACCCCCTATACCACGGGCGGCCTTTTGGCCGCCGCCCGTGAAGTCTGAACAGACGAAAGGAACCAACGTGGACAATCCCATCGAACTGCGTGCCGTCCTGGCTGACCACATCGATTGGACGGATGAAGACTATGCCGCCGTCGATGCGCCCCTTCTGGCCGCCTTGAACGCTCAACGTGGCGTGCAGCAGGCGCATCATTGAACGATCTATCCAAGCCACCCGCGTCTTTCCTTGTGCGCGAGATCGGGAGGACGTGGTTGCCAATCTACCCTTCCGCGACTAGTCGCCGAACTCACGGTCGACAATGGCAGAAACTGATCATTCATCAGTGGCTCTATTGGCCTCTGTACGTCATATCATCTTTGATATCCTTGACATATTTTCGGACAGCAATGACACTGACGATAATTTGGTACCACCAAGGCACCACGAGATGCACGAAACCGCGGACCGAACCCGCCGCTGGTCCCAGCAGATGCGAGCCTACCTGTCCGCCAAACGGCGTGGGCTAAGCGACCGTGACGCCGCGATCGAAGCGACGGGTCACGACGGTGGCGCGACGGTATCCCGCTTCGTCCGCCGCATGGCCACGAACACGGCGATGCAGGAAGCTCTGCGGCAGGATGCGACTGCGCTGGAAGAGGCAACGGGCGTCACGCTCGTCGACACCATCCAGCATCTGGAAGGCATGCGCGCGAAGGCAGTGGAGGCCAAGCAGATGTCCGCGGCCTTCAACTACGACAAGCTGATCGCCGACATGCGCGGCCACATCCCGAAGCCGGCAGCCCCCTTCGGTAAGGGCGCCAATGGCGCGGCGGCCGAAGCCAGCGTCGTGATGATCGACTTCTCCACTCTCACCCCCGAGGCGCTGGACAAGCTGGCGGAGAGGGTTGCGCATGTCCGCCAGCGCTAGCCTCTGGGTTCCGAGGCATTATCAGCAGCCTGTGCTGCACGCCGTGGCCAACGGCACGCGGTTCGCCTGTCTGGCGTGGCACCGCCGGGCCGGCAAAGACTTGGCCATGATCCACCTCGCCGCCCACCACGCACAGCGGAGGGTCGGCCTGCATCTGCACATGGCGCCGCTGGCGAACCAGAGCCGGCGGGCTTACTGGCTGGGCCGGACGAAGGACGGCGTCAGCTTCATGGACAGTGCCTTTCCGCGGGCTATCCGGAAGGCCACCCACGAGGCCGACATGCGGATCGAGCTGAAGAACGGCTCGATCTTCCAGCTCGCCGGATCGGACAACTACGAGAGCCTTCTCTCGACCAACCCCGTCTGGATCACCTTCAGCGAGTATGCGCTCAGCGACCCGCGGGCGTGGCAGTACCTGTCGCCGATCCTGATGGAGAACGATGGCGTCGCGGTCTTCATCAGCACGCCGCGTGGCCGCAATCACTTCTACAAGCTGATGCAGGCGGCCAAGGAAGATCCGGCCTGGTTCGCGCAGACGCTGACGGTTGACGATACGGGCGTCATGTCGGCTGAAGCCCTCGACATGGCCCGCAAGATCCTGGCCGACGAAGGGCTGTTCCGACAAGAGTACTACTGCAGCTTCGAAGCCGGCGACGCCGCAACGTACTACGGCGGCATCATCGACAAGCTGGAAGACGACGGCAAGATCACGCACATCCCCCACGATCCCAAGATGCTGACTGACACGGCTTGGGATCTGGGCATGGATGACCAGACTGGGATCTGGTTCCTCCAGAAGTCGCCGTTCGATTACCGGGTGATCGACTACTACGCCAGCAGTGGCGCTGGCCTGGACCACTATGCCCAGATCCTGAAGGAAAGGCCCTACACCTACGGGAACCACTACCTGCCGCACGACGCAGAGGTGAAGGAGCTCGGCACCGGCCGTAGCCGGGTCGAGGTGCTGGGGTCACTGGGCATCCGGGCCAATGTCGCCCGGCGGCAGGGAGTCGCCGATGGCATCCAGGCGGTGCGGACGATCCTGCCGAAGTGTGCTTTCGACAAGGAGAAGTGCGCCGAAGGCCTCGACCATCTGCGGCAGTACCGGCGGGCGTACAATCCGGAGGCCGGCACCTACAGCCAGCATCCGTTGCATGACGAGCACAGCCACGCGGCCGATGCCTTTCGGACGTTCGCAACGGCCTCACGCGACCCCCGCCCTGATGACCGGCCCATCCCGACTCAGGCGATTCTGGACCCGCGAGACGACCCGGATTTCCAAGCTGGACTTGGCTATTCGCCCCTCGAATTCGGCTTTCAACAAGGAGGATATCTCTGATGCCAACGACCAAGCCTGGCCTGAACGTGGCCGGCGGTATGGCCACAGTTGAAGGGTCAGGCCGATGACCCTCTCCAGCAGCACGTCGCGCATCTCGTATGCCGGTGACGGTGCTTCGACATCGTTTCCGATACCGTTCAAGTTCCTCGCCGACGCCGACATCAAAGCCATCCGCAGTGAAGCGAGCGGCACAGAAACCACATGGTCGCTCAACTCGGACTACACGCTGTCGGGTGCCGGCAACCCCGCTGGCGGTACTCTCGCAGCGACGTCGGCGCCCGCATCCGGCGAGACGCTGACGATCTTGCGGGACGTGACGATCAATCAGGAGACCGACCTCACCGAAGGCGACCCGCTGCCCGCGGAGACGCTGGAAACGGCGCTCGATAAGCTGACGATGATTTGTCAGCAGATCGACGAAGAGATGACCCGGGCGGTCAAGCTGGTGAAGTCGTCGAGCAAGACGGACGTCGATTTCCCGGAAGGCACGGCCAATCAGTTCATCCGGTGGAACAGCGCCGCGACGGCGTTGGAGGCCGTGTCGGTCACGGTCGTCGATGCCAGCGCGCTGACGATCACGGCGTTTGCCGAGACGTTCCTTGACGATGCCGACGGCGATGCGGTGCTGGGCACGATTGGCGGCCTCAAGGACGTCATGACCACCCGCGGCGACCTGGCTTATGAGGGCGACAGCGGAGAGGCAAGGCTCGGGGTGGGCGCCAGCGGGGCCGTACTATCCAGCGACGGCACAGACCCGGTATGGGTTGCCGCAGCATCGCAAGCCGAGATGGAGGCGGGCACTGAAACCGCCATCCGGGCCATGTCTCCGCAGCGCGTGTCGCAGGCGATTGCCGCTCTGGCGAACGACGGGTCATGGGGCAGCACGGCCAGTGCCGCGACGACCAGCGGGACGAGCGTCACAATCACGGGTGTGACCGCCCTATCCGAGATCGGCCTGTACTTCGACGGCGTGTCCATGAACACGGACAATCAGGAGTTGCTGCTGCAGATTGGTGACAGCGGCGGACTGGAGACGTCTGGCTATAGCAGCACCATTCACCGATATGTTGCCGGCGTCGGCCTGTCGACGGACACGGCCACGACGGGTTTCCAGCTCACCACGGGCGCCGACTACGACGCCGCAGACACGATCAACGGCACGATCCGGCTGCTGAAGCTGACCGGCAACACATGGGCCGTGAGCGGGCACCTGATCGTCACAAGTTCCAACGGCCCGCTCATGATGCCATTCGGCGAGAAGACGCTGTCCGCCACGCTGGACCGCGTCAGCATCACCACGGTCGGTGGGACGGCGACGTTCGATGCCGGTGCACTTTACCTGATGGCTCGGTGACATGACCCCCGGCGAGAGGGTGACCTGCGGCAGCGCCATCTACCGCGACACCGACGAACCCCTTGGTGCCGACTTCTGGCGTGCGTCCCTTGAATGGACCAAGGCGGCCAGGGTGCGCAATCGGCAGCGCTGGGAAAGCCACGCTGCGACACGCCGAATGGTCGACGAACACGATATGATCGATCCAGAGGCAGTGCTGGTCGATCTCGCCCACCTAGCCAGCCAGCTGGAGCGCGTCGATCGCGATATCGACGATCTGGAGCGCGAATGCGGCGAGAAGCTGTGGGAGATCTACACAGCGACCGGTGAGCCTGCCCATGCCTAGGATACCGCGTAGCGCTTTCGGCCAGTCAGGCGTGTCATCGCCGCAGATGCCGACGGTCGGCAACCTCAATCCGTATGCAGGCGCCGTGGCTCAACAGGCCGCCGAAGGTCTGGAGATGCTGGGGGCGATGGTCGAGCAGCAGCAGCGGGAGGAAGCCGACGCGTGGGCCGATCAGGTGAGCGCCGATGCGCTGAACTTCTGGTCTCAGCGGGAGTTGGAGCTTCAGCAACAGGCAGGCGAAGGGGCCACCGGGTACGCGAACCAGATGCTGACCGAGTGGAACGCGTATCAGGAGCGCGTCCTGGCCGGCGCACCATCGACAGAGGCGGGCAATCTGGCGTCCGCGCGGTTCCTGTCGATCGGCTCCGGCATCCGGTCACGGGCCCTGCGGTTCCAGCATAACGCCTATCAGGCTCAGCGAACCTCGCAGTTCGAAGGCCAATTCGAGACGCTGCGGGCGGGCGTGTGGAACGGAACGGTCTCGCCTCAGGAAGCGCTGCAGACCTTCCGTACCAGTCTGGACACTGCTGGTGCCTGGATGCTGCCCGCGGACATCTCCGCCTGGCGGACGCGCGGGCCGGCTCAGATCCACGAAACGGTCATCAACAACTACCTGGCCAACGGTCAGGTCAACCGGGCCGCTTCGTATCTGTCCCATTACCGAGGGCAGATGGGCGGTGTGAATCTCGGCGCCATCGAGCGGACCGTTGCCGCCGGGACGCGGCAGGAGATGATCGCTGCGGGCGTCGATGCGGCGTGGAATGACGGGGCCGTGCCGCCGGCTGTCGCTGCTCCGGTGCATGCCCGGACGGGGTCAGGCGTGTCGATGCCGGCTGTCATGCCGGGCAGCGGGCCGACCGAGGCGTTCTATCAGGCGATCGAGGGTTCGGAAGGGTCGGCGGCAAACGCGATCAGCCACGCCGGTGCCGTCGGTGTGATGCAGGTGCTGCCGAGCACGGCGCGTGACATCGCTCGCGATCTGGGGGAGCGGCGCGTTGCGGAGCTTCCCGAAGCCGAGCTCGTCGAATGGCTTCAGGTTCCCGAGAACAGTCGGCGCTACGGGCGCACCTATCTGGCGCAGATGACGTCGCGGTACGGCGGCAGCGTGGCTCTTGCCGCCGCGGCCTACAACGCCGGGCCCGGACGTGTGGACGAGTGGCTGCAGAGCATCGGCGATCCGCGAACCGGCGAGATCAGTGAGCTGGAGTGGGCGCATCGCATTCCGATCGAAGAGACCAGAGGCTTTCTGCTGGGCATACCGTCTACGGGCTATCGCGGGGTCTTCGATCGTCTCCGCGGCGTTGGCGCGGGGCAATGGGCAGAGCGAGGCGGGCAGATATCCACCGCAGTCGCTGCCGACGCGACCGCGGAGAGTGCTGCCGTCGGCGCCGTTGAGCGCGTGCCGCTTGAGCCTCTCGCTGGTCAGCGGTCAGCGTCCCGACCCGTGCCGATGGGACCGGATGAGATCAACGCCCCCGAGGACATGGGTGCCGCCAGGGTCATCGCCTGGGGTGACAGCCTGGCCGTCGGCTATGGCTTCCATGACGACATCGAGGCGAGAGGGGTTGTCGGCGCCGGCTTCGTGAACGGTCAACTGCCGGACCTGGGTGACATCAGCCCCGGCGACATCGTGCTTGTCTCCGTTGGCGCCAACGACGTCATGGCGCTTTCCCCTCCTCGCTATGGGGCCCGGCTGCGGGAGGCGCTGGCGACCATTTCGAGCCGCGGCGGCCAGGCGGTCGTTATCGGGATGCCGGAGTTCCGTGAAGAAGCGGCGGCCTTCAACCGTATGGCGGAGGTGATGGCGGTCGACGTTGGGGCCGTCTACATGCCGCCGGGCGAAGCCGACTTCGGAGACGGCATTCACTATACGCGCGAGTCCTATCTGGACCTGGCAGAACGGGCGATCGGCTTGGTGCAGGGCCGTCCCGCGCCTATTGACCTTGCCGAGCCGTCCCGAAGCGCGCCGGCCGTAGCACCGACGTCCGAGGTCGAGACGCAGCTGGCGTCCGATCGCACATTCGAGCAGATGATTGCCGACTGGTCGTCTCGCCGTGTCGATGATCCGGCGGCCGGTGGTCTGAGCGCCCTACCTCCCCCGGCGTCAGCAACGCCCGCTGATGCCCTTACCATCACCGTCAGTCCATCGGGCCCGGAACAGCCCGGGTCGCCATCACAGACGCCGCAGACGGCGCTGACGGCGCGTGAGAACGCCGAACGCGAGCGTTATCTCCGAGCCCGGCGGGCGATCGAGCGGGACGTAGGCGATTCCGTGATGCAGGCCGAGATGATCGAGGAGCTCGATCGCCGGCATGCGTCCAATCGCGATGCCCTGGAAGTGGAGCGCGAACAGCTCCTTGCCCAAGCGTATCAGATGATCGATCAGGGCATGAGTGCCGGACGTCTGCCGCCGGCCATGCAGGCGTCTCTGGGCCCGGACGGCATGGACGCCGTAGCGCTCTACGAGCGGCAGCGGTTCGCGCCACGAACCGATGAACGGGAGTTTGCCCGGCTGTGGGCCATGCCGGATGAGCAGCTGGCTCGGGAGCCTCTGGAGCGTTACCGGGCAGTGCTTGCCCCGGCTGACTACAATCGTATTCGAACAGAGCAAGAGAACGCCCGCCAGCGCCTCAGTCCAGATGCCGCAGCGGCACCGTTGAACGTGCGGCAGCAGATCACGGCGAGCCTGGACCAGTTCCCTGAACTTCAGCGCAATGACGATCGGGTCCAGGCGCAACGGGCCCGCCTGACGCTGGTCCTGGCCAATGCGATAGCCGCTGAAGAACGGGCCCAAGACCGGGCACTCGGCATCGACGAGCGGCAGAGCATCATCAACGGCCTGCTGTTCCGGGAATTCGAGGTCAACGGTGGCCTGTTCGGACCTTCGGAAATCCTGGCGCGTGAGATCGACGAACTGTCCGACATCCCGCTTGAGGATCGGCAGGCGTTTTATGAGGCCAGCCTCACAAGCGAGGCGGCAGCTGCCGGCATCCCGCAACTGACCGGACCGAACGACCCGCGTCTCTTGAACGCGTTTCTGGGGTATGTAGCCCGCTTCCCTGTCGGTGCGCAGGCGGCCGATCCGCGATGACGTCGGTCGAAGATTTCCAGGCCGGTTTCCGGGCGATAGCCGAGGGCCGCGGGCGCGGTCTGAATGCGCTCGCCGGCATCTCGCCCGAAGGTGATCCGCAGCGATTGTCGGACGCTCGCCGGATGGCCGACACGCTGGGCACGCCTCTGTCGCTGGTCGAGAGCGATCCGGACCGCGCACAAGCGCTGATCGACCAGCGCGACCGGGACCGCTTCGCCAGGGACAACCCGGTGACGGCAGAGTGGTTTGCGCTCGATCCCCAGCGCCTGCGCATCGCCGATGACGATCGCGACAACCTGGGCGGGGTCGGTCGCGCGGTCCGGGCGGTTGCCGACTACGGCCGATCGGCTGCCGCTGGTGCGGTGGGCGACGTGTTCGGTCGAGGCGTTGAAGCCTATGGCGACTTCCTGGCCCGTCTGGATGCGCGGCGGCAACGGCAGATCGAGGAGAACATCGCCCGGCTTGAGGCGATTGACGCGACGCGTCCCGGCAGCACCCTCGCAGATCAGGCCCGCCGCTATTACTCGGCACTGGAAGCGCAGAACGAGCAGCGGCTTGGCCTTCTCGACGACGCAGTTGCGGAGACGGGCGAAGTCATGCGTGACGTCGGTGGCGGCTTCCGCAACGTCGGCGAGGCCATAGCGCCGCCTGAGGAACGGCAGAGCGTTGGGACAGCCATTGCCGGCGGTGTCGGCCAAGTCGTGGGTCAAGTGGCGCTGTTCATGGTCGGTGGCGGCACCGCCGGCATGGCCGGGCTCTTCGGCCAGGGCATGAGCGTCCAGGCCGAACAGCTGGAGCAAGCCAACGTCGATCTCGACAGCCCCGAGGCCATGGCGGCCATCGGTGCGGGCGGTGTCATCACGGCGGCGACGGAGCGCGTCGGGTTGGCCCAGTTGTTCCGGCAGATCCCAGGGCCGCAGCGCCGCGTTCTGCTGGGCCGTCTCTGGCGCATCTTCCGGTCCGGTGGCGAAGAAGCGCTTCAGGAGTCGCTGGAAGCCATTGCTCAGAACGCCGTTACGGTGGCCGCGGCCGACAGCGAGGTGACGGCGCAAGCGATCTTCGGCGGTGTCGCGGAGGAAGCCGGTGTGGCCGGCGGCGTCGGCGCCGTGGTCCGAACGGCTGTCGAGTTCCTCTTGCCGGGCCGCCATAGGCAGGTCATCGCCGATCGGGTTGGAGTCAGCCGGGAGGGAGCCGAACAGCAGGCACAGGCCATCCGCGATCTCGCCACGGCCTCTCAGTCGTCGGCGCTGAGCGAGCGCGCCCCGGATCTGGCGGAAGATCACGCGGCGGAGGTGCTGCGCGCTGCCGACGGCAACGACGCCATCTACGTCGACGGGTCGGCGCTGCGGGAGTTCTTCCAAAGCGCGCCCGAAGATAGTCCGGACGCGTTCGCCGATTCCTGGGGCATTGATGCCGAAGGGCTCTCGATCGCTTTCGATATGAACGACCCCGTTGCGATTCCAGTAGAGCGGTTCGTCAGGAACGCAGCGGCCGATCCTGCGGTCACAGAGTGGTTTGCCGAGAACGGGCGTTTCGATCCTGAGGGGCTGTCGCTCGCGGACGCCCGGCGGCTTGAGGACGACATCGAAGCGCTGCATAGGCAGATCGAAGAGCAGCAGCCGACGTTGGAGCGGTCGGTTCGCGAGCAGATCGCCGCTGAGCTACGGACGCTGGCACAGGATGCCGGCGTGTCGATCGAGGAGGCAGCACCGGTAGCCGATCTGTGGGCCTCGATCGCGACGACGCTGGCGGATAGGGCGGGTGTCGACGCCGCGGCGCTCTGGGAGCGCATCAGGCCGCAGATCATGGGCCCCGATTTGGCGGAGGTGCTGCCGGACATCGACGCCCTCAACGTCATGCTGGCGCGGCTGCGGGCCGGCGAGACAGCCGATCCGCGGGTGTTGGGCCAGAGCCTCGGCGAGACGATCCGTTCGCAGGGCGGTGTCATTGATGACGGCGGCGAGGTGGCGGCTCTGGAGCCCGATGAATCGCGCCCGGCGTTTCAGCGCCGGATGATCCGTGAGCCTGGGGGCTCGACCGATCAGCAGGCGTTGCCGGGTCAGGAACGGACGCCGTCAGCCGATGCCGACTTCACCTTCGAGCGCGTCTTCGAACGCATGGTCGATGCCGGCTTCTTTCCCGAATTGACGGGCCAGGATGTTCGCTCGCTGGACGCTCGGCAGATCCTGTTGCACGCAATTGCCGAGGACCTGTCGGGCCGGCCGCGTTATGCCTACGACCCGGCGGCACAGGCGGCTTTCGACCGTGGCGCCGAAGTCGACCGGTTCCGCGAACACCTCGCTCGGCTGGGTCTGGACGAAAGTGCGACGGATGCAGAGATCCGCACGGCCGTCGAAGCCGATATGCGGGAGGCTGCGGACCGCTCCATCACCGAGGACAGCCGGACATACGATCAGGCGCTTGGCCTACGCTGGGTCAGGGGGCAGATCCGAAGGCTCATTGCTCGGGCCCGCCGGCCGGGCAACGACCCCCGTGCACGCGTCACCATCGGCGGAGTATCCGACTGGCTGGTAGAGGCCGTCGCCGAACAGGGTGGCCCGGATCTAACCGGCTACAGCCACATGATCGACCTTTCGGCCGTGCGGCATATCGAACGCAAGCACGGTGATGAGGGCGCGGAGCGGTCACGCGGCCAGCTGCCTGTTCGCGATGAGGATATTGAGGCCATCCCCGACATCCTGGCCTCTCCCGACTTCGTGGCGACGGGAGTGGTCGGGAAGCGCGGTCAGGACGTTCTCGCCTTCCTGAAGCGGGCGGACGACGGTTCGCTGTTGCTGTTGGAAGAGCGGCGTTCGGGCCGCCGTCAACTGGCTGCGCTTTCCTTGCGCAGATACCCCGCCGCGACGAATGCTGCCAGTATCCTGGCCCCCTCTAGTCTGAACGCCCGAAGCGACGACGGGGATAACGTCAGTGTAACACGGGTGCCCGAAGGGACAAGCGCACTCGCCGAAGACCAGCTGTTCGAACAACGCGGCGAGCCCCTCTTCGACCGCCGAGGCGCCGTTCGCGGCTCATTCGAGCTTCCGGCCGGCGGGCTCGGGAGCGGCCCGTCGCTGATCAGGCTTTACGAGAGCCGAGACCTTTCGACCCTCCTGCATGAGAGCGGGCATTTCTGGCTAGAGGCGCTGCGAACAATTGCCGAAGCGCCGGAGGCCACTCCGGAGGTCCAAGGGATGTGGCGGTCGGTGCTCGACTGGATGCAGGTCGAGAGCGGCGACCAGATCGGCACGCCTCAGCACGAGCTGTGGGCCCGGACCTTCGAGGCATACCTCATGGAGGGCAAGGCCCCGTCGGTCGAGCTGTCGACGGTCTTCGAGCGGTTCCGGGCGTGGCTGGTCTACATCTACCGGACCGTTGCCGGTCTGCGGGCGAACCTCACGCCTGAGATCCGCGACGTCATGGATCGCATGGTCGCCAGCGACGAAGAGATCGCCGCGGCGCGCCAGCGTGCGGGCGCCGAAGCGCTGTTCGATCCGGGTACGGCCGTCAGCCAGGGCCTGATGACCGAGGCGGAAGCCGAAGCCTACGGTCGCGTGGTCGAGCGTGCGGCGGCGGACGCGCAAGCCCAGATGCTGAACCGGATGCAGCGCTTCATCCGCAAGCAGCAGACGGAAGACTACAGGCGCGAAGCCGAGACCGTCCGGCGGCAGGTCGAGGCAGAGGTCAACGGCAGACCCGTCTATCGCGCCCTGGAATGGCTGGCCAACGGCCGATGGATCGGTGAAGGTGAAGCGCCGGCCGAACCTGTCAGACTATCGCGTGCCGTTCTCGATGCCGAGTTCCCCGGCTTCGCCTCTCTCCTGCCAGGTCCGGCGCGTCTCGGCCGGCAGGAGCGCAATCCGCGTATCCGGTCGCGGCTGGTCTGGACGAACGAGGGCGGAGCTCATCCCGACACCGTCGGGCTGCTGTTCGGCTACGCTCGCGGCGAAGACATGCTCCAGGACCTCGTCAACGTTCAACAGACGCGCCGGGATGCGATCGATGCTGAAGTCGACCGGATCATGCGTGAGCGCGTCGGCGATCCTGCTACGGACGGCACCGCGGCCCGCGAGGCCTTGGACGCGATCCACAGCGACCAGTACGGGCACCAGCTGCAGATGGAGCTTGCGGCGCTGTCCAAGGGCGTGACGCCTGAGGATGAGATGCAGAGCGCCGCAGCTGGCCGCCGTTCCCGTGTGACCACACGGCAGATGGCGCGGGAAGCGGCCCGGCGGATGATCAGCCGCATGCGGGTGAGCCAGGCGGCGAAGCCGGGCCGGTTCCTATCGGCGGAGCGCAAGGCCGGGCGCGATGCTGCCGGGGCGCTGGCCAACGGCGACATGGTCGAGGCGGCGCGCCAGAAACAGCACCAGCTGTTGCAGCACGCGCTCTACATGGAAGCGCGAAAGGTCGAGACCGAGGTCCAGCGCGGTCTCGACATGGTCAAGGACGTCCGGCGCACGCGGACGCGCCAGCGCCTCGGTCAGAACTATGTCGACCGTATCGACGAGATCCTGGAAGGCTATCAGTTCAAACCGCGATCGCAGCGGCGGATGCGGTCCATGCGCGGGTTGCTGGAGTTCGTCGGCCAGATGGAGGAAGCCGGCCGCGGTGACGAGCTCGCCATTCCGCCTGAGGTCATGGCCGAAGCCGAGCGCGATCGGGACCATCCTCACTACACGACGTTGTCGGTCGAGCAGCTGCGCGGCGTGCTGGCGGCGGTCGAGAACATCCGTCATCTCGGCCTGACGAAGAACCGACTTCAGGTGAAGCGGGAGCGTGCCGAGCTGGATGCCGTTGCCGGCGAGATCGCCGATCAGATCCGGACCGTCGGGCCGCGGTCTTCACAGCCGTTCGCCAGCCGCACGGCCGGCGACAGGGCGGCCGGCGGCCTGCGGGACTTCCTATCGTCGGTCCTGAAGGTGGAGACGATCCTGCGGCACCTGGACGGGTTCCAGGAGCTTGGGCCCGCCTATCGCCACATCAAGAGCCGGATCGATGCGGCCGGCAGCGAGCTTCTGGTAAGGCAGGATACGGCGTCGGCGGGGCTGGAGCGGCTGTTCTCGGCATACAGCCGGGCCGATCAGCGCCGGATGGACCGCAAGACGTTGCGCGTGGTCTTCGGCGGCGAAGAACGCGCCATGTCGAAGTGGGATGTGGTTGCTATCGCCCTCAACTGGGGCAACGACTACAACCGCGACGCCGTTCTTGAAGGTGAGCGGGCGACCGAGGCCGAAGTCTGGGCGATCTTCGATCAACACATGACCGATGCCGATTGGCGGTTCGTCCAGGCGGCCTGGGACTATCTCGAGACCTTCTGGCCGGAGATCGCCGCGTTGCAGCGGCGGACGACGGGTCTCGATCCTGTGAAGGTCGAGACGGCGGCCGTGGTTCGTCCGACGACGGGCCAGCAGTTGGCGGCTGGCGGCTACTACCCGGTGGCGTTCGATCCGGGGCGTTCGATCCGGGCGGCTGAAGAGCGCCAGGCCGGCGAGATGGTCGGCATGCTGCCGGGCAAGCGCGCGGCGGCTCAGACGCGACAAGGCCACACAGTGGAACGGCAGGGGACTGGCGGTCGCGCCGTCCTGCTGGATGTCGCCGTGCTGCAGCAGCATGTGCAGGGCGTGGTTTATGACCTGGCCATGCGTGAAGCGGTGACCGCGGCCGACAAGGTGCTGAAGCATCGGGCTGTGCGGCACGCCCTCTCAGAGACCGGCAACGGCCATCACTACCGCACCCTTGAGCTGTGGCTGAAGGACGTTGCCGGAGGCGAACAGGCGCCGCGAGAGGCCGCCGGCCGGCTGGTCCGGCGCTTGCGCACCGGCTACACGGTCGCGCGCCTGGGCTTCAACCTGAAGACCGCGGCGCTGCAGCTGACTGGCCTGGCCCAGACATCAGTGGCGATCGGCCACAAATGGACAATGCTGGGCATGAACGACGCTCTGCAGCCGTCCAAGTGGCAGTTTGCGCACGCCACCAGCACGATCCTGGCCCGGCGCGGCGAGACGTTCCATCGGGACATCTTCGACACGCTGCGCGGCTTCCGGCAGGGCCGGGCATCGGGCTTTCTGCAGAAGGCCGCGGCGGCATCGTTCGTGCCGATGGCCAAGCTTCAGCTGGTCGTCGACACGGCCACGTGGCTGGCCGCCTATCGGCGCGGCATGAGCGAGTTCAGGGGCGACGAAGCGCAAGCGATCGAGTTCGCGGACCGCGCCATCGTCCGTGCCCAAGGCTCCGGCGTCTTTGCGGACCGCACAGCCTGGGAGCGCGGGACGCTCAGCGCCGGCTCGACCCAGAGTGAATGGGTCAAGGGCCTGACGATGTTCTACAGCTACTTCGCCTCGAAGCTGTCCGTGGCCTATGAGCGGACGCAGGTGACGGACTTCCGCAATCCGGCGTCGGTGCTCCAGTGGGCGACGGACATGGTCGTCCTGTTCATGGTCGAGGGCATGCTGATCGGACTTGCCGAGAACGCGTTCTTCGATGACGAAGATGAAGAAGGCTCCGCATGGCTCGGCATCCTAGGCGACGCCGGCACCGAGGGGCTGAACACGCTTCTCGCGACTGTGCCCGTCATCCGAGAGTTCGCGTCGGCCACCCAGGGCTTCAGTGGTGGCGGGTCCGTAGGCGCTATCGGGGGCGAAGTGGCCCGACTGTGGCGCCAGCTTGAGCAAGGGGAAGCGGACGTCGCGCTGTTGAAATCGGTCGTGTCGTTCTCAGGCACGGCGTTTGCGATCCCCGGAGCGTCACAGGTCAACCGGATGATCGACTATGCGATGAGCGACGAAGAGATTCCGCCGACGGCGTTGATCTTCGGGGTGCCTCGGTAGCGGTGGCCCCATGAGCGTTCAAGGAACTCGCATGTGCCTTCACGGCCCTCCGCGCATCGTTGCACCAAATCGTGTCGGTTAGCCCTTGATGGTATTCACGGCACTCTTGCTGAGATAAGGCCATCAGCCATGATTTGATCTTGAAGATATTGAAATAATTTTTGGGGCTTTCCTGATGTCTCTCCCTGTATGTTTGAAATATTGTTATGATGCATTTCGTATAGTTTCGGAATCTTTCCATCGATGTCATCTGCGCTATCAGTTCTCTTGGCGAACTCCCTTCTTGCGATATCAACCAGCTTTCTCCAGCTTCGCCCAGCGGCCGCTGCCTGTTGCATCTTGAGGGTTGTTTCTATATGAATCGCCATGTTATTTTGATGATCATTCGGCGATATCTTAGAATTTTGATTGCGACCAATTAAAAAGTACTCGTCAAACTCGCCAAACTTCTGAGGTTTCTTTGAATGCTTACTGCCCGATATCACCAACAATTCCGGCAGTTTGCTATGTGAATAGAGGTGCTCCAAATGATTTATCTTCTTCTGCCTCAAAAGTGACCCGACCAATGCAAATCCTAAGACGAACAGAACCGATTTTCTCTTGCCATCATCTTCAACCTGCTGGTTCAAATGGGCGCTGTCAAAGTAGGTATTGAACATCTCAATTGCGCAATTTATTTGACACAATTCAGATGGACAGAGAAATGAAAAATTACCAAAATACTCGCTAGATAGATCAAATGTATTATGTGCTGTCATAGCAATTTCTTTCAAAGCCAATTGAGAAATCGCTTCCTCGAACATTTTACCTGTACCAAGGGCAGACAATAATGTGTTGGGTCTCCTCTCAGCTTCATCGGCGAAATGTCGTTGTATCCAGTCTAACCCACCGTCGACCATTTTTTTCACTGCATCATCGACATCTTGGCGCTTAATGAGTTGCTTGAATATCAGCTCAATGATAGGCCCAAAAACCATCTAAACCACTCCATAGCTGATGCTTCTCGAATACTCCCTGATTTATCATCTTCGTACGATCACGTCACGCTCTCGAAAGCCGTGTGATTTGGGTTCGTGCGAAGAATCAGGGCCTCGCCCTTGCCTCTTACGGGCGTGAGCAACATGCCCTGCCTACTATTGTCTGTTTGGTATCTCGGTCAATGGTCCCACCTCAGTAGATCCAGTGTCGGCCGCATCTGGCGATGAGCGACGACGCGCTCGCCCTTACGAGGTGTCGGCCGACGATGACGAGCCGCGGGTCCGGGACGTGGATCCGGCCGTGCGGCTCGGAATAAAGTCGCCGCGCGACATGCGGCGCATGGTTCGCGCCAACATCTAAAAGCTCAACGAAATCAACTGCGTGGTCTCGTCCACGCATAAGCACACCGGGAACGGCACCGACTACACCGAGCACTATCTCGATCGCAAGCAGGCGACCTTCCTCGCAATCCGCTCCAACACGCCCGCCAGCGACGAGGTGGAGATGGAACTGGCCGAGCCATTTTGACGGAATCGGCTCCCGACTCACGGGAGAAAAAGCGTTCCAATACAGTACATCAATCCTCTAGCGCTCAGCATCTGCTCGTACCCTCCTTTAGCTACCGATCACTGATGGCTGGTTATCGATCTGACGGAGACCGCGCTTGCCGCAGAACCTTGATATCTGTCGGTTCTCGTATTCCGCCAGTTGGGATATCTTGCGATCATCCTTCGGCTGCACATAGATCTGGCACAAATGCGGGATATGATGAAACTCAGGCATCAACGTGTCACTGGGGCGGTTGCTCTAGCGGCCGCTTTCATGAATTGCGCCACCACGGTTCAAGCGGCCGATATCCTGGAAACGGCTGTCGCCGCCGGTTCATTCAACACGCTGCTCGTGGCGTTTGAGGCCGCCGGGCTGGTCGAAACTCTGAGGGGCGAGGGTCCATTCACCGTCTTTGCGCCGACCGACGACGCTTTCGCCGCCCTGCCGGAAGGTACCGTCGCCAATCTTTTTCAGCCGCAGAACCGCGACCAACTGATCGAGATCCTCGGCTACCACGTTGTACCGATGGCTCTATCGCTTGACGATGTCACCGGAACCACTTTGGTAGAGACAGTCCAGGGCGAAACGATCGAGATTACTGTAGACGGCGATTCTGTGACTGTCGACGGCGCCAGAGTTGTCGGTGCAAATGTGACAGCCGACAATGGAGTAATCTATGTAGTTGATCATGTTCTGCTTCCAGCCTTAAACGGAGGCGATACTGACGATCCTGGCCCATCGATCGAGTGAGCGGCCCCATCCCCTGCTTGGCCAGCCGATTGAAGTTAGTCACGGTGAAGACATGGCAGAGAAATCAGGAATAGCGGCAGGCACTGCTCAGATGCCAGAACCTTCTGAAACGGTGGACGATCTGGAAACCTTGACTGGGAATGGTGCGCATGACAAAGGTAGCGCAGAAGCCATAGAAGAGAGAAAGCAGCGCATATATCAGCAAAAACAATATGTAACGGGGCGAATTGGAGAGACATCTCGCTTTATTGGATTTGGTTTATTGGCAGTTTTCTACACCCTGCACACATCAGATAATGAGTTTGCTGCACGCGCTACTCAAGACTACTCGATGTTGATTTATGTTGCTGGACTTACGGGCGGCGCGACGGTGCTTTTTGATTATTTCCAATATCTTGCAGGTAATTTCTCAATTGAGAAAGCGCTTTCACGGAAGGACGGTTTATACTTATACAATGACGGATGGATCAGCTACCGGCTGCGAGTTTTATTCTACTACTCTAAACAGTTAACTGCGGCTATTGGCGCTACCGCATTGATTTTTGTCTTTGCTTCTGTGGCCTAATCCTCTTGGCTGTTAAGCGCACGCCATATCTCATTGCAGCTAGGCTGTGTTGTGCCCTACCGGCTCCACCAAGCCCGCATGATCCGGCAGCCGTGAGTTTCGCGCGTCATCGGTCACCCGCCACCCAGTCATGCGCTCAGCCGGATAGGGCTTGAGCAGTTCGGTCGGCACCGTGCCCGGGGAGATCCAAGTTCGTAGTCCGTCATCCTCGACGATCGCCGGCATGCGGTCGTGAATGCGGATAGCAGCGCTCGCTGACGTGGTCACGACGGTGTAGGTGTCGAGGGGTTCGCCTGTCTTCGGGTCAGCCGTTTGGTTCCACAGACCGGCCATCATGAACAACTGGCGGTTGCCCATGGCGTAGTAGGACCAAGGCACCGTGCCCTTGGCGCCTGCCGGCTTCTCTGGCTCGAAGAAACCGTCAGCGGGCACAAGGCATCGCTGCGATCTCGAGACCATCTTCCACGGCCAGCCAGACGTTAGTTTGTCGTCGCGGGCGTTGGTCGGGGCGAAGCCTGGCTTGGCGCCCTTTGTCAGGAAGCCCCAAAGGGCCATGGTCAAGATGAGCTTGTCGTCGGCCAGGTAAAGAATCGGCGCTCGCTGGCGCGGGCTGATGCGGTAGCGGGGCGACAAGTCAGCAGGCAACGCTGACGCGTCAAGTGGCAGATCTAACTGTCCTGCCAAACCATCGGCGATCTCTAGGATCGCTTCACGCGGATGGGTGATGGAGTAGGCATTGCACATGCAGTGCTCCTGTGAAACCGGATGCTGAATACTGGCCCCGGCAACTACGCCACGGCCTTGAATCTCTCGTAGCGAATTGCAAGCCGGCCACGGTCGGGATGATCCTTCACTCTGCTGGGCAAGTGGATGGTTCCGCCGTTCAGCCCCTTTAATGCCTCCAGCATCGGCCCGTCGTTCTGTGCCAACAGCTGTTCGGATACGTGCAACCGGCAATCCGGATCGATGCCAATCAGATGGGCATCAAAGGCCGCGTGGTGGATCTTGGAAAGGGGAATGCCATTCGGGACAATTGGCTGACCAAGTTTCTCGTCCTTGTCGGAAACGATGTGAGCGGCGTCCAGCAGGACCGATTTTGGCAGTCCGGAGATAGCGCATCGGCCATTGTACGCAGTGATGACTGCTTCGCGGAAAGACGCTTGGTGCAGCCGCTGCTGCACGGCACGCAAGGCGTATCGTCGCTCAGGCGCCGTCTCGGGTGGCGCCAAAGTTTCCTGTTCGGGTACGCCAAACGCCACCGGTGCCTTCAAACTGTTGCCGTCCCATCCCGAGATGAAGGCAGGCAGCATCGCTTGATACCGCCCCGGTGCAATGCCGAGGAAGTAGATGATCGGGATCTGGTTCTCGAAGGCCTCTCGAAGCCATCGGTTGTCCGCCGCATCGGGGTTCTGGCCCATGAAGGCGTAGTCGATTGTTTCGTCGCCCTCGAAGATCTGGCGATGGACCTCGCGCTGATCGTCATACCAGACCTTGCCCCCAGGCTTCGGGAAAACGGTCTTGATCGACAGGAGAAACCGCATCTGCTGCGGCTTGAAGATCCCGCGCTGGGGATTCATGAGCGGGATGCGCTGCTCACCGAATGTGAAACCGGGCTTGAGTTCTTTTGCCGTCAGGTGGTCGTGAATCTCATTGAGCCTTCGGACGCGATCGAAGGCGGCAAGGCGTAAGAGTGTGTCGAGACTCTTGTCACTCATCTAATCTGTGCACCCGTTCAGAGCGGAGTACACCAGTAAAGCGCAATGTAAGGCGGCATGTAATACTCATTTTCATCGGCTGACGCTTCTTCATCTCCGGTGTGAATTCCAACACTGGTATCTCCATCTGCGCGGAATACGCTCTCCTGAGGGTCTGGAGACAGAAATCGCGTCACTCTTGTAAGCTGATCATCGGGGAGCTCGTCTCCCGCAACCACTCTTCGCATCTCATATGGAACATGATGATTGTGATTGATGAAATTAGTTCCGCCGATTTGTCCCAGTCCATAGGTAATTAATTCCACACCATTGCTGTCTCTGCTTCGAATGGTGGGATTTGGATCATGAGAGCCGGCACCGACGACAACCCGCCCAGCCGCATGGTAATATTGGGCCCATCCTTCCGGGCATTCCGATGCAAAAGCCACCACCATGTTAGGAGTTACTATGTTCTTCGATCCGACAAAAATCGAACCAAGGATCACGGTTGTTACAAGACCAGCTATTGTGCCAGCAATAACTCCCGCCAACGACTGTGTGAACCAATTCTTAAGCCAGATTCGCTTACGATAGGCCCATGCTACTGCACCCGCGATCGCTAGTACTAGCAGGCCAGCCGCAACCTGCACCCATAAGCTATCAAACCACGACGCCATCGCACCCTCCCCGCCAGAGAAGTCTGATCGTCCGCCGGTCGCTCACAACTATGCAACACCCCTGGTGGTGCCGTGTATGAATCACCCAGATCCGCAGTTGGAACTTATAATCTCCGTCGGCATAGATCGGATCGCCGCCAACGACCGCGTTGCACCTTCATCTTGCCACGGCGTCGGCGACACCAGCGTTTCTACCCTTGGAGTGCCGCTTTATCGAGCGAGGTTCTTTGAGCTACGAAGGAGCTGCTCGAGTCAGCGTCGATGCGCGGCACGGCGATACCCTAAGCTCGCTTGCCACCCTCCTCCATGCCGCGATAGCATGCTGAATGTGGAACGAACACAGAACAAATCGATCGGTCCCCGCTATCAGCTCCGCCTTGAGGACCTTCGCGACTGGCACGTTATAGAGGTCACGTGCGGGCGCTGCGGACGGCAGGGCGTGGTGTACCCGGCATCACTGCAGCGCCGGCTGAAGGGCTATATCCGCCTCATCGATCTTGAGCGCCGCTACGCCTGCAAGACCTGCGGCAATCGGACCGGCAACACGTGGCGCGTGCTGGAGATATCGCGGAATGCGTGAGAGGCGGGTCAGGCGGTGGGCATCAATCGCAAAGCAGGCCAGTGCATGTGCTAGGGTCGGTGCGACGATACCCTCTCGGGTCGCCTAGCGTCGGCTCGTTCGGGTAGACGCGGCGGGTGCCATCTAAGGGGGAGACCCGCGTCCCCGGCGTGGTCACGGTGTAGCCCTGGCTCGTCCAGGTGCCTGGCTGGTTGGTGTCGTAGGCGCCGCCCGGCTGCCAGGTGTTGCCCTGACCATATCCGTAGTTGGAGCCGTAGCCGCTGTCGTATTGCGCTGCCGCTGGGACGATGGAGGCCGCCATTGCAAGCACCGACGCCAAAATGGTTAACCGCATGGGTCGATCCTTCAAGCATTCAATCAATCTACGATTGGTAAGGATCGCTCTGAACGCGCCTTAGAGTCAACGATCAAAGGCTGCGAGCCGGCTTTGTCCGCCGTGGCGCATATTGGAAATCTCGGGAGATGGGCGCGTGCTTTTTTCGTCCGCGGTGGCCTTACTTCTTGTTGCGATCCTGATTGGGGTCGCGGGCCGTAATGCCACTGAGAAGATCAAGCGCTTTATCAATCGCCCTAACATCCCCCACACGGCGCCGACCGAAGGGCAGCGACTGTGGAAGCACGCCAGCCTTCACCTGCGCATCGAAATTGGTTGGCGGGAGACCGACATAGGCGGCTGCCTGTTCGCGGTCCAAGCCGCGAGGGGGCAGTCCCGGTGGAAGCTGGAAGACGTCGAACCAAGCCCTATGCGGCTTTGGCGAGTCCGCTGCTTCCTCACGTGGCTCGAGGCCACTCTCCTCGGTGCGCGGCGGTTCCCCTAAGATCTGCGGCTCAATCGCCTCGACCACCGCTCTGCGAATACGGATAAGCTTGCCAACTCGGAAAGCAGGAAGCTGTCCTGTCTCCACCATGTTGCGGACGTGGCGCGAACTGCATTCCCACCGCTCTGCCACATCGTTGATAGTGAAAACCTCACGCATCAGAGGATGTCATCAGTCTCATTGAGACTCTGAGTTGTCGATGATCTGAAGCTTGAGGCGCCGCCGCTCCGTCCGGGCCATTCCCGTTGCTTCTGCGGCGTCCGCCCTTCTTGACGTGCGGTTGTCGTCGCCACTCTCGTCACTGGGGTCTTGGTCCTTTGGCTTGGCCGGGCATAGGTGACACGCCTCCCACTCCAGAATATCGATGTCCCTAATCCTTGTGACACCAGGCCGGCGGATGCAACCGATCTCGCCGCGGTTGATCATGCGATAGAGGGTATCGGTCGATATGTTGAGGTACTCGGCGGCGTCTTTGACCCGCATCCGTGGCGGCAATGTGCGTGACTTTCGAAGGTCGGCCATGCTCATCTCCATCGCATTTCGATGAAGAGGCACGATACCCGGAGGAGCATGACGCCATGATGACGCTGTGGCCGCCTGCATCCTAAGGGCTGCCTGACCCATACCGCGTCAGATTCGACAACCGCGTCGCCGTGCGGCTGCGGCAGGAATGAAAAAGGCGGCCACTGGGGCCGCCTCTGTGTTTGTCTGCGTCCCTCAAGGTCACGCAGCTTGCTTAACGGCCCCCAGGAAGATCGCGTCTCTTGATCCGTGCTCAATCACATCGGACGATGATTGAGATAGAACATCAAGGTACGTCCTCAGTTCAGCCTTCCTGTGCACTACGGCAATCCGGCCAGGCGGATTTCTAAGACGAGAGAGGTCACTGAACTTCGTGGCGGCATAGACGATAGAGTTCGGGTGCTTCGTGACCGCTTCGAAGGCCACCTGCCGGTCATCGAGCCGTACCAGTGAGGCAACATGCCATTCCGTACTCGACGCCCCGACAAGATGCGCATCGCGCGTCACGGCGCGTGGCGTGAACAGATCCGAGAGACGGTCATACAGTTCGGCCGCGTCATCCTTGGCCCGCTTCTCAGCTACCCTGGTCGATGTTATCAGTACAGCTTCCTGCGAGCAGTTTGCGACAGATGCGATAGCGCCAGCTATTTGATCCCTCGACACCCGAGCGACAATGAACGCGAAGTGATCAAAGGCAACCCCCGTTGTCTCCGCAATGGCTCTAGCGGCTCGTCTATAGATATGCTCGCCACCGAGCCATTCCGCCTCCTGATGGCCAGCCCCAAAATCGGTGACGATGTATTCTGAGCCTGCTGCTTCGACGCGAACGACTACGGAAGCGCCGCTAACATACATCAGGGGCGTTGCGACATGTTGGGCGCCCGACACCTCTTCTACCGAGACGAGCTGCCGGGCCGCGCTTTCGACAGTTTCCCGAAAGGCGGCTGTGTTCCGCATGCTCGCTACCACGGCAACCTCTCCTCCCAGGGCGGAATGGGCACGCCCGATACTCCATTGATTCTAAACTCATTTGCCGCGAAAGCAAGAGCCTCCTCGAAGGAGGATAGGGCATCCACGATAGGGACCGCGATGTCCAAGAACCCCCTGCGAACTCGCGCCTCGCTTTGTGCCCAATTCAACTCGAACGAATGGTGATGGCTGCCCTTCTGAGGCTTGTACCGAAGCTCCGGCGGCCCGATCCCCTTGTTGTTGTGCGTGCCTTGCGGACGCCATTCGATACGACAGATGGGGCCACCCTTCGCGCTTTGTCCCGGAGGGTGATATTCAACCTGAAAAGACACCCCTCGGTCAGGCATTCCGCGGTGCGCCATTAACCCGAGCCGCAGCCCCTCAACAGCCTCTCCCTCAATTTCGAGAGGCGCAACCAGACGAAGATACTCATCCTTCGGCCGCCGCTCCCAGCTTGTCGGCCCTATGATATGTTTCTGCGCCCGATAGATTTCATCCAGCCCCCGCGCCATAAAGCGAGCATAGCCACGCGGCGCGCTCGACGCGAGTCACCCTCACATCCCCAGCCTCTCCGTCAGCGGCCCGCGCCCACCACCTTCCGCCCCCAGGCCCTCCTGTGGTAGTGGTGGCGCATGCGTGATCTCGTTGTGCGATGCGCGGCTCTCGTGGCGCTGGCGGGATGCCAGACCACAGAGCCTGAGGTGGCTACAGTCAGCGCCCCCGAGACACCCGTAGTGCCAGCATGGGCGCTGGAGCAGTGCAGCGACCTGGCTAGGCCGCTTGCCCAACAGCAGATCGATGCCCCACTTTCCAACGCTCAGTGCGACCCTGAGACCGGGCAAATCCTCTTCCTGACCGCAAATCGCCCTCGCGATTATGGGACGTTCTATAGCGGCGGTGCATGGGCCATCATGAATGGCGTCGTTTGTGTTCGCCTCTCGCCCGGCACCCTTGATAGTTGGGACGCATGTGAACCGCTGGTACCGCCTGGCGAGCCGGTGGGGTAATCACGTCCCCGGACCCTCTATCAGTCGCTCTTGGCCTTTTTCGGCCGGCCGCACACGCCCATGCACATCGACGCCGTGAACATCCAGTGGTTCTCGCCGTAGCTGGGCACCGCCAGCCGGCTTGATCAGCCGGCGGCATAGGTGCATCGTGAATATGGGTGTGAGAGCCCTTACAGAGGCCGGTTCGCGGTGCGCCAACACTCGAACCGGAAGCGAGCGGACTTCGCCGTAAATGGCGACTTCCCGCGCCGGCCTGACTATGGCCGGGAGCCATGGGCTATGTCCAGGGGAAACCTAAAGGCTCATGGACGCGATCCTCTGTCGCGTTCTCACCTCCCGGCTGCCAGTGGTCGACGCTGGCATTGGCTGTGAGAGGCCGAACAGAGGTAACCACCATGAACACCGAGAAAATCAAAGAGCTGCATCGGGACGCGCTCGATCTGGAGAACATGACCGACCTGATGGTCAGTGCCGTCCAGGGTGTCGAGATATGCGGCGTCGACGCCGAACCCGGCCCCGGTCCTGGCCATTACTACGTGAACGGACGGGGCCTGCCCTGGCTCGCGTACAAAATCTACGAACAGGCGAGCAGCCTGCAATTCGCGTTGCGGGATCTCGACAACGAAGCGGCCGACGAACGCGGTAAGCGCCCGATGCGGCTCGTCAAAGACGGCGAGCAGGAAGGGGCGTGAGCAATGACCAACATGACCCGACGCCAAGCCGTCACGGCGGCGCTGTGCACGCCCGCTGCGGCCGCTCCGTTACCGGCGGCTGCTCAGGCCGTCGCCGACCCTGTCGCCGCTCTGCGGGCCGCCTATGCCGCGTGGCGGGCAGTGGAAGTTCGTCTAGAGGCCCTTCACCAAGAGGCCGACGCCTGTATCGAAGTCTCCTTGCCGGAGCCGGCATGGCGGGGCCGCAACGCGACGTTAACGGAGTTGACGGAGCGGCAGGCGGCCGAAGCTGACGTAGAGGCCCGTTTCGGCATCCCGGAAGCCGAAGACCAATGGTGCGAGGCGCTCGACGCCATCGCCGAAGCCATCGTGCGCATAGCCGGCGACACGCCCGCCCGCGTCTGGGACATGATCGATTGCGTGCAGTGCCGCGCTGGGAGGGTCTGAGCCATGACCACGCTCAACAAGACAGATCGCGACGCAAAAGCTGAGCGAGATCAACACGTTGGCCCAGACCATCGTGCTCAATCGGAGTCGGAACGCAATGAAGGAGCACCGACCATGGACGGCATCACCGTTGAGCGACCTTGTGAAGACGCCGGCAATCAGACTCCGCCCGCCGTCGGCTTTGTCCAAGAGCTTCAGGCCCATCTTTCCGAGCTGACCAATGCTGCCAGCGTAATGGTAGCGGCAGCAAGCGGGCTCCGCTCGGATGCTGGGTCGGCCTTATGTGCTGGCATGGAATGGTATGCCGAGACGCTAATGGAGCGGGTCGTTGCCCTACGCGACCGCATCGATGCGGAAATTAAGACGGCCGCAACAACCCGCGAACCGGAATTGATGGAGCCGGAACGGCCGGCCTTCAAGATGCCGGAAATCAGCGACGCAACACTGCGCTCGTGGTCTGAGTGGGATCAGCTCGAAATCGATTGGCGGGCCGCTCGGGCTGAAGAGGTCCGGGTTGCCGTCTTGGATGGAAATGAAGAGCTCGACGAAGATGAGCCGGGACCCTATGAGGCAATCAAACGGCGGTGCGAGGTTGAGGATCGGATCACGAGAACCGCAGCGACGAGGGGATTTCATGTGGAACTGAAGTGCGAGGTGCTGGAATACCTCGCGTCCCTCGAAGGGCTCGGCCGTCAATGCATGCTGTTGCTGGCCAGCATCAAGGCGGACGCCGATCGCATGACTATTTGAGACGCGAGGTGACGATCACGGGGCCGGGCCTTCGGGTCCGGCCCGTCCGATTGTTCGACAGGGCTCAGCATCGCTCATCATCCGCATCGGAAATGCTCACAGATGCAACAATCAATATGCGACGTATTTACAAAGTTGCGCAATCTGTCATAACATGCGAGAATATGTTTGCTTCGGAATTGAGGTCAATAGCGAAGCAGATCTGATCGCCATCCTCGAATACCTATGAGCATCGAAAAACATAGATGCCGCCAAAGAAAGGCAGGTCAGAATGGCGTCAAGATTTAGACTTATCAACGCGGCGAAATATATTGATGAGTTTGGATCTCTGTCGCAGCTCTCAAGAAACACAGGTGTGAGTCGTGGCACGATTCTGTTATTTCGAGACGAAAAGGGGATTCGTGAGTATTTATTTCATAGCATTGTCGATGTGCTCAGGAAAGGTGGCGTTGATGTCCTGGACAAAGATATAGAACTAGTTGATCCGAATGTGCCTTGGCCAAATTCTTGAGATGCAAAATGGGCAAGCATAGCAGAAGAGCATTTTGTAACTTTTACGACGAACTTCGGGATGCGGAGCTCAATAAAGAATACTATGCAAAGCGTATACGAGAGACGAGAAGAAGGCTGAGATTCATCGACATTTATCTTGCGATATTTGCAACAGGCTCAGGTGTGGCAGGTTTTGCCCTTTGGTCTTATCAGGTTGGAGGTATTCAGATTGGACAGATCGCTTTCGGTCTCCTGGCTGGTATTGCTGCTGTGGTGCTGATATCAAAACCGTACTTGAAACTAGAAGATGATGTCGAGCGATTGTCCGGCATTCAGTCAACTTATGCGTCAATGTCTCATATTCTGGGCGATATTGTTCGAAACATTATGGCGCAAAAGGACATTAGTGAAACTGATAAATCGAATTATTCCATCCTGCGGCAAATGAGGGTGTCTCTTGAGCCCAAAGAAGACAAACCCGCAAATCGTGACTTGGTCGACAAAATGCAAGCACATGTAAACGATAGATACCCTTCACAGTGGTTCTGGTATCCAGATGAAGATACTGAGAATAACAGTGAGCATTAGATAAAAATTTCTAGGTAAACATTAATGTGCACTCCGACAAAAAGCAATCCTATACTTTCTCACTCCGGCGTGCACCAGTAGAGCGCGATGTAGGGGGGCATGATGGAAATCGAGGCGGGTGGAACAACTTCCCCCAAAAACTCGGCCTCTGTTCTCAACCCATGCTCTGGCCCTTGATTATGTTGAGCAGCCACCGCCACTCCCAAACCATCGGAAACGTTACCTGAAACTATGACTCCGCCAAGATCGTGCGAATGTTGAACCATGTGTTCGATGGACAGTCTGACTTCCTCTTCGCCGCCCGGTCTTGCAATTGGATACTGCTCACTGACACCCAAGATGAACCGCCCCATAGCAGGTTCGTACTCTGACCAACGACGACCTGGAAGATCCGCGCACGGGATCAGCGAAGCCACGACGATGTCTGTCGGCACCGGCTCAACTAGCTCGGCAATGGCCCGCACGAAGTCAGGGTTCCGAGCAAGATCTTGCGTTCCGGCAGCGCTCCGCAAACGCTCCAGCTCATCTGCTGCGTCGTCCAGTCTCTGCCTAACCTCTGCTGTTATGGTTCCGACCTGCTCGTCAACTTGATCGGTGAGGCTCTGCAACGCCAAACGGCTAGCCTCAGCGGCCCTCGCCGCCGCTACCATCTGGCCTTCCAAAGTGACTGACTGAACCTCGAGCTCAACAGCACGATTGCGGAAGCTCTCCGCGGTTTCGTCGACGAAATCCGCGTCGTCTAGAGTTTGCTGAATTTCACCGTGGCTTGCTTCGAGAGCGGCAATCTGGTTTTCGAGAGCGGCAACCTGGCCTTGGACCCCAGCAAGCGTATCGGTTAGATAGCGCACACATGCACCGGCATCTTCCGGAGTTGCATCTTCCCCGGTGATGATAGGTAGACACCTTGCGGCATCATCGTTCTGGGCTACCGCACCTGCCATAGAAATGAGCGATACGGTCAGAAGCGCGGCTAGGGTCGTAGCGATCTTCATATCAGCACCTCCCAAGAAAACGGGTGCGCCCCGTGCAACCATCACCTCCAAAAACCCCCAGTGTATCGATGCCGAGGAATTGCAGGACCACGATCACTGCAACTAAGATGGTACATAAACCGCTCCATAGCGCGATCCGGTTTTGGATTCTCGTCATGGCGCCCCTCCTTAGGTGCCATCCCGACCTTATCACATAACGTCCCTAAGGTTGTGCGGTCCAATTGCGAAGTGGCAGCTTTGAAACCGCCTTAAACCGGCCAAATGTGCATCTGTGATTTCACTCAAGAGGCTACCCTGATGACTGCCTCACCCTGGCACAAGCGCCCGCACAGGCACCGCGATACGGAAGTCGGGCTCGATCGCCTGAACCGGCGGTTCCGCTGCGCATCGCGTCGTTTGGGTCTGCCTCCGAGGCGCCGATCCGGTCGCCGCGCAACCCCCGTCACGATCGCCGCGTTCGCCCTGCTGTTCGGGCTGTTGGTCGCGGAAGACCGTGGGCTGATCTCGTTGGCCGGCGGCAACCTCACCTTCGGCTCGAGCGAAGTCGAAACCGGCATCGGCCGTGTGGTCGGCCGGGATCGCACGGCTACGTTGCCGCCACTTAGCGAGAGGGCGCGCCCGCAATGGCTGTTCTATGCGCTGCCATCAGCTCTGGCATTACAAGGTTGCTACCGAGTCGATTTCCGTGCAACGACCGGGCCAACTTCGCTAATCTGTCTCGCCTTGGGAGCTGTCGAGGAGGGGGTAGTGGGGGGCATTCATCTGCTGGCGATCGGGGGTTTGCTCTTCAGCGCCGGCATCTTTCTTGGGAGGCGCGGCGACCATAGAAGGCGGATGAACTCGCAGGACGTCCGGAACACGCAAGTCGCCTTCAATGCTTTCGGATCCGTCATGCAGTCACTCGCCAGCAGGCATCGGTCGGATCGCGGCGACCGCAATCGCACGTCTCGCGACTTGGTCGGCTGGGGCTTGTCCGCGACCGGCCTTGTGGTCGGCCTCATCGGACTCGTTGGCCTGATCTGGCCTATGGATGGCTAGGTGGCGGCGATGGCCGGTCAGAAGACGGGTCAGTTCTCCATTAACCTGGGCGGCCACACCGAACAAACCATCATTGTAGGATCAGCCTCACCGCTTCTCCTACCCGAGATGGCTGAGATTGCGTTACCGCGCTATCCTTTGGACGACGCATTTGAGGACGGTGAGCCTGACCTCTTCCGGATACTGAGATGGGACTACGGTTTGGTAGAGGCGTTGTACGGCCGCGACGCCGAAATGCAGGCGATCCTAAGCTGGGCGAAAACTGACTCGAGTGCGGCCACTGCGCGACTGATCACGGGCGAAGGCGGCGCAGGGAAGACGCGGCTAGCGGCGGCTGTGGCTCGGAGCCTTCGTAACGAGGGATGGACTGCTGGCTTTCTTCAGAATGCCGGACTGAAGTTAGCAGACTATGAGAAGCAAGGACTGCTCATTGTACTAGATTATACTGAGGAACAACGGGAGCGTACTCGCGATCTCCTGGAAACGCTGGCGGCATGGCGGAACGGCCCTTACCCGATACGGCTACTGCTCTTGTCACGTCGATCCTTCGAAGACTGGGAAGGTGAGGCTGATATTCTTGAGGGGCGATTTGGAAGACGTCCCATAGCTGCGCCCGGACCGCTAGCACTCAACGACGCACTGGCATTGGTTGCTGAATCGGCCGTTTGCTTCTCCCACAAGGCTGGGCGTCCGTTGCCGGATCTAGCCGGTTCAGTCCAGTGGCTGAAACAATCCGCCACCCATAGGCTGCCGCTGCTGGCCATGGCCGCGGCGGTCCACGCAGTATTGGTGCCGGGCCAAGCATTCGGCCTGGGTGGTGGAGACCTACTAAAGCAACTAGCGAAACGAGAGCAGCGGCGGGTCAGGCGCGTATCCAACTCCATAGGTCTGGGTGAGGACGGCCTGGCAAGACTGCTAGCCCTAGCCGTCCTAGCGGACGGTCTAGGCGCTCCTGCCATTCGCCAACTAGCGACTGCCGGTGTCATCCCCGTGCCCGCCGACGACGTGATCGACACGTTGAACGGCACTCCTTGGTGCTGCAACGCATATGTCATGCGTCTTCAGCCTGATCTTCTAGCTGCTGCCTTTCTCGACCAAGTGCTCTTTTCATCCCATGTAGCGATCAGACCAGATGCGTTGCCCGACTGGCTCTTCATTGCCCTCCTTGATGGAGTGGCGAACCTCGGCGACCGCATGAGTCGTTTATTCTACGACCTAATGTCGCTAGGTCGAGAAACAGAGGAGAGACACCCTCTAGAGAATTGCCTAGCCGAGATGTTGCAGCGCGATCCTTCGAGAGCCGACTCGTTTAGGCCAGTAGTCTTCCAACGAGTTTCGCACTGGTCGGCGGGCTTTGCCGTCACAGTTGCGAATACTTTAGTTGAACGCTCTTCGAACAAGCCCATGCAGGGATCACTCATCGGTAATGTAGCGCGGCATCTTTCTGAGATCGGCCACTGGGACGAGGCACTAGTAGCAGCCCAAGCCGCCGTGGACCTGTTCAGGGGTTCGGTGAGTTCCGAGTCGGATATTCACGTACCCAATCTGGCCATCTCGCTCAACAATTTGGGGGCTGCGCTGATGAATCGCGGCCGATGGCAGGACGCAGTAGTTCCCGTGGAAGAGGCGGTGCAGATTTACCGCCGCTTGTCACGGAGCGACGCGGATGCCGTCGCCCCGGACCTAGCCACGTCCCTCACCAACCTGGGAACCATCCTTGGAAATCTTGGCCATTGGAAGGAAGCAAGGATGGTGGCTCAGGAGGCAGTGAAGCTCTATCGTGATTTGGCTTCCCTATGGCCCGAATCCTTTGTAGCTGACCTCGCGATGTCTCTTGACAACTTGGGAACCGTCTTTGGATCTATCGGACAATGGGGCGATGCATTAACAGTGATTGAGGAGGCAGCAGAGCTTTATCGCGAGTTGGCAACCGCCCGTCCAGATGTCTTTGCGCCTATGCTGGCAAGGTCTCTTAGTAACCTGGCCCCCTGCCTCAGGGAACTTGACCGGCAAGAAGATGCTTTAGAGCGGGCCGAGGAAGCAGTGGAACTATTTCGGGACTTAGCTAGAGTTCGACCGGATGCGTTCGTTCCTTCTCTAGCTAGATCCCTCAACAACCTCGTAGCAATGTACGAGAATCTCGGTCGATGGGAAGACGCCCTTCTGTTGGCCGGGGAGGCCGTATCCCTTCAGCGCGTCATAGTTCGCGTCCAATCGGAAGCCAATGCGCTCGATCTTGCTTCTTCCCTCAATGATCTAGCAAGACACCTAAGGGCGCTGGGTCGAAAATCCGACGCGCTGACGACAGCGGAGGAGGCTATGAGAATTCTATTGCCTAGTCTTTCACGTTTCCCGGAGAACACGATAAGCAGCATGGCAGTGGTAAGCAGGATGGCAGCGGTGGCAAGAGGCTATCTGTTGACTTGCGCGGAAGCCGAGAAGGAGCCGGACGAGGAATTTCTACAAGAGACCTGTGGGCTTCTTTCTGCATTTCAGTACAACAGCTGATGGCCACATCGCGGTGGCGACCGCTCGCATCGCATGAATCCAGATGCCGTCATGATCTCCGACATCGACATCTACCGCTCCGCCAAGCTGATCGTAGATAAGTACGGGGACGACGCGCCAATCGAGGCAGCTTTGCGCGCCGATGCGATGTTGGAACGTGGCGACCTGGACGGGTACGCGGTGTGGAAGCGGATACTTGCAGCTGTCGAAGAGCTTGGGCGGGTGAAGCCGGAAGATGGGGAGCGGGCGAACTGAGACATGGGGCCGGCCCCGTAGAGCCGGCCCCGCTCAATCGTCAGGCCGACTGCAGCATGCCGACCCAGTCCTCTACGTCGTCCAGGGTCTCGGTGTAGGGCGACGGCGAGTGGTGGATTTGATGCACCGTGCCGCCTGTCTGCTGATCGGCCACGAGGTATCGGTCCCCTCGCCTTCTCAGCACGTAGCCAAGACGGTCAAGGGCTCGACGTGCGCGCGCCTCGCGGCGCCTGTCGGTGATGTCGATCATGCTCAGCTCCTACGGTTGGATTGGCCAATTGACCTTGACCGCAGTGCCGAGCCTTGCCGTGTCCATGTCGGTTCAACCGACGACCAAAGGATAGTCGCCGGCCGGGACCGCCGTCAATCAGGCGGGTTTTTCTGCGTGGTCCCGGCGTGGTACCTGGCTTTGAAAATTTCCGGCAGAGTTGCTGACTTGCCGCCTGATAACTCATTGAAAAATTTGGTGACCGCTCTCGGGCTCGAACCGAGGACCTACTGATTAAAAGTCAGTTGCTCTACCGACTGAGCTAAGCGGTCTTGCACCAAGCGTTCTGGAGTGG
>JANQQD010000318.1 GCA_028285185.1 Anaerolineae bacterium | reverse complement strand
CGGATGGGCGCCGCATGTCGGGAATGCGGCGCCCTGCCTGCCCACAGACGAACACGCGGGTTTCACCGTTTAGTCATCAAACATCCTTGCGATCGACGCGGGGTTCCGGTTTGCTGTTGGAAGTCAACAAACGCAGCCGGGGCGCGAGACGACAGGGACGCCACGGCCCTTCCCGTTCATCATGATCTCGCGTCTGGGCAGGCCGCGGGGCCGACAGCCGACGAAATAACAACAGCGAATCGGGAGTGCTTGGAGATGCAGGACAACAACGAAAACCAGAAGAAAACCGGCCAATCTTTGTCCGACCAAGATATCGAGACCAGTGCTGACATCCCCCGTAGATCATTCCTCCGGCTGACCGGCGTGCGGTTGGTGGGCGTGGCGGCGCTGGCGTCGGGCTGCGTGCCCGCGCAGCCAGCCCCCGCGCCGCGGCCGGGACCGGTTTACACCGGCCTCACCGATAGCGACGTCGGTCAGTTTGCCGACGCCGTGGGGTATGGCGCCGGCTCGGGCATCACCGACAGCGATGCCGGCGCTTATGCCGATCCGGTCGGCAATGGCCGCGGTGTAGCCGGTGGTAGCTTTACGGATGGGGATGCTGGCACCTATGCCGATCCCGCCGGCCAGGGGCGGTCCGGCGTGCGGACAGGGCGTTCGGATTCTGATGCCGGCCAATGGGCGGACATGCCCGGCGGCGGCCGCTGGAACAGCGGTCTGACCGACAGCGATTCCGGCCCGTACATTCAAGATCAGGTGGGTCACGGCCGCCGCGGTTTCTAACACGCCGGTGGGGGGTGGTCAGACGCCGGTAATCGCCGTCTGACCAAGACCCACCCCTACTCGGCTGACGGCGGGCAGGTGTCCGCGGTATCGTAAGGGGCTCGACAGCCCGACTAGGAGGGTTTCCATGGGAAGGCGCCCGCTGCAACTGCTATTCGGTGTCGCCTGCCTGTTGCTGTGGGCGGCACCCGCAACGGCACAGGTATGCCCCTACGCCAACGACGGCGAGTGCGATGAGCCGGGTATCGGCACTTCGGTCTGCGAGGCCGGTACCGACACGGCCGACTGCTCGAGTTTGAATGTGCCCGATGGCTATCTCTACGGGGCTCTGGCCTGTGCAACATCTTACTGCGGAGACGCCTGGGGGCTGGCCATCGACGAGATGACCGCATCCGCTGCCCACAAGAACGCGATTGAGCAATGCGGGGATGATACTTGCGCCCTTGAGGTCACGTTCTCGCGCGGCCGGTGTCTGGCGGTCGCAACGTCGGAGAAATACGGCGCCCATGGCTGGGCCACGCGCAGCTCACTGGCGGAAGCCGAGGCCGATGCCCTGGCGAACTGTGACGAGGCTGAAGGTCAAACCTGCGAGATCGTCGTGAGCGCGTGTTCGTCTGGTTGAGCTGGGCAATCCGTCGGACGCAGCCATCGAATACCTGAAGGATCAGGCCGTTCCGCTGTCCGGCGGCCGGTTGGCGTTGGCGTTGACGAAGGCCTCAAGGTCCTTGAACGCTACCCGCCATTCGCGGCCGAATTTGATTGCCCGCAGCGTGTGGTCGTTGATCCACGCCCGGACCGTGCTCTCCTTCACCTTCAGAAGATCGGCGACCTCGTGCACCGTCAGCATCGGCCTCGATAGCATTGCGGATCATCGCCCAACGATGTTGATCACGACTTTGCCCAGTTTATAGCTGTTTAGATGACTTTTCATCAGCGTACATCAGGCGTGTCGGCGGCCGTTTCGCCGGGCTCCGTGCCGCCCCTCGCCGGGTGGCTGGAATCCGACGCCATCTCGTCGATCACATTGCCGTGCCACAGCGGCACGCCCGTGCGATAGGCCGCACGACCGATCATGTGGGCCGCGACCGGTGCCGTGATCAGGATGAACAGGATCGCGGCGATCGCGCGTGAGACTGTCGCCGTATCCTGAAAGTGCAGGGCCACGGCCAGCAGGATCATGCCGCAGCCGAGCGTCCCGGCCTTCGTCGACGCATGCATGCGGATCATGATGTCCGGCATACGCAGAACACCGAGGCCGGCAACGAAGGCGAAGAAAGCGCCGCCGACGATCAACAGGGCCACCAGCACATCGATCATGGCTTACGGTTCCCGTTCATGCCGTATCGGAGTCTTCACGCCCGCGCCGCGTCTCGACATAGCGGGCGAAGGCCACGGTGCCGAGAAAGGCGACCAGAGCCAGGGTGATGGCGACATCGACGAAGACCGGCGCGGCATCTTCGATCGCCAGCAACCCCATGACGGCGACAGCGAGAATCGCGATCAAGTCCAGAGCAACGACACGGTCGGCCATGCTGGGTCCGCGCATCAGCCGTGTGAAGGCCAGCGCCATGCCCGCGAACAGGAACCCGAAGCCGACAAGAATGGCATAGTCCAGAAGGGCCTCCGTCGTCATCGCATCACCTCCAACAGGCGCCGCTCCATGCCCTCTTTGACCTCTGCCACCGACGTCGCCGGGTCGTCGATGAACATCGCGTGCACATAGAGGATCTTCCGATCCGTCGACACGTCGAGGCTGAGTGTGCCGGGCGTCAGCGATATCAGGTTGGCCAGCAACATGATTTCCATATCCGTCTCCGCCTCGATCGGCACGGCCAGGATGCCGGGGCGGCTGCGGACCTGCGGCGTCAGCACGTCCCAGACCACGCGCAAGCTGGAAACGACGAGTTCGTAGACGAAGAAGACGCAGAGCCGCATCATGCGGCCGCCGTGCAGGAAGTACCCCGTATCGCCGTAGAGCGGCCGCGTGAACCAGAGTGCTGCGCTGCCGACGACAAAGCCGATCAGCAGGCTCAGAAGCGTGAACGTGCCGAAGGCCGCGCACCAGGCAAAGGCCAGGAACAGGTTCAGCAGCAGAAGCGAACTCATGCGCCTGCTCCAAGAACGGCGCGGACATAGGCCGCGGGATCCATCAGTTCGCCGGCCGCCCGCTCCGCCAGGCTCAGCAATGGCTCAGCATAGAGGCCGATCGCTACCGTGATCAGCGCCAGGGCTGCGATCGGCAGGGTGAGTGCCAGCATGGCGCCGCGGTCGACCGTCACGGCGATGGCGCCATCTCCGCCTGGATGCGGCTTCCAGAAGGCTTCCGCCCAGATCTTCGTCATCGAGAAGATGGTCAGCAAACCGACCACCAGGGCGGCGGCCACGATCCAGTAGGCGTCGACCTCAAGCCCCGCCTTAATCAGCACGTACTTCGCCCAGAAGCCGGAAAGGGGCGGAAAGCCTGCGAGCGAGAAGGCGGGGATCAGGAACAGAACGGCCAGGAACGGTTTGGACTTGTAGAGGCCGCCGATCTTCTTCAGGTCGTACGATCCCGTCAGCCGGTTGGCGACGCCGCTGACCAGGAACAGGTTCGCCTTCACGATGATGTGGTGCAGGATGTAGAAGACCGCGCCGACGATCCCGAGGGCGGTGTAGAGCGCCAACCCCATGATCATGTAGCCGATCTGGCTGATGATGTGGAACGAGAGGATCCGCCGTATCTCGGTCTGCGCGGCAGCCCCCAGAACGCCGGTGATCATGGTCAGCGCCGCAATCCACAGCAGCAACGTCTGGATCCAGTCGAACGCCTCACCCAGCGCCTCGGGGCTGAAGACCAGCGTGAACACGCGGATCAAGGCATAGACGCCGACCTTCGTCAGCAGCGCGGAGAAGATGGCAGAAACGGCTACCGGCGGCGTGTGGTACGAGGCCGGCAGCCAGAAGAACAGCGGGAACACTGCCGATTTGATGCCGAACGCGACCAGGAACATCACCGCGACGGCGGCCAGCAGGCCCGTATTCTCCACCTCCCGCACTTTCATGTGCAGGTCGGCCAGGTTCAACGTGCCGGTCATGCCATAGAGCAGGCCGACGGCGCTCAGGAACATCACGGTCGAGAAGAGGTTCAGCGCGACATATTTCACCGCGCCGTCGAACTGCGCACGCCCACCGCCGACGACCAGGAGTGCGAACGAGGCAATCAGCATCACCTCGAACCAGACATAGAGGTTGAAGATGTCGCCGGTGACGAAGGCCCCCGAAACGCCGGCCAAGAGGAAATGCAGCATGGGGTGGAAGCCGGCATTCGCCTCCACCCGGCCGATATCGGCGATGGAATAGACCGCGACGGCCAATCCGGTGATCCCGGTGATCACCACCATGGCGGCACTCAGATTGTCGACCACCAGCGTGATGCCGAATGGGGCCGGCCATGCGCCCATCTGGGCTGCCAGCACGCCGCCCTGCCAAACCACGACCATCAGCACGACGGACAGGACGAACAGCGCGGCGGCCCCGATCAGCCCGATCACCCGCTGGGCAGGCAGGTTCTGCCAGGCGAGCGCGGCGAAGACCGCCGTGGTCAGCGGGATCAGGATAGGAAGGACGGTCAGCCAGCTCATGCCGCTTCGCTCCGGGCCGAGGCCGGCTCTTCCGCAGCCTCCTCCGCCCCGTTCGCATCCGGCTCGGCAACACGCATGGCATCCGTGTCGACGGTGCCCAGCGACTGGTAGGCCCGATAGGCGAGCACCATGGCGAAGGCCAGAAGACCGAAGCCGATGACGATGGCCGTCAGGATCAACGCTTGCGGCAGGGCGTTGGCGACGGTGACGGCCGGTGCCTCAAGCCCGTCGGGCACCAGCGGCGGCAGGGCCAGGGTCGTCCGGCCGCTGGCGAAGATCACCAGGTTGGCCGCATTGCTCAGCAGGATGAGGCCGAACAGGAACCTGACCAGATGCCGGCTGAGCATCAGATAGACCGCGCTGGACACCAGCACGCCTACCATCAAGGCGAGAAGCGCGTCCATGGGCCGTCAGTCCTCCCGCTCTTCCAGGGCCAGCATGATGGACAGCACCGCGCCCAGCACCGTCAGATAGACGCCGATGTCGAACAGCAGCGGCGTCCCCAGCGGCAGCACGGCGCCACCGATCTCAGGCTTGCTCCAAAGTCCGGTCAGGAAGGGGTCGCCGGCAAACACCGCCAACACACCAGCTACCATGGCTATCAGCAGGCCGATGCTGGCGATAAGCCTTGGATCCACCCGGAGCGCAGCCCGCACGGCAGCCGGCCCGCAGGCCATGGCATAAAGGGCGAAGGCCGTGGCAGCGACCAGGCTGCCGATGAACCCGCCGCCCGGCAGGTTGTGCCCGCGCCAGAGCAGGAAGAGCGAGAAGATCAGCATCAGCGCCACGATCAGCCGCGTGGCCGTGCGCAGGATCAGCGAGTCCATCTATTTCGCCCCCCGCCGCCGGCGTGCGCTCTTCACCAGGGCAAAGCTGGCAAGGCCGGCAATCGCGACGACCGCCACCTCGCCAAATGTGTCGATGGCCCGGAAATCGACCAGGATGACGTTCACGATGTTGCGGCCGAACGCTTCGGGCACGCTTGCCTGCTCAAAGAAGGTTGTCAGGTCGCGGTCCAGCGGAACCGTCGTGACCGCCAGCACCAGCAGGGCCACGACGGTGCCCGCGCCAACGGCCACGACGCAGTCGCGCCATCGGCCGAAGCGCCCGGAATGGCCGCGGCTTGCCAGCCCGGGCAGATGCGGCAGCACCAGGGCAACGATGACGACGACCAGCGTTTCCACCATCAGCTGGGTCATGGCCACGTCCGGCGCTCCATACATCAAGAACAGCACGGCCGACCCGGTGCCGACGGCGCCCAGCGCGGTGACAGCGCCGAGGCGTGATCGCGTGAATATGGCGCCGGCCGCGCCCGCGAGGATCAGGGCGAGAACCCCCCAGGCGTAGAGCGGAACCGACCAGTTGGTGGGCCAGGCGACCCCATCGAACGCAACGAGTGTGCCGCCAACGGCCAAGACAAACGTGGCCACCACCACCAGCAGATAGCGCCGCTGCCGTCCGTTCTGCAGCACACCCGACTGCCAGGTGGCGAACGCCATCATTCCGGACAGCACTGCGTCATAGGCCCGGTCGCCGGTCGTGGGCAGCACCCGCACCAGCCAGTTCAGCCCGCCCGCCAAGGGCTTGCGCCAGCGGTAGGCCGCAAGGCCAAGCAGCACGGTCAGCACGCTCAGCATCAGCGGCAGGTTGATGCCGTGCCACAGCTTCAGCGAGACGTCTTCCGGCCGGTAGAGGATCGCCTCGACCGTCGGCTCCACCAGGCGGACACCGACGATGCCCGGCGCCATGCCGAACACCAGGCCCAGCGTCGCCAGCACCGCGGGGCCGATCCACATGGACCACGGCGCCTCGTGGGCCACGCGCGGCGTTTCAGTGCGCTGCCCCAGGAATGGCCGGAACACGACCGTCGCCGCCACCGCCACCATCAGGGCATTGGCCGCCAGCGCGGCTGCGGTCATGAAGACCGGTGCATGCGTGATGGCCAGCGCGCCTTCGTATTTCAGCTCTTTGCCGATGAAGCCCAGGAATGGCGGGAAGCCGGCCATGGAAAAGCCGGCGGCAGCCGCAGCCAGGAACGTGATCGGCATGGCCCGGCGCAGGCCGCCCAAGCGGTCGACCTCTCGCGTACCGGTCTCATGGTCGATGATCCCGACCACAAGGAACATCGACGCCTTGTAGAGCGAATGCACCAGGATGAAGGTGACGGCAGCCGCGATGCCGATCTTCACCTCCGCGCCCAGGAACATGGTCAAGGTGCCCAGCGCCATCACCGTCGTGTGGGCCAGCATCAGCTTCAGGTCGGTCTGCCGTACCGCCATCAGCGAAGCCCAGACCGCGGTCACGGCGCCGAACAGGAGAAGCGTCCACATCCACCAGTCGGTCCCGCCCAGGGTCGGATGAACCCGCGCCATCAGATAGATCCCGGCCTTCACCATGGTGGCCGAGTGCAGATAGGCACTGACGGGCGTCGGCGCCGCCATCGCGTTCGGCAGCCAGAAATGGAACGGAAACTGGGCCGACTTGGTAAACGCGCCGGCCAGCACAAGCGCCAGGATCGGCAGATAAAGCGCATGCTCGCGTATGGCGGCCCCGCTCGCGTTGATCTCGCTGAGCTCGAAGCTGCCGGCCGCCGTTCCCAGCAGGATGAAGCCGGCCAGCATCGCCAGGCCGCCGATGCCGGTGACCAGCAGCGCCTGCAGGGCGTTACGCCGGGCCTCAGCTTTCTCGCAGTCGAACCCGATCAGGAGGTAGGAGGAGACGGTCGTCAGTTCCCAGAACACGAACAGCGTGATCAGGTTGTCGGCCAGGACGAGACCCAGCATCGAGGCCATGAACAGCGTCAGATAGAGGTAGAAGCGGGCAAGGCGGGGATGCCCGTGCAGATAGGTGCCGGCATAGAGGAAGATGAACGTGCCGATCCCCGTGATCAGCAAGGCGAACAGCAGCGACAGCCCGTCGACGTAGAAACTGAGCTGGACGTCGAGGCTCGGCACCCAGGACCAGGCGACCCGCACGGTCTGCCCGCCGGTAATGGCCGGCAACAGCGTGAGCAGCGCGAGGAACAGTGCCAACGGCAATGCAGGTGCCAGCCACCGCAGGGCTGCCGTGCCCGACCCATGGCCGGTCGGCGCCTCGCTCGCTGCAGGACCGGTCATGTTGCTTTGCTTCCCCTCTGGCTGACGGTTGCCAAAAGACGTTCTCCCCTGCGGCCCACCAGCCCATAGGCCGGCAGCCGCAGCGGGCACCTATTTGTTAGCGTGCTCGTCGAGAAAGGCTTCGACGTCGTTCACGGTCACGCGCCAGTCCTTGCCCACCTTCATGGCCCGCAGCTTGCGCTCGCGAATCCATGTGCGG
>JANQQD010000315.1 GCA_028285185.1 Anaerolineae bacterium | reverse complement strand
GGACACGCCGTTGTTCAGCGCGCCGCGGCAGTGGATCTCCCACTCATGCATCTTGCCCAGCGCGCCGATCATGGCGAGGTTCATCATCGACCGCGTCTTGGCATCGATCGTCTCGTCACCCCAGCCGAACCCCCAGCACCATTCCGTCATCGCCTCCTGGAACGGCCGGGTGAAGTCGTCGGCGGCCGCCAGGTTCTTCTCCACATACGCCGCGCCCAGCGTCGCCTTCCGCTTGGAAAGGCCCAGTTCGAAACGCTCTTGGTCCATGGTCCTGCCCTCTTGTCTTCTGGCGTCTAGTCGTAGACGGCGATCGGCTCGCCCAGCACGTCCAGCTTCGGCGTGACGCCGAGGCCTGGCGCGTCGGACACCGCGATGGTGCCGTCGGCCGCCATGGGCCCGCCATCGGCGTTGGAAACGCCGGCCAGTTCACGCGGATCCCAGGCACCGCGGAAGATGCGTGTCGGTGTCGACTGGGCGAGATGGGCCATGGCGGCCGCCGCGATATCGGCACCGCCGGTGTCCTGGACCGAGACCGAGAGGCCAGCATGACTGCAGAGGTCGCGGATCTGGCGGGCACGGCTCAGGCCGCCCATGCGCGTGATCTTGATGTTGATGGCATCGCAGGCGCGGTGTTCGATCGCGCGCAGCAGGTCCGGCACTTCGCAGACCATCTCGTCCAGCATCACCGGCAGGCCGGTGCGCCGGCGCAGCTCCGCACATTCCTCGATCGTCTGGCAGGGCTGTTCGATCACCATGTCGCACTCGGCGATGCCCCGGGCAAAGCGCAGCGCCTGATCCAATGCCCAACCGCGATTGGCGTCGGCCTGCATGTAGTCGCCACGCGCGGCGTTGTCGGCGTCGATTGCGCGGAAACGCTCCACATCCTCCGCCGGATCGCCGCCGGCCTTGGCCGAATGGGCCCGATATCCCTTGCCGCGAAACCGCGCGATAACCGCCAGCATCTCGTCGGGCGTGCCGGTGGAGACCGAGCTGATGAGACGGGGCGACAGCTGCGCCCGTCCCCCCAGGAGATCGACCAGCGGCCGGCCCGCCACCTTCCCCGCAATGTCCCAGCAGGCGATGTCGATCGCCGATTTGGCGAAGCCAGTGTGCTGCAGCGCCCGGTCCATGGCGTCGTAGACGCGTTCGGCCTGCAGCGGGTCGAGCCCGAGAACCGCCGGCGCCAGGATCTCCATCGCCGCCCGTATGCCTGCACCGAATGCCGCTCCGTAGATCGGGCCGAAGGGGCAGGCTTCGCCCCAGCCGGTGACCCCGTCGTCCGTTTCGAGGCTGACGACGGTGCTATCAAACTCTGTGAAGACGCGGCCACCGGACAGCTTGTAAGGCTTGCCCTGGATCGGGATCAGCAAGTGATAGACAGCGATGCGCGTGATCTTCACGGGATGCGCCCTCGGCGAACGGCGATGCCCGGAGTGGGCGCCGGCGACTCGTCCCGGTACTCCAGTCTGTCCAACCCGCCATGGTCGGTCTTGACGACGGCGCGCACCGTCTTCGGACAGGGGGGCACAGATCCATCTGCCATGTCAGGACAACAGAGCCGCTTCAAACGGATAGTGAGACAGCGGCTCGCATCCCGCTTCCGTCACCAAGACCTGCTGTTCCAGCTTCACACCCTCGCCGCCGCTTTCCGACCCGACATAGCTTTCGACACACAGCACCATCCCCGCTTCGATCACGCCGTCATAGCCGCTGTCCGCCCAGTCCTGACGATGGGCGACCTTCGGCCATTCGTCGCTCATGCCGGCGCCGTGGGAGAGGCACATGTAGCGACGGGCCGTGAACTCCGGCGGCTGGCGAAACGCGGTCTGGGCGAATTCGCGGAAGGCGAGGCCCGGCCGGATCAGCCCCATATTGTGGTGCACTTCGTCATGGGCGCGGCGGTACCGGTCCTTCTGCGCCGCGGTGGGCGGGCCATCGCCACACAGCCAAGTGCGGGAGACATCGGCGAAATAGCCGAACGGTCCGATCATGTCGGTGTCGAGGCCGACCATCTCTCCGGCCTGGACGGCACGGTCCGATGCTTCCTGGAACCAGGGGTTGGTGCGCGGTCCGGACGCCAGCATCCGGCCATCGGTCCAGCGCCCGCCATGCGCGATGTTGACGTAGTGCAGGATGGCCCAGAGCTGGTTCTCTGTGATGCCGGGGCGCAGTGCGGCCTGCATCCGCGCCATAGCCAGCTCGGCCACTGCGATGGCGTGGCGGATCAACGACACCTCTTCCGCCGACTTGATCGCGCGGGCGCCTTCCATCAGTCCGCCGGCATCGACCACGTCGAAACCGACCTGCATCAGCGCCTGCACGACGCTGCTGTCCAGCCGCTCCACCGCGATCCGGGACCGGCCCTTCGATCGGCCGCGCAGGAGATCGGCGAACTCGCGAGCCCGATCGGCGATATCCAGCCCGCTGTCGAAATGCGTCAACCCACGGGTCGGCAGGTATTCGTCCACGAAGGCGCAGTTGCGGTGGTAGGCGCCGCAGAACGTGACCGGCCCATCGGCCGGAACCAGCAGCGTGGCGCTGGGGATGCGGGACTGGAAAAGCTGGTACTCTTCGAAGTCGACGGCGTATTGCAGCGACAGGGGACTGGTCAGAACGGCCAAGTCCACCTGGGCGGCGGCAAGCTGCTTGCGGATCCGCTCGAGCCGATAGGCGTGCAGAGCGGTGAAATCCACAGCCGGCGGCGTCAGGAGATCTCCGCTTGGCAGCGGCGGCGCGGCTTCGACGGCACTCGGCAACTGGCTCATGCGCCCCGATCCTGTCTTGGTGAGCAGGCTATTGAAGCGCATCGATGGTCAGGTGCGAGGTGTGAAGCGCCGCTTCGTCACCGAAAGGCGACAGACGGTGCAGCAGACATGCGGCGGACCGAACGCCACCGGGCATCGTCGCCAAGCCGGCCTAATGCAGGGCGGCGCAAGCGCCGTCCAGAGCATCGGCCGTTTCCGCAATCTCCTCGTCCGTCAGCATTAAGGACGTGAACCGGCGCACACCCGGCAGCACGTAGATGCCGCGACGCATCATCTCGATGTCGAGCCTGCGCATGGCGGCCGTGTCGCTCGCCAGGATCTCCATCTGGTTGCGCGGTTCGCGGGCCATGAACAGGAACTGCCAGAAGCTCCCCCGGCCCGCCGCAATGGCGGTAAGGCCGTGCCGGTTCAGCACCTGCTGGCAGGCGTGCGTCAGCTTGGCGCAGCCTTCGTGCAGACGATCATAGGTCCTAGGCTTCATCAGCTCGCGGATTGTGGCCAGGCCAGCGGCCGCGGCGATCGGGTTCCCGTGCAGCGTGCCGTTGATATAGGCGTAGTCGAGCTTCCCCTTATGGCGCGGATTGGTCTTGTCGATCAGGTCGGCGCGACCTGCGACACATCCCAGCGGGCCACCGCCCCCGATGATCTTGCCGAAGCTGGCAAGATCCGGCGTGACGCCGAAATGTTCCTGTGCCCCGCCCAGCGCCAGGCGGAAGCCTGTCACCACCTCGTCGAAGATCAGCAGCACGCCGTACCGGTCGCAGAGCGCACGCAGCCCCACCAAGAAGCCGCTTTGCGGGAAGATGATGCGCTGGACCGGCTCCACGATGATGGCCGCCGTCTCACCAGCATGGGTGTGCAAGATCTGCTCGACCGCCGCCAGATCGTTGTAAGGCGCGACCAGCATGGTCTCCTGCAACGGCCGCGGTACGCCGCCGCTGTCTGCCGTGGCCTGGGGGTAGTTCGCTGCCGCCGCGGGGAACTGGCTGAAGGCGGCATAATCGTGGTTGCCGTGATAGGCACCCTCGAACTTCAGAATCCGGTCGCGGCCGGTCGCAGCGCGGGCGATGCGCATGGCATAGGCCGTCGCCTCCGACCCGGTGGTGGTGAACGCGATCTTCTCCGCACAGGGGATGGTCTCGACCAGCAGTTCCGACAGCTCGATGGCGGTGTCGTTCAGCGTGCCGAAGTAGTGCAGGCCGCGGCCTGCCTGCCGGCGGACGGCATCGACCACCGCCGGGTGGCAATGCCCCAGGATGTTGGCCCCCGCGCCGCCCGTGAAATCCAGATACCACCGTCCATCGACCGACCGCACACGGTTACCCTCGCCATGCGCGATGATGAAGCGGACGTCCTCCGGCAATGAATATCCGCCGAGGCCGCCGCCGGGCAGCGTTCGCTCGGCGATCTCATAGAGGTCGTCCTGGCTTTGGGCGTCGAGGAACTGGTGGGCCGCGACGGACATCTCAACCTCCCTTGCGTCAGGCCCGGGGCCGTTCGTTGCCGGGATCGTAGACAGGCTCGGCCAGGACCTGGGCCGGGCGGCGTTCCCCGAGGATCATGACCTCAAGCGCGGTGCCGGGCACGGCGGCCTCCGGCTTCACATAGGCAAATGCCAGGCTCTTCTTGACGGAGAAGCCATAGCCGCCGGACGAGACCTGCCCGACCCGCTTGCCGTTCCAGTACACGGTCTCGCTGGAATGGGCGTCCGCGCCATCGGCATCGACTTCAAGATAGGCGCAGATCCAGGGAAGCGGCCCGTCCATGCTCTTCAGCGTCGCCTCGCGACCGACGAACTCGCCCTTGTCCGGCTTGCAGAAGCGCATCACGTCGGCCTCGGGCAGCGTCACCTCGTTGGTCAGCTCCGGAGCGCCCTTGAAGCCCTTTTCCAGCCGCATGGCGTTCAGCGCGTAGGAGCCGAAATTGGCGAGGCCGTAGTCCTGGCCGGCCAGCCAGAGTGCGTCGTAGACGGCTGCCATCGCGGCCATCGGCACGTGCAGTTCCCAGCCCAGTTCGCCCTGATAGGACATGCGCAAGGCCCGCACGGTCGCGCCTGCGATCTCGATCTCCTTTGCCCTGAGCCAGGGGAAGCTCTCGCTGTCCAGCGGTGTCTGGGTGACCTGGCGCAACACGTCGCGGGAATTCGGGCCGCCGAGCACAAGGCACCCGAATGCCTCCGACACCACCTCGACCGTCACGTCTTCGTCCGGCTCGACCGCCTGGGTCAGCAAGTCCCGCACCTTCTGTTCTGAAAAGGCGGCGAACATCAGGTAGAAGCGGTTTTCGGCCACTCTGGCCACGGTGATTTCGGCCTCGATCGTGCCGCCGCGGTTCAACAGGTGGGTCAGCACGATCCCGCCGACCTTGCGCGGCGCCCGGTTGGCGATCATGCGCTCAATGAAGGCGTGGGCGTTGGGGCCGGCGACGTCGATCTTGCCGAAGGCCGAC
>JANQQD010000312.1 GCA_028285185.1 Anaerolineae bacterium | reverse complement strand
GCCCAACGGTGATGAAGTCGCGGTACCCCAGGCCCGACGCGACCTGGTGTACCGCCTCCGGCGCCCCTGGCCCCATGGCTGCCACCAGCTCCGTCACCGGCATTGTGGAGATGACATGGTCCGCCTGGAGCGTCGTACGCTCGCCGGTCTCAACGTTCTGCGTCGTCAGCGCCCGCACCTTGCCGTCGAGGATCTGTAGGCCCACGGCTTTTTCGTGGAAGCGGATCTCGCCGCCGCCGGCCCGCACCTTCTCGGCTACCGTCTCCCACATCTGGCCGGGGCCGTATTTGGGATAGAGGAAGCGTTCGATCAGGCTGGTGTTGACTGCCCCGCCCGCGCCCGGCCGCAGCTTCCGGAACGGCGCCTTCACGGCATGGGCCAGCGCCTTGGATATGTTCAGCCCCTTGATGCGCTGCGCGCCCCAGTCGGCGCTGATCTCACTGCACGGCACACCCCAGACCTTCTCCGTATAGTGCTTGAAGAAGGTGTCGTAGAGCGCGTGGCCGAAGCGGTTCAGCAGGAAGTCCTCCAGGCTCACTTCCGGCTGACGCGGGAAGGCGCGCGCCTTGGCATAGCTCGCCATCATCCGCCCCACGCGCAGCGGCCCCAGCTTCAGCGCCGTGCCCACATCGGCCTTGATGGGATAGGGGAAGAACTTGCCGTCGAAATAGATGCGCGACAGCCGATTGCGCACCAGCATTACCCGGTCGGCGTCGGTATCACGTGCGGCCGGTTCCACGCTGCGGTTACTATTCTGATGGCTCACATCGACCGTGGGCTCGCCATGGGCGATCGGCAGGATGTCCTGCCACCAGTTCATCACCCAATCGGACTTGGAGAAGAAGCGGTGGCCGCCGATGTCGATGCGGTTGCCGTTGTGGTTGACGGTCTTGGAGATGCCGCCGAGATCGCCACTGGCTTCCAGGACTATCACCCGCATGCGGGCTCGGCGCACCAGCTCCAGCGCCGCAGTCAGCCCGGCCGGCCCGCCTCCGACGATCGCGACGGTCTTCCCGGTCATGACGGGGTCACACCTCGGCTGGCGTTGGGGTCAGCCCGCTTGGACAGCGTGAACAACAGCGCCTTTCTGGCGGCGAAGTTGAAGCAAAAGACCACACCCGTCGACACGACCTTGGAGAGCTCATAGCGCAGCCCGCCCCATTCGGTCAGCCCTGCCATGTTGATCTGGTTCAGCACCAGGCCGGCAACACCGATGGCCACGAAGATGGTCCATTCCGTGGCCCTGTTGTCGAGCCGGCGATGGGCGAACACCCATCGCGTGCTGAGCCTGTAGATGACGAGGATGCCGAGACTAAAGCCGATGGCGGCTGAGGCAAGGTAGTGCAAGCCGAGCACCTCGGTGCAGAACACCAGCGTGCCGAAATCCACGCCAAGGGCCACTGCACTGGCAAGCCCGTAGCGGATGAACTCGCCAAAGCGGCTTTCGATCCACGCCGGCAGAGCCGGCAATCTGTCCAATGTCTTGAGGGGCCGGTGTTCAGGTTGGGCGTTCCCGGCGATTTCGTTCAAGCTCGACACGCGGACACCCCCGACCCGTCGGGACAGATCCCGACACCACCCGCCGATCATCGCCGATACACCTTTCCAAACGCTGAATGAACGGTGGGATTTGAGGCGAAGGGGACGCATCAGTCCGCCAGGGTCTTGGCAAAGAAGACCCTGCGGCGGCCGTCCTCTTCCCGGCGGTCGGTCTCGACATAGCCGCGCTTGGGATACCAGATAAGGTTCTCTGTCATCAGTTCGTTGGTGTAGAGCCGCACGCGCGGCTTGCCGGCCCGACGGGCCTCTGCCTCTGCACGGGTCAGAAGGTATTGGCCCACGCCACGGCACTGGCAGACGGGGTGAACGGCCAGGGTCTCCACCAGGATCGCCTCGGCTTCCCGTTGCAGGACGATCACCCCGCCGATGACAGCCTCTCGATCGGCGACGAAGACGCGGCCCTCAGCGATCAGCGCCTTGTAGTCGGCAAGCATCGGCGTCGGTGTGCGCCCGATCCGTATCGCGAACGGCGTGAACGCGGCATCGACGCAGTTGCGTACGCCGTCGACATCCGCCGCCGTTGCAACCCTGATGACCGTCTCGTCGATCGCGTCCGTCATGGCGTCAGTCGTCGTCGAGAAACACCTGGTTGATTTCCTTGAAGGTCGCCGCCTGCTTGATGAAGCCGACGGTACCGCCCTTGGCCACCTCCACCGCCGCGCGGATTGCGGCACCAAGAGCAGTACGCGCAAACGCGCTGCCGACACTGACACGCCGGACACCGAAGGCCTGCAGCTCCTTCAGCATCAAGGTAGCGTCGGATACGCCGATCAGCACATTGACCGGCTTCGGCACGGCCCGGACCAGAAGCTCGATCTCTTCCCGTTCCGTGATCCCCGGCGCGTAAAGGCAGTCGGCCCCTGCCTCCGCATAGAGGGTCAGGCGCGTCACCGCCTCGCGCAGGGGGTCTTTGTGGCCGGTCAGATAGCATTCGCAGCGCGCGGTCAGCACGAAGGGGCTGCCGGTGGCGTCGATCGCCGCGCGGGCGGCCTGCACCCGTTCCACCGCATCGCCGATGTCGTGGAGCGGCTGGCCGGGATCGGCCGTCGCATCCTCGATGCTGCCGCCGGCAAGGCCGAGGCCAACAACATCGCGGAACGTCTCGGCCACTTCCTGCGGTCCGGCACCGTAGCCGGACTCCAGATCCGCCGTGACGGGAAGCGGCGTTGCCGCAGCGATCGCCGCGGCATTGGCCAACGCCTCCTCACGCGTGACCGCGCCGGCCGCATCGGGCTTGCCCAGGGAGAACGCGAGCCCGGCACTGGTCGTACCCAACGCCTCATAGCCGAGGCCGGAGAACAGGCGGGCGGTGCCGGCGTCCCATGCATTGGCGATGGTGAACAGCCGGTCGCTCTCATGCAGCTGGCGGAAGCGGGTCGCCTTCTCCAATGCCGTGGGGGCGGGTTCGGTCATCGGTGTCACGTTCCTTCCATCGCAGTCGGCTTCGTTGGGGCCACTGGCCCACCGGCAGGCACCGGGCGGGGGATCGCGCGGCTGAAGCGCCACCCGGCCACCAGCGACGTCCCGGCAAGCGCCAGACCGCCGACGCAGATATAGGTGCTGGCCGCGCGCACCATATCGGCAGTGACTGGGTCGGCGATACCGCCGAGATTGGCCAATGCCCCTGCCACGGCCGCCCCCAGCGCCGAACCGGTGGACAGCAGCGTCGGCATCAGGGCGATCGCCAGATCGCCCTCAGCCGGATCGGCCACCAGCATGACGCGCTGGTTGATGAACGCCCAGCTGATGCCGTAGCCGGACCCGATGACCAGCAGCCCCAGCCCGATCATCGGCACCGTGTCGATCATGAACCCAGCCAGAACGACCGTCAGGCCGGCAAACTGCAGCACCGGCCCCATTGCGATGGCGGTGTCCGTCAGCCTTCGGCCACTGAACCTGGCGACGACTATGGCCGAACTGGACCAGGCCAGTGCGGTCAGAGTCGCGAAGTAGCCCGCGCCTGTGGGCGAGAAGCCATACTGCACCTGCATGAACAGCGGGATGTAGACGCTCATGCCGGCCGATGCGATCGGCATCAGCAGCACCAGCCAGAACCCCTGGCCCACGGGATCGCGCGGATGGAAGGCACGCCGGGGGAACAGCCGTGTGCGCGCCCGCCGGTCCAGCAGCACCGATGCCACGAGGAACGCCACCGAAACAGCGACGATGGCCAGGATCGCCCCTGCCTGCAGAAACTGACCGGCGAAGCTCAAGGTCAGGATGCCACCACCCACCAGCCCCAGCCGCACCAACGGAAGATCTTTGCCGCCGGATCGAGAGGTCTCGCGCGGAATGCCAAAGGCCACGAATCCGATCAGGACGATCCCCAGGACCAGGTTGACGCCGAACGCTGCGCGCCAGGAAACGGCTTCGGTCAGCATGCCGGCAACAACCGGCCCGGCCAGGGCCGAGGCCGCCCACACCACCGCCTCCAGCCCGAAGACGCGGGGCACCAGGTGGCTCGGAAAGATCTCCCGCACCACCGCATAGGAAAGGGCGATCACCAGCCCCTCGCCCAAACCCTGCAGCGCCCGGCCGACCAGCAGCACGGTCATGGTCGGCGCTGCCGCGGCGATCACGCTGCCCACGACGAAGACGGCCGCGCCCAGGTTGAAGGCCGCGCGTGCGCCGATCCGCCGCTTGGTCAGGCCGCCGGCCGCGCCGGAGACGATGGAGGCGATGAGATAGATGGTCATCGCCCAGCTGATCAGCCGGGCGCCGCCCAGTTCCGTCACGGTGGACGGGATCACCGTCGCCACCATGAACCAGGTCAGTGCGTGCAGACCGACGCCCAGGCACACCGTCCATGTGGAAAACGCGTAGCGGCCGAACAGCAGCGTACGGTACGTGTCGGCCGCCTGGGCCATAGTGGATCCCCGAATTTAGAAAGCAGTTGCTTTTCATACTCGATGCGGCAAAATTAAGAAAGAGATATCTTTTCAAATCGCATCGGAGGCCATGTCCGTGACCGACCGCCCGCAGGACCGCCTGCTCTACGCGCTCAAGTCCGGGGGGCCGCAGACGGCGACGGTGCTCGCGCGCAAGCTGGCGGTCACCGCCGTCGCCGTGCGTCAGCAGCTTGAGCGTCTGCAGGACCAGGAGCTGGTGACCTTCGAAGATCTGCGGGCCGGCGTTGGACGCCCAAAGCGGGTGTGGTCGCTAACCCGTGCCGGGCATGACCGCTTCCCCGACAATCATTCCGGCCTGATGCTGCAGATGCTGGAGAGCATGCAGGCCGTGTTCGGCGCTGCGGGCGTCGACAGGCTGATCGACCATCGCGAGCGCCAGTCGCTGGCCGACTACCGGGCCCGCGTGGCGGATACGGGAGACACGCGCGAGAAGCTGCGCCGGCTGGCTGAGGCCCGCAGCGAAGAGGGGTATATGGCCGAGGTGGAGGACGAGTCGGAGACCTCCGCCCTCTTGGTCGAGAACCACTGCCCCATCTGCGTGGCCGCCCGCGCGTGCCAGGGCCTCTGCCGATCGGAACTCGCCGTTTTTCGTGCTGCGCTTGGCCCCGACGTCTCAGTTGAGAGAGTCGAGCATCTGCTGGCGGGTGCCCGCCGCTGTGCCTATCGCGTCACCTGGGAATTGCAGGGCCCTTGAACGTCGGCACGCCGCGCCGGACACTGTGACGGTGCAACCGGTCACTGCAGGGGTGAGAGCGCCATGGGGGTTTGCAAACCACTGGGGCTGCTGCCGGCGGTGCTGATCGCGATCGCGCTGCCGTCCACCGGGCGCGCCCAGTTCGCGGACTGCGCGGCGCCTGGCTATCTGGGCGGCGTGGACGATCGCATGCGTGGCGCGGCGATGGCCTGCGATGAGGCGGTGCGGTTCACCATCGCCACGCCCGGCGGATCGCGTGAGGTCCGCATCATCCACGACTCCGACGATGCGCCTGCCGGCCTTGCCGCGTTCGCCGGCGATATCCGCAGCGGGATCGAACGGGCAGCAACCGCGTTGATGTCGATCGGCGAAGGGGCGCCGGGCGACATCACCGTCTGGGCATCGGGGCTGGCAGCCCCGGAAGATGCGATCGGCATCACCGATGCCGCGACCAGGCCGGTCGGCGCGATGGACGGCGAATGCGCAATGGCCATCTATCCGGGCGACGACATCGGCTATGTGGTGGCGCACGAGTTCTTTCACTGCGTGCAGTACGCCACCTATGGCGCCAAGACCGACCGCGTCGCGAGCACCTGGTGGGCCGAAGGATCGGCGGAATGGTTCGCCAACCTCGCCTATCCCGGAACGGGCAACAGCGATCTCGATGTCGCGGCCTACGATTCCGCTTCGGCCGGCACGGCGCTGACCTCTATGGCGCAGGAAAGCGTGGTGTTCTTCTTCTGGCTCGGCGAACGGTTCGGGGCGAGCATGGTGATGGCACTGATGGCTGCCATGCCGGACGGCAACAGCGAAACGGCGCAGCAAGACGCCTTGGCTGGCCTCTTGTCGGAGAGCGATTTCCAGGCCTTTGCCCAGGACTATCTGGACAGAACGATCCAGCAGCCGGGCGGCAGAGCGATCCCGTCCACCCCTTTTCCCGGCAATATCTATCCCTGGAGCGAAAGTCGCTCACACGACTTGTCGGAGGACCGGTTCGTCTTGGCCCGCGCCCAGCTGGAATTCGCCTGCGGAGCATGGTCCATTGCCAGGAGTGGGGAGTCCGGGACCTGGAAGGTGAGCCTCGACGACGGGCCGTGGGACGCGCTGCCGGAGTGGCTGTCCGTCGCCGGCGAAGGCCCGGACCACTATCGCCTGGCCGCCTTCGGGATCGAGGCGGACGGCTTTGCCGTAACGATCGAGGCCACACGCGACCCCTGCCAGGCCTGCGGCAGCCTCGCTGCAGGTGACGACACGGCCGCATCGTGCCTGGTCGGCACCTGGAACCTGGTCTCAGGCGGCTATGGTGAGCGAATGGACGAGATGCTGGAAGGCACGGGGCTCTACGAAACGGTGGAGTTCCCCGATATGGAGTCCGTCCTGGTGATCAACGGCGACGGCACCTACAGCTTTCCCGGACCGCCTGAAGACACGACACTCAGCACCCGCAGCGACTCCGGCGATCTCTACATAGGCATCGGCACGCTCAGCATGCAGTCGTCCGGCCAGTGGTCCGTGGATGGCGACACGCTGACCCTGTGCGAGACTTTCGACTTGGCGGAGATGGACATCACGGTGACCAATCCGGACGGTGTGGACTCACGCTTCACCGGTTCCGGCGGATCGGAAGGCATGCCGCCGCTGCTGCGTTACCGCACCTTCTCGTGTACGGACAGCGCATTGACGCTGGTGGAGGACATCCCGTTCACGCCGACGACAACGTGGCAGTACCAGCGGGCCGAATGAAGCCGCCAACGACGTTGCGGCAGCCCTGGAGATGAGAAACATGCGCGTCAGACTGATCACGGTGCCCTATGACTCGGGCCATTTCCGGGATCGGATGGGAGCAGGGCCGGAGCATTTGCTCAAACATGGCCTGAAGGACTGGTTGCGCGACGCCGGCCATATGCCGGTCGCAGCCAACATCCATGTCGATGACGCCTTCCTGGCCGAGAACGAGACCGGCTTCGGGCTGATGGGGGCGATTTCCGCAGAGGTGCGGCGCGCTGCCGATCAGGCCGAGTTTCCCATCGTCCTGGCCGGCAACTGCAGCAGCTCGGTTGGCACCGTCGCCGGCTTGTCGCCGCGCCGGGTGGGCGTTGTCTGGTTCGACAGCCACGGCGACTTCAATACGCCGGATACCTCGCCCAGCGGGTTTCTGGACGGCATGGCCGTCGCGATCCTGGTTGGACACTGCTGGCGCCAGCTGGCGTTGAAGGTAGACGGCTTCCAGGCGGTGCCCGAACGCGCCGTTCTGCTGGTCGGCGCGCGCGATTTCGATGCCGATGAACGGGACCGGCTGGACCGGTCGGCGGTGGGCCGCGTCAGCGAGACCGCCGTGCAGAGCCAGGGGGCGGACGGGGCGCTGGGCGTTGCACTGCAGGCGCTCGCGCGCGAGGTCGACGGTGTCTATGTCCACGTCGATCTGGATGTGCTGGACGCCGACATGGCACCGGTGAACAAGTTCTCCACGCCCGGCGGCCTGACCCCGGAACAGCTTCTCGACTGCCTGGAAGCGGTGGCCCGGCACGTGCCGGTTCTCGCAGCAGGGGTAACGGCCTTCGACCCTACCTGCGACACCGAGGGTGCGACGACCGAAGTGGCCCTCAAGGTCATCGAGCAGCTGGGGCGTAGCGGCACGGCGGCGTAGAAGGTGCGCTGACCCCGCTCACCGCGGCGGGATCTATGGTCATGCAAGAACCGGTTGCCGCCGGCTCCTGCAACAATCTGTCCCTGTGACGACCATCACAGCGCTGATGTTTCAGTTTGGTTACACCGCCGATATCAACATATCGGGGGAGGAACCATTCAGTGAATCATTTGATCCTTTACGGCAACTACGCTTTCTGCGCCGACCGGGCAGACGCCAATTCGGGGACCCACAAGCTGAACGGTGGAGAACACTCGCAGAGCGAGATGGACGCGTTCCGGCGTGCTCTGGCGCGCGAGGTTCCGATCCGGCGCTCCGTCCCGAATGTCGTCCCGCTGCGGCGGTCCGCAGCCTGACGCGCCTGCGAGAACCAGTGCCGATGGGCGGCGATTGAATTGCAACGGCAGTGGTGCGTCCGCTTCCGGTCTTTCAACCGCCCCACAACCGCCCCGTTTGATCCCGAGTGTCGCCCAGACCATCGCCGAACGTGAACGGGTTCACATTTCCGGCAGAGGAGACTTCCGATGGTCTGGTCCGGCGCGTCCGGCGTTGTCATGAGCGGGCGCAATCCCATCCTGAAAGTACTGCTGATCCTGGGCCTGATCGTCGGCCTGTTGTTGCCGCTGATGCTGGTCGAAGGGCTGGTGTACGAGCGACAGGACCGTCAGGGCGAAGTGGTGCGCGAGATCGGAGACCTCTGGGGCCGCGCCCAAGTGATTGCCGGCCCCATCCTGGTGGTCCCCGCCCAACGCACTTTCGTCGACGACGAAGGCGAGGAATGGGTGGAGGATGACAGCATCATCCTCTTGCCCGACGACTATCGTTTGACCGGCAGTGTCGAGCCGGAGACGCGCCAGCGGGGCATCTTCGAAGCCGTCGTCTACCGCTTGGACCTGCAAATCGCCGGCAGCTTCATGCTGCCCGGGGGTCGGGATTGGCTGGACCCCTCGGTGACCGTGGACTGGAGCCGGGCACGCCTCGCCCTCGGCCTTTCCGACCAGCGCAGCATCACCGCAGCACCGGATCTGGGCTGGGACGGCCGCGATATCGCCATGACACCGGGCCTGCCGCAGCCGGCCCGCAATCTGAGCGCAGGCGGCATGCAGGCAGCCTTGCCCGCCCTGCAGGCCAACGACTTCGACCGTGCCGTGCCGTTCTCGCTGTCGCTTTCGGTGAACGGCAGTCAGAGCCTGAGCTTCCTGCCGCTGGGTCGCGACACCACGGCCTCGATCGCATCCGCCTGGCCGCATCCCAGCTTCTTCGGCAGCTTCCTGCCGGAAACGCATGAGATCACCGAAGACGGCTTCACGGCCGACTGGGCCACGTCGTACTTCGCGCGGTCCTATCCACAGATCTGGCGCAGCGGCGAAGTGGGGTCGGCCCGCTTCACAGAGATCGCGCACTCGTCGTTCGGCGTCCGCTTCTACCAGCCGGTCGATGCCTATCAGCAGACGGAACGGTCGGCGAAGTACGGCATCCTGTTCATCGTCTTCACCTTCACCGTGCTGTTCCTCTACGAGATGGTGGCGGCTTTGCGCATCCACATCTTCCAGTACGGGCTGGTTGGCTGTTCGCTGGCGCTGTTCTACCTGCTGCTGCTGGCATTTGCTGAACAGATCGGCTTCGGGGCGGCGTATGCCGTCGGAGCGGCAGCGGTGGTGGGGCAGATCGCGTTCTACACTCGTGCGGTGCTGCAGAGCCTTCCTCGCACAACCCTGTTGGCGGCACTTCTGGCGGCACTCTACGGCGGCCTCTATGTGCTGATGCGGATGGAAGACCTGTCGCTCTTGATCGGCGCTGTCGCCCTGTTCGCCGGCCTCACGGCCATCATGGCCGTCACCCGGCGGATCGACTGGTACGCCATCGGCCTGGCCGGCGGGCCAGCCAAGCCGCGCACCGAACCGCCACAGTCACCGGCACCGGAGCCCGAGCCGTCGGTCGGGGGTTAGCTTCGTATGGGTTACCGTCCGTCCCCCGGCTGGGGCGGACGGTAATTCACTCTCACTCCTCCGCAACCGCGGCGGCGGCGATGCTGGCGAAGATCTCGTCCAGCTCCGCCGCCATGGCGTCCAGATCCGCATTGCCATAGGGCGCGAACACGGCCGAGGGCGGGCGGTAGGCGAGCGTCGCGGTACCGTCGTCGGCTTCGGTCAGATAGAACCGGATCGGCGCCTCGAACCCGGCAGCCACGCTGGCCTCAAGCATGCGCACCGCGAAGTCGTTGCGGTAGACGTCGACGATGCCGTTGCCGGGGATCTCGATCCCCCGCCCGGCCGCCGCCCGGCTGGCACTGGCGCGGCCCACGAGAAACATCTCATGCCCGCGCACCGCGTCTTCCATGCGCTGCCACAGTGTGTCGAAGTCGTGCGGCGTGGGCAGCACCATCATGTCCGCATGGGGCGACTCTTCGATCCCCTGCGCTGGCGCTGGAGACGCCGCGAGGGCCAGCATAAGCTTGCACAGTGCGGGCAGGATCATGCGATGCATCGAAGGCCTCCGTGTCCGTTTGCCAATGGAGACTAACGGAGGGCGTCGGACAGGCGCCAGCCGGCGGCAACCGTCCTCTCCTCACTGTGATCGATGGCGGTCAGTACGGCCCTTCGAAGCGGCCGAGATTGGCGTAGATGGTCTTGAGCTGGGTGAACGCCTCGATTGTCTGAAGCCCGTTTTCGCGGCCGAGGCCCGACTGCTTGTAGCCGCCGAACGGAACCTCCGGCGGCGTCACGTTGTAGTCGTTGATCCACACGGTGCCGGCCTGCAGCGCATTGGCCACGCGGTGGGCGCGCGCGAAGTCGCGGGTGAAGACCGCGCCGGCCAGGCCAAAGTCCGTGGCGTTCGCGCGGGCCAGCACCTCGTCTTCCGTAGCGAACGGCAGCACGGCCATGACGGGGCCGAAGATCTCTTCACGCACGAACGCCATGTCGTCGGTGCAGTCGGCGAATACCGCGGGCATGATGAAGTTGCCGCGCGCCAGCGCCGGGTCGTTCGGGACATCGCCGCCGATCACATGGGTGGCGTTCGACGCACGCGCCGCGTCGACATACCGCTTCACCTTGGCCAGATGGTCCCGGCTGATCAGCGCGCCCACCTGGGTTGCGGGATCGAACGGATCGCCGACGCGCATGGTCTGAACGCGAGGGCCGAGCGCCGAGACGAAGTCGTCATAGACCGCGCGTTCGACGAATACGCGCGTGCCGTTTGTGCACACCTCGCCGCCGGAATAAAAGTTGGCCGCCAGCGCCGCCGATACCGCGGCTTCCTGATCGGCATCGGCGAAGACGATCAGCGGGGACTTCCCGCCCAGTTCGAACGTGACATGCTTCAGCGTCTTCGCCGCATCGGCCATCACGGCCTTGCCGGTGCCGGCCTCACCCGTCAGCGTGACCTTGGCGATGCCCGGATGATGCGTCAGCAGCCGCCCCGTGCGGGCATCGCCTTGCACCACGTTGAAGACGCCGGGCGGCAACCCGGCTTCGGTGTAGATCTCCGCCAGCTTCAGCGCCGTCAGCGGCGTCAGCTCCGCCGGTTTGAACACCATGGTGTTGCCGCATACCAGAGCGGGCGCCGACTTCCACAGCGCGATCTGGATAGGATAGTTCCAGGCGCCGATGGCGCCGACCACGCCCAGCGGCTCCCGCCGCACGATCGCGAAGGCATCTGGCGGCAGGTCGAAATGGTCCCCGTGCAGCGTCTGCGCCAGCCCGGCATAGTATTCCAGCACATCGGCGCCCGTCGCGACGTCGACGGCCTGCGTTTCCTGGATCGGCTTGCCGGTATCCAGCGTCTCCAGCGCCGCCAGTTCGTCGTTGCGCGCCCGCAGGATGTCGACCGCGCGGCGCAGCACCCGTGCCCGCTCCACCGCCGGCATCGCCGACCACGCCCCGAAGGCCTCGCGCGCCGACGCGACGGCCCGGTCGACATCCGCCTCGCCCGCATGCTGGACCTCGCAGATCGGATCGTTGGTCGCGGGATCTAGCGTCGCAAACGTCTCTCCGGACGTGGCATCGGCGGGAACGCCGTGGACGAACAGCTGCTGGGTTGGCAGGGCGGTGCCCGTACGGTACTCGGTTGGCAACGATCTGTTCGACATCGCATCGTCTCCCTGCGCTGACACCCTAAGGGGAATTTCGGCCACCCTATTCATCCGTGCAGCCAAGGTCCGGGCGGTTCGTATGGCTCTGGCCGTTTCCATGACCGGGGTCAAGCATCGTGACCGACGGCGGCCTTGCCGCCGTGCTTGCCGTGCGGCGCATCCTGTAGGCACACTTATGCACCGACAAAGCCTGGCGGCGGCATCTCGGTCGCTGTGACGGGCATGTCAGGGGACGGGACGTTGGATTCGCTTCAGTACGACCTGGTTCATCGCTGGCAAGCGGCGCTGAGTGTGCTGGTCGAGTGCGAGAGCCCCGACAGACAGGACGTCTTCCGGGCGGCGACGCGGTCGGTTGCGGCGATGCTCGGCTATCGCTACGCAGGCATCGGCATTCTCCGCCCGGACAGCATGGTCCGGCTTGAATGCTTCTGGGACGGCAGCGGATACAGGCCCCCCTACACCTACCGAGCCGAGGGGACCCCCTGCTACAACGTCTATGGCGGCGGCGGCGACCACTGCTGCTTCGACCGCGTGGCCGAGCGGTTTCCCCAGGACGTCGGGCTGCGCCGGATCGGTGCGGAGCTCTATCGGGGCATGCTGATCCGCTCTGAAGACGGCGACGTTATCGGCCATATTTTCGCGGTCCATGATCGGTCAGAGGACCCGTCCGTCGATCCCGAGTTCCTGATGCGGCTGATCGCGCAATGGTGCAGCCGTGAGATCAGGTTGGACCGGATGATCGGACTGCTCCGCGAAAAGCAAGAGCAGCTTCAGGACGCCCTTGCCGGAGCGGAGCTGGCCAATACCGCCCACCGCGCTTTTCTCGCCAATGTCAGCCACGAGCTGCGCACGCCGCTGAACGCCATCGTCGGCTTCTCAGAAGCACTTGCGCTCAACCAGTTCGCCAAGAACACCGAAACCGTCAAGGATTACGGCCAATTCATTGGCCAAAGTGCCCGGCACCTTCTGGCGCTCATCAACAACATCCTCGACATCGCGTCGATCGAAAGCGGCCATCTGAAGCTGCGCCTGCAGCGCGTCGACGTCGAAACGTTGGCACAAGAGGTGACGGCCCTTACCTCGCAAGTGGCCGCCCGCAAGGAAGTCGAAGTCCGCCAGGCGGTGGACGCCAACGCAGCAGAGGTGCATGCGGACGAGCTCGGCACACGGCAGATTCTGATCAATCTCGTTTCCAACGCGTTGAAGAACACAGGCCCGGGCGGTTCGGTCGTTATCGGGACGCACCGGGCGGGCGAGCGGATCGCGCTCTTCGTACGGGATACCGGCATCGGCATCCCGCAAGAGGCGATCGGCCGGATTCTGCAGCCCTTCCAGCGTATCGAGACCGGGTTCTCCAGACAGGACGAAGGCACCGGGCTGGGACTGTCCATCGTCTCCAGACTGACCGACGCGATGCAGGGCCATCTGACGATCGACAGCGAACCCGGCGTCGGCACGACGGTGACCGTCACGCTGCCGGCGGCTGAGTGACGGCCACGGTTTCGCGCCGCGCCCGAGGATCAGCGGAGATCGAACAGCAGCACCTCCGACGCCTCCCGCGCATGGATCGCCACGGCATCTTCCTCTGCCAGAGCCGCGCCGTCACCGGCGGCAAGGGCTGTGCCGTTGACCTCCACGGCGCCGCGCGCGACCTGAACCCAGGCCTTGCGACCGGCACGAAGCGTCAGGCTCGCCTCCTCACCGGCCGCAAGCAAAGCCGTGTACAGGTCCACATCCTGGTTGATGGTCAGCGATCCGTCGCGACCGTCCTGTGAGCCCACCAGGCGCAGGCGGCCACGGCGCTCTTCCTCAGCGAACGCCTTTTGCTCATATCCCGGCTGCAAACCTTGGGCTTCCGGCACGATCCAGATCTGCAGGAAGTGCACGGGCTCGGCATCCGAAGCGTTGTACTCGCTGTGCAGAATGCCGGTGCCGGCGCTCATGCGCTGCACCTCGCCGGGGCGGATGATCGCGCCGGTGCCGAGCGTGTCCTTGTGTTCCAGCGCACCGTCCAGAACGTAGGAGATGATCTCCATGTCCCGGTGGCCATGGGTGTCGAAGCCCGCACCGGGGCGCACGCGGTCTTCGTTGATCACGCGCAGGGCCCCGAAGCCCATGTGCTGCGGGTCGTAGTAGTGGCCGAAGCTGAAGCTGTGACGGCTGTCCAGCCAACCGAAATCGGCGGTGCCGCGCTCATGCGCATGTCTGACGGCAAGCATGTCCTGCCTCCTTCCGTCCTGTGGGGATTGCTTGCCGAGGGATATGAGGCGCTGAGTCCGCGCCAGGAATGGTCGTCGGATGCAGATATTTGTTTCCGAAAAGTCGACAATCGAAATCAGCCCGGCGGGCCGATTCCATGTCGGCGCAATTTCTCGGCGATCTTGGTATGCGAGACGCCGAGGCGCCGGGCCAGCTTGCGGCTGCTGGGATAGCGCGGATAGAGGCGCGACAGCAGCCGCGCCTCGAAGGCGTCGTGCGCCGCCCTCCAGTCCGCCGGCTCGTCGTCCGTCGCGGGGTTTCCCGTCGAAGACGGTTGCAGATCCAGGTCGACTGGCTGGATCTCGGCCCCGTCGACCAGGGAGGCAGTGCGGAAGATCACATTCTCAAGCTGGCGCACATTGCCCGGCCACGGCGCCTGGGTCAGCGCTGCCAGCGCGTCGGCATTGAGCCGCGGTTCCGCCCGCCCGATCTGAGCGCTGGCACGTGTCAGGAAATGAGCGGCCAGCATCGGGATATCGTCCACCCGCTGCCGCAACGGCGGGATCGTCAGCGAGAGCACGTTCAGGCGATAGAGCAGGTCGCTGCGGAAGGCGCCCTCCTCGGCCAGCGCCTCGAGATCGCGGTTGGTGGCGCTCAAGAGGCGCACATCCGCATGCAGTTCCTGCTGGCCGCCGATGCGGCGGTAGGTACCGTCCTGCAAGACGCGCAACAGCTTGGCCTGCAGATAGGGCGTAAGCTCGCCAACCTCGTCGAGGAACAGGCTGCCGCCATCGGCCAGCTCCAACAACCCGGGCTTGCCTTGGCGCAACGCGCTGGTGAAGGCGCCGGGCGCATAGCCGAACAGCTCGCTTTCGGCCAGGCTCTCCGGCAGCGCCGCACAGTTCAGCGCCAGGAACGGGCCGGCCGACCGTCGGCTGGCACCATGGCAGGCCCGTGCGAACAGCTCTTTGCCCGTGCCGGTCTCGCCGGATATCAACAGCGGCGCCTCAAGCGGGGCCAGCCGCTGGGCGCGCTGCTTCAACAGTCGCATCGCCGCCGCCTCGCCGATGATCGCGTCGAACCCCTTGGCGGTACCGGCCCCCACGGTCGACAGCCACTCGCCGACACGCGCCGGCGCGCGCAGGATGACGACCGCCCCTGACGAAGGGTCAGCCCCGTCGCCGATGATCGGCAGCAGCTCGACCAGATAGTGGCGTGCACCCAGCACCACGTCGCGTTGCAGCGGCCCGCTGCGGCCGGCACGAATGTCGGCCATGAGATCGTCAAGCCCGATATCGGCCAAGGTCTTCGGCGTCGCGCCATGGGCGGTGGCGGCAGCGCGGTTGGCGAAATGCAGGCGTCCCTCGCCGTCCACCGCCAGCACCGGATCGGGGATGGCCTCGAGCAGGGCCTCGATCTCCAGATGCTGGCGTTCGCGCGGCAGCAGCACGATTTCCGCGATCCCGCGGATGCCGGGGACGGCAAGCAGTTCTTCGCGCAAGCGGGGCAAGCCAGCTGGGGTCAATCCCGGTACGTGGATGTAGATGTGGTTGGGCACCACCTCCACCGCCTGCAGGTCCAGCCTGTGGCGGGCGATCACGGCCATCACCTCATGCGTGATGCCGGTGCGGTTCTCGCCGTAGATATCGACGCGCATAGCTCAGTGTGTACAGATTCTCGTACACTGTACAGAATTTCTGACATCATCACTTTTGGCCAAACCCCCAGCGTTTCCGCGGTGCGGATGTGGAACCAAGCGCCGCCTGTAAGGAATCTCTGACAGCCCACATATGCAGTCCCAGCTTGCTTACTATAACTCATTGATATTGTTCTTATATTTCTGCTGGCCCGAAGATTGCTTATCTATGAGTCACCGCACGCAGGCCGATGAACGAATGCCAGGGGGATACGCAATGTCAGGTAAACCGTCCCAGGACTCCGCGCCGTTGGGCTTTGCCACTCGCGCCATCCATCACGGATACGACCCGTCGAGCGCAGATGGCGCCCTGACCCCACCGGTTCATCTCTCGTCCACCTATACCTTCGAAACGGCGGAAGACGGCATGGCCCTGTTCGCAGGCGAACGCCCCGGCTACATCTACACCCGCCTCGGCAACCCTACGCTCGATCTGCTGGAACGCCGGCTGGCGGAGCTTGAGGGGGGTGAAGCGGCCCTGGCCACCGCATCCGGCATGGGGGCCATCACGTCAGCCATCTGGACACTGGTGGCACCGGGTGACGAGATCATCGTCGACAAGACGCTCTACGGCTGCACCTTTGCCTTCTTCCGCCATGCGCTGACGCGTTTCGGCGTCTCCGTCAGGCATATCGACCTGAGCCGGCCGGAGGCGCTTGCCGATGCGCTGAGCCCGGCCGCCCGGCTGGTCTATTTCGAGACACCCGCCAACCCCAATATGCGGCTGGTAGACATCGAAGCGGTGACCGCTATCGCCCGGTCCGCCGGCGCCACGACGATCGTCGACAACACCTATGCATCACCCTATCTGCAGCGCCCGTTGGCACTGGGCGCCGATCTGGTTGTTCATTCCGCAACCAAGTATCTGGGCGGCCATGGCGACCTGATGGCCGGCGCGGTCATCGGCCGGCGCGAGACCCTGGACCGGATCCGCCTGTTCGGACTGAAGGACGTAACGGGCGCGGTGATGTCGCCGCTCGATGCCCATCTGATCATGCGCGGGCTGAAGACGCTGGAGCTTCGGATGGAGCGGCATTGCGACAACGCGGAAGCCCTGGCGCGGCTCTTGGACGATCACCCGGCGGTCGAGAGCGTCTATTACCCCGGCCTGGCCTCGTTCCCGCAGCACGACCTGGCGCGACGCCAGATGCAACGGTTCGGCGGCATGATCGCGTTCGAACTGGACGGAGGGCGCGATGCTGGCGTGCGCTTCATGAATGCGCTCAGGCTCGTCCACCGGGCTGTCAGCCTGGGTGACGCCGAGACGCTGGTGCAGCATCCGGCAACCATGACGCATTCCACCTACACGGCGGAGGAACGGGCGGAGTTCGGCATCTCCGACGGCCTGATCCGCCTCAGCGCCGGGCTGGAAACCCTGGCGGACCTGCAGGAAGACATCACCGGGGCCCTGGATGCGTCCGGCGATGGCCTGGCAATCGCAGCATAGCGGCTAACTGGCGACGCGTCCGACCTTCAGGAAGACGGGCCAGCGCACGGGCCGTTGCCCGTCGCCCCAGGCTTGCCTGAGGGCGTCACCCGGTCCGTCCAACGGATCGTCGCCGCGCTCCTGGCGGTAGCGGCTGACGGCCGACCAAGTGGCAATGTAGCCCATCAGGTGATCGGCCGACCAGTCGCGCTCGATGGCGAACGCCGGTGCCGCCAGCGTCTCGAAAGGAAACGGGATGGTGCGGTAGCCCTCGTCGATATGGCGACGCTCCGGCGGCCAATAGGGGCCGACCACGTCGCGATAGAGGTGGTCCAAGAGGGCGTCGATCTCAGGCCCGACGCGCAGGAAGCCATAGCCGATCACCGCCAACAGGCCGGTCGGCCGGGCCACCCGGCGGACCTCGCGGTAGAAGGCGTCGATGTCGAACCAGTGGATGGCCTGGGCCACCGTCACCAGATCGGCGACACCGTCGGGCAGGCCGGAGGCTTCCGCCGATGCCACGGCATAGTGCACGCCGTCATGCGGTTCAGCCTTGGCGACCTGTGCGGCACTGGGGTCCGTGGCATCCACATGGGCGAAATGCGGTGCGAGAAGGACCGATGCCTGGCCGCTGCCGCAGCCGCAATCCCAAGCGCGTTCGCGCCGCGGCGCGGCCTCGGCGAGCCAGCGGAACAGGTCCTCGGGATAGGTTGGCCGATAGCGCCGATAGCCCTCGGCGACATCTGAGAAGTTGTCCTTGAAGCTCTGCGTGTCCGCCACGCCGCCACCCTCACCGCTATCCGAACAGGCCGGCCAGCACCGTCCACAGCAGCGTGCCTGCGATCAACAACAGGAGGCCGACACTGACTGCGGGGGAGCGCAGCACGCGGGCCCTCTGTCCGCGCGCGACGGCTGCGAAATTGAAGACAGTCGTCGCGATCCCGATGCTGATGAAAAAGCAGCCGGCGGCAAACCACGCATGCCCGGCGTCGCCGATGACGTCGAGCGTGATCGTCCCCAGCCCGGCGGCAATCACCAGCGGGGGCAGCAACCACGCCATAAGGCCGGGGCGCCGGTCGCCTTCGCGGTGGCCGATCATCGGCTGGTCGGTCGGGTTCTCCATGGCTGCGGACCTTACCACCGATGCGGTCCAGGGAAAGACGGCAATCACGCTTCGCAACGATCGCGTGAGCGTCGCTGGTACGCCCGGCGCGTCAGAGACATGTAACGAAATAGTCGGGACACTGATGGAAGAGGCACGCCCATGACCTTCCGCCGTATCGCCCAGGCCGCGGCCATCGGCCTCGCCACCGCGGCACTGCCCCTCGCCGCGTCGGCCGAGCTCAGCGACGAACAGATCGTCCGTTACAGCCTCGACCTTGTGTTCAACGACAGGCCGGATGCCCGTGAGGCGCTGGCCGCACTGGTGGACGAGGGGGACCCGCGGATCGCCCACACGCTGATCACCGCCATGCGGTTCTCCCCCGCGCCGCAGGACGAGACCGCGGCCGGCCTGACGGAACTGACCGGAGAGACGGCGCCCGTCGACTGGTTCGACTGGATGCTGTGGCAGGAAAAGGCGACCGATCTGGAAGCCCATCCCACCTATGCAGAATTCCAGCGGGAGCTCTACGCCCGCATCGATCCGCGCTTCGTCGACTTCCTGCCGCCCGGCGTGGCGCATGAAATCCGGCTGGAGGAAATCGCCTGGGGCGGCGTGCGCGTGGACGGCATTCCTGCCTTGACCAATCCCGATTTCGTCAGCCCCGCGGACGCGACCTATCTGCGCGATGAAGATCTGGTGTTCGGTGTTGAGATCAATGGCGACGCGCGGGCCTATCCTCTACGCATCCTCAATTGGCATGAAATGTTCAACGACGTCATCGGCGGCGTGCCGGTATCGCTGGCCTACTGCACGCTGTGTGGCGCAGGCATTCTGTTCGACACCACGGTCGAGGGTTATGACGAACCGTTCGTTTTTGGGTCGTCGGGATTCCTCTTCCGCTCCAACAAGCTGATGTACGACACGCGCACACGCAGCCTGTGGAACCAGTTCACCGGGCGACCCGTGGTCGGGCCGTTGACCGGCTCCAGCATCGAGCTTGAGATCCGTCCCGTGGCGATCACCACCTGGCAACGGTGGCGCGAAGAGCATGCCGATACCCGCGTGCTGTCCATCGACACCGGCTACCGGCGCGACTACGGCCCCGGTGCCGCCTATGCCACCTACTTCGCCAGCGACGAGTTGATGTTCCCGGCCGTGCTCTATGACGACACGCTGGCGGCCAAGGACTTCGTCTTCGGCATCCGCGCACCCGGTGGCGCTCGCGCCTGGCCGCTCGAGGCGTTCGAAGGCGGCGCGGTGATCAACGACCAGGTTGGGCTGATCGACGTGGTGCTGGTGGGCGACGCCGCCACCCGCACGGTGCGCGCCTATCGCAGCGAGGGTATCGCATTTGCCGCGGCAGGGGCGGACCCGGAGCGGCTGGTCGGCGACGGCCGCACCTGGACCGTCACCGAAGAGGCGCTGGTGGCCGATGACGGCGGCAGCCTGCCGCGCGAGGCCGGCCATGTCGCCTACTGGTTCGCCTGGGCCGGCTATCTGCGCGATGCGGAGATCTACGCCCCCACCAACTGACGCCAAGGACAGCCACCGGAGACAACCGCGATGCGCTCAACGGCTACGCTTGCCGCACTTATGATCTCTGCCACGCCGGCTGCCGCGGAGCCTACAGTGGTAGAGCTGTTCACCTCACAGAGCTGCTATTCCTGCCCACCGGCAGAGGCGTATCTGGGTGAGCTTGCCGAACGGGCGGACGTCGTCGCTCTGGAGTGGCATGTCGACTATTGGGACGATCTGATCTATGGCTTCGCCGGCCGCTGGCAGGACGTGTTTTCCGACCCAGCCCACACCGAGAGGCAGCGCGTCTACAACCTGCAGATCCGCGGTGTGCCGAACGTCTATACGCCACAGATGGTCATCGACGGCCGGCTGGAAGCCGTCGGTTCCCGCGTCGCTCAAGTCGATGCTGCCATAACGGAGGCGGGGCGTGCGGCAGACGAGGCCAGCCTGTCTGTGGCGCGGACCGCCAATGCATCCATTGCGATCACGGTCGACGGCCAGACCGACGCGCCCGCATCCGTGTGGATGGTGCATCTCTTGGACCACCGCGTAACCGAGGTCGAAGGTGGCGAGAACAACGGCCGCACGCTGACCAACCACAATGTGGTCGTCGGGGCCGAACGCCTGGGCGCATGGTCCGGCGGCACCGCCGAATTCACAGCGGCACGCCCGTCCGGGACTGCCGACCGCTGCGCCATTCTGGTGCAGGCCGACGACCAGGGGCCGATCCTGGCAGCCGCCTACTGTCCGGGCTGAGCTACATCTCCAGCATCTGACGCAGCTTGGCGTATTGGGCGCAGGCTGCGGAACGGTCGGTGCCGGCCAGCGAGCCCGCCTCAGAGAACCGCTCCGACAGGTCTTGGATCGTTTCCATGTTCTCCGGCGTGGGGTTGGCGGACAGCTCCTGGATCCGGGCCTGGAAGATCGGCGCGATTGCGGTCACCTCAGCCGCGATATCGCAATCCTGCGCCATCGCCGTCGCTGAGCACAGGACTGCAAGACACGGCACCAGCAGCACAAGACGCATGGGTCGCCTCCCCCTTTTCATTGGCTCCAGGCAGCGGTCTGGCTGGACATGTCACGGACGATACACGAATGCGGATCTGCCGTGGACCATGCGTGTCGCCCTGCGCCCGACGCCGATCACGGGCGATCGGCCTTCACCTTCGACCCCACGCGGTGTACGGTTATTGTGTCTGCATCTGTTGTCGACAACCGGCTGTCGCGTGGAAACGGGGGCGGGCATGGCATGGGATCACCTGAAGCTGGGAATTCGGGCGCACAGCGAATGGGTGGGCGCGCTGATCCGCCATGTCGAAAGCGGCGGCACCAGCCAGGTCGACCTGCCTCTGGATGAGACGCAGTGCGAGATCGGCCGATGGATCGCCGAGGTCGCCAGGGAGTATGCGCAGGTCGCCGAGTTCGAGCGGCTGCGCACCGTGCACAGCGCCTTCCACGACTGTGCGCGGACGATCGTGGCCCGTGCGGAGAGCGGCGACACCCACGGCGCCTTCCAGCTGATGCAGCCGGACGCCGATTTCGCCAGACTCTCGATGGCCCTGATCATGGCGTTCGACGCGCTGGACGAACAGGCGGCGGCGGACGACCGCCAGTAGCCCCGATCTCCGGCGCGTGACGGCCATCACCGACACGGGCCCCCGTCTCCCCCTATCCTCCAGGCTGGTCCAGCGGCCCCATGGCTCGCGGACGCGACAGTCAAGGAGGACTGAGACAATGACGAATTGGAAAGCCAGGACGATCGGTCTCGCCGCCGTGGCCTTGACCGCCCTTTCCCTGACCGCCGGACCTGCCCTGGCGGAACGCGGCATCGGCGTTACGCCGATCCTGCAGCAGACCGAAGGCCTGCGCGACTTGCTGCCCCAGACGCCGGGCTATGTGCGTGAGGCGCTGCCGGACACGGTTGTCGTCCTGCAGTGCCGGGAAGTGGGCAACGGCGATGTGGCGACCGTGGTCCGCCTGACCAGCGCGTCCAGCGCCCCCACCGTGCCGGCCGGCGCCGGCGTGACGATCTATGGCAGCCAGGGCCAGGCCGTCACCGTCCACACGCTGACCAGCCAGCTTCTGCCCGGCGGCCATGTCGACGTACAGGTCGTGCCCTGGCAGGCCGTCTATCAGGGCTGCAGTGCGCAGACGTCCGTTTGACCAACGAGGCCCGAATGCGTCCATTCAAGCCGCGGATCGAAAGGCAGGCGTGCCGCCGATCCGCGGCCCCAGGCCGGTACAGGCCCAGGCAGTGCGTTAGAGCATCGGATGCTTGATCGGAATCGGAGCCTTCCCATCCGTGACGGAGAGTGATTCAACGTTGTCGGAGGTGTCCGATGGCGAAGAGTTACTCCCTGGATTTGCGCGAGAAGGTGATCGCGTTCGTTGAGCGCGGTCATTCGCGACGTAAGGCGGCCGAGGTTTTCGGCGTCAGCCCGAGCTTCGTGGTCAAACTGATGGGCAGGTTCCGACGGACCGGCTCGGCCGATGCGTCGCCGCGGGGCGGCAGTACCGGCAAGCTGGCGGCACACCGGGACTTCCTGGTCGCCGCCGTCGAAGCCAAGCCGGATCAGACCATGCCCGACCTGGCCGCCTTGCTGCTGGCTGAGCGAGGCGTGACGGCGGCTCCAGCGAGCTTGTCCCGCCTGCTGATCCGCTGTGGGCTGACGCGCAAAAAAAGACGCTGGCTGCTTCAGAGCAGGACCGCCCCGACGTCGCTGGCGAGCGCCGGGCCTGGATAGAAGAACGCCAGCCCTGCTTGCGACGTGAGATCGGCCGCCTGATCTTCATCGACGAGACGTCGGTGAAGACCAACCTGACCCGACAGTACGGCCGGTCAGCCCGGGGAGACCGCCTGCGCAGTGATGCGCCCTTCGGCAAATGGCGCACCCAGACCTTCATCGCCGGCCTCAAGGCCGACGGCATTGTCGCACCGTTTGTCATCGAGGGGGCGCTCGACGGTGAGGCCTTCGACACCTACGTGCAAACCCAACTCGCGCCCGTCGTCAGGCCCGGCGACATCGTCATCCTGGACAATCTCAACGTCCACAAGAGCCCACGTGCCGCCAAGGTTCTGGCGGAGCGCGGCACCCGCTTCCTGTTCCTGCCGCGCTACTCACCCGACCTCAATCCGATCGAGATGGCCTTCGCCAAGCTCAAGGCCCATCTTCGGGCCGGCGCGCATAGGACGATCGACGCCCTCTGGCGCGCCATCGGCTCCATCTGCGACCTCTTCACTCCAACGGAGTGCAGCAACTACTTCAAGGCCGCCGGATATGCGCAGGAATGAAAGTCCGGCGCGCTAGGTAAGCTCTGTCCGCTGCCACGACGGGTCGAACACCAACAACTGGCGGGTCGTCGGCTTCGCATGGTCGCCGCCGCCGAAAACTGCATACCGCCATCGGTCTCCGGCGCGAAGCCTGCCACAGAGCCCTTGTCCCAGCGATCATCCTGAGATCGGATCCGGTTCACAGCTTCCGCAGAAGGGGTAGGAGATCGGGCGCGTCGAGCGGTGATTGGGAGCGGTCGCCGTCGGAGGATGGCGCCTCGACCCTTGACTTCGCGCCCGCTACGCTGCCCGGACTGAAGCCGAATTTTCTCTGAAATTCCCGGATGAAGTGACTGGACGAAGAGAAGCGCCATGCTTCGGCTACACGGTTGACCGCACCACGAGGTGTGTCGGTGACGGCCAAGTTCATCAGCGCCGCGTCCAGACGCCGCGCAGTGATGTACCGTTCCAGGCCGCCCTCGGCCTGGAAGTCGCGATAGAGCGTCGCCCGGGAGAGGCCAAATTTCGAACAGATCGCATCTGCCGTCAGGTGTTCGGACCGAAGGTTCTGCACGATGTAGTCACGGATTGCCCGGCTGCGGGCAGCGACAATTCCCAGTGACGGCGGCGACAGGCTCGCCGGCGAGAACAACGCCCCTCGCAATAGCCCGATCAGCCCGCCGGCTATGGCCGCCTGCTCCGCCTTCGTTGTCGTTTCGATCTGTCTGAAGACGCTCAGCACAGTGCTTCTGAGGACACGGCCGACGGCCCCGTCTCGCGGCACGTGCATCACGGCAGGATGCCGGTCTCTGTCGTAGCCGACGAGATCGTGCGAAACGACGATACCGAGGACGCGAGCTTGGGTCGCTCGAGCGCGATGCGGGCGCGAGAAGTCTTGGATGTGCAGATCTCCCGGCCTGATGTGGACGGTCTCACCTCCTGTCTCGCCGTGCACCTCACCGCTGAGATAGATCTGGAACAGCAGGCAATCGGCCACATCCGCCTTCAGGTGTTTGCTGCTGCGGTCGAATATCTGGCTGCCGAATGCGGCCTTCGTCAGCAACAGATTGTCCATCAGCCAGGCGTCCGCCCGCTCTACCGGTGGTTCGACGTCTGCGTTGAGCAAGGACACATCGAAGAGAGGCCGTACGACGTCGGCCCAAAGGTCACGCCTCTGCTCGTCCGAAACGCCGTCCAGATCAAGGCCAACCCGTTCAATGTATGGGGACTTCATCATCTGGCTTCGGCATGCAATGGCGTTGGTAGGTTAGAGAGGTGATGAACTTCAGATTACATCTCTCCCCGCACACCATGGTGATCGTCGATCAGGGTGTGCGCTCTTGCCTCAGGAGTCGCCGACCCGGCGAAGGTAGAGTGCAACTTGGGCTAGCGTAAGGGCACCGGGATCTCACCCTGATCTCCGGCTGCAAGCTGGGCATGGACGAACGTCATGCCAGAGAAACGGGGGCGTCGGACATGCTCCATAGCCACGGCCCTGCCGAAGCCAGCACGATACCGGGCATGTCGCGATGCCACATCTCGGACCTCTCAGTTAGTCATTCAACGTAACATACTCGACATGTTCAGAATTGATCCGGTACGGTCCAGATGGTCTCGGCCCCGCTCGTTGCACCTTGGTGCCAGTCAAACGGACGCCAATTCGGAATCGTACGTAGCGCCGGACAGTCTTGGGTTAACCAATTCGAATCAAAGCGGACGCGGCAGAAAATAACTTAAGCACTCCACTGGATTCCTGAAGCAGCCGCGCGAAGCAACCTCTGACCGATGCCAGTGAGACTCTGATGCAATGAAATCGAGACTGGTAGATAGTGATCTCTTGTGACTTTGCAGCTAATTTCGAGGGTTGAGGTCACGCAACCAGATCCTGTGGCATGGAGGATCGTCGGGCTGATTTCGGAAACTGTCATGCAGCAGGGTGCGGATTGGGGCTGCGCCGCCGGCTCGGCCGACACCGCCCGTTTCTCTCCGGTATCCGACCCGGCGCCGGAAGCGCGGTGCGGACATGGCATCGTGGCCGGTCTGCCAACGCCGGACAGCGCCCGAACATCTGCCGCACCCGGCAAACCACCCTAGGCCATCTCGCCTAGACTGCCCTCGCAAAAGGCCTCGCGGACAAGAGGCACTTTGGGCCTGCATCGCAGCGAGGTTCCGATCTCAATTTCATATGGGCGGGCTTTACGATTGCACTTGGGTCGATCGAGTTAAGTGATCATCGGAAGGAAATCGTCGTGACCCTTGCCAGTTTAGAAGAGAGTCTACCGGATCTGTACGAAGCGGTAAGCTTAGCGCAACTACGCCAGCAGCTGAGCCGGCACCTGATGAATTTAGGTTTTTGGTGGGTCACCGAGCACCTCAACTGTCTGCAGGTTACCAACGATTATACGAACCAGGGAAAGTACATCTGGGACAATCTGTCCGATCATCTCGGCGATCGCAGATCGGATCTGATCGACGCCATTTACATCGCTTTCCTGTCACAGGGCATCGAGGAGCAGAACAGAAGGCTGCGTTGGATTGCGAAACAGACGCGACCCTATCTCGCGTTCTCCGATAGGGCCGCAGGGTTCAGGGTTCACCGCGAGTTCTGCAAGACACTTGGAGATTTCGGATTTCGCGGCCCCACGACGCTGGTCGTGCCGCTGCCCGACGGGGGTGCCGGGCGGCGTCGCCTCTGGGCCTGCGCGGAGGATCACAGCGCCCTGACGAACAGCCAACAGGCCGTATCCCTGATGATCGCCTACAACCACATGAAGCAGCTCCTGGAGGCGGGAGGCTTCGACTGCGGGGGCCAGCCGACGATGAACGGCGATACGGTGCCCGGCGAGGCGAGGCGTGATGCCATGTATGGCCCCGCTCCGGCAAGGCGGACAAGCGCCCTTGCCCTGATCCAGAAATCGGCGACGCGGGGCCGGGATGTCCGTGTCCATATCGAGGAACACCTTCACGATCCGGAGCTTGGGGTCGACCACCTATGCCAGAGGTTCGCCATTTCTCGGCGGACGATCTATCGCATGTTCGCTGCCGATGGCGGGGTTGCGCGATACATCACCGAACGCCGGCTCCGCCGCGCGTTTGGCGAGTTGAAGGCAGCCTCTGCGTCGCGGGGGCTGATCAATGCGGTTGCGCAGAGCTGTGGCTTTCACGACCTACCCCACTTCTGCCGGCTGTTTCGGGAAAGGTTTGCCGTCTCACCGAGCGAGGCGGTCGGCCTCGGCTCCGCCAATGACGAACCGGCTCTCCCCGGCAGGGCGCCGGCGAACGGCAATGCACGGTACTGATCCGCGACAGACGGCGGCTCCCAGTACGACCGAAAGCGCCGAAGGCGCGTGCTTGAGGGGCTGCCCGACACGGTCGTCGTTCAGCGATGCCAAAAAGTGTGCGGCGGCGACGTCTCCATCATCGCGCGACTTACCAGAGCATCGAACGCCCCTACCGTCCCTGCAGGCAACGGCGTTGCCATCTGTGGCTGCCAGGGCTGGTCGGTCACGGTCCACACGCCGACCAGCCAGCTGCTTTGCAGCGGCCACGTCGACGTGCAGAGAGTTTCCCGGAAGGCCCTATTTCAGGGCCGCATCGCGCAGAGTTTCCTTAGGCGGTGCTCGTCGGCCCCACCGCCTGAGTTCGCGGATCAGAGGCAACAGCGGCCTTCGATCCGCGGCCCCATTGGGTCCCACTCGACTTCCAGCGCGGCAACCTGCGCCCTTTTCGACGGATCCGATCAAGAGCGGTCGCGGTGTCATTGGGGACGGCCGTTTCCTAACGGTCGTGATGGCCGACGCCATGAACGCTTGCTGTACCATCAACGCTGCCCGGTCGGCTTGCCTGAGGTTCGGCGGCTGGAGCAGGATGACGCCGGATGCGCCGTCCGTGCCGACGGCAAATGAGAACAGGCTCGTTCGAGGATAGGGAAGTACAGCCAGTGAACCGTCTGCTTATGGCAGTCACTGCCGCTGGCTTGGCCATGGCCGGCCCCGGCGTCGCTGCCGCGGACGACACCGTTCTCATGCGCGTCAGCCACCAGCTTCCGCCGAGCTATCACATCGCCCGGCTGGTCGACCGCTGGGTTGCCGATGTCGAGACACTGTCGGGGGGCAGCGTCGACGTGCAGGTCTTCGGCGCCAGCCAGCTGTTCTCGCCCGCCGACAACTTCCCGGCCGTGGCCGGCGGGGATATCGAAGCGGCGCTCTCGGGCAACTTCCAATGGGCGGGCTCGGTGCCGGCCATGAACGTGACCATGGTGCCCTACCTCTTCGGGCAGCTGGATCATATCGCCGCCTTCCCGAACTCGGATGCCGCAGCCTTTCTGGACGGGCTGTTGGCCGATGTCGGGGTGCGCAACATTGCCTGGCTCTACACCACGCGCACGTCGATCATCACATCGAACGGCCGCTCCATCGTTTCCCTGGCCGATTTCGAGGGCCTGAAGATCCGGGGGCTCAACCGCATCGCCGACGCCGGCCTTGCGGCGGCCGGGGCAGCGCCCACGGCCATGCCCGGCCCGGAGGTCTATCAGGCGCTGCAGACCGGCGTGATCGATGCCGGGCTGACCGATGTGTCTGCCGCCTTAAGCCGCCGGTACTACGAGGTGCAGGAATTCGGGACGGTCGCCCCGCTGTTCACCGTCTTCTACAACCTCTACGTCAATCCCGACTGGTGGGACGGCCTGACAGACGCGCAGCGCGCAGCGATCGAGGAGGCATCGGCCCAGGCAGAATCCGACGCCATCACCTTAACGGAAGAAGAGGCCGCGGCCGCCTTCGGCCGCCTGCAGGAAGAGGGCATGACGCTGCATTCCCAGACGGACGCTGAGCAGGCGGAATGGGCCGACGTCATGGTCGAGCCGGTCATGGACGCATTCCTGGAGGCCGCGGGCGAAGACGGCCAGATGGTGATGGATCTTTTGGGTCAGCTCTAGCCGGCAATTCCCACGCCAGCCATGGTCCCAGAATGGCCCGTCGGAGTGAACCACGGCGGCTAAGCCGTCTTCCCCCTTGGTTTCGAGCGGAAGAATGGCGATCGATCCGCCTTCGGCCATGTCTACGGCGTGGGCGGTCATTTCCCGGAAGCGGCCGCCGGCGTTCGATCGATCTCATCAATGGGGGCGTCGGTTTCAAGTGACATTGACATACGGAACTTGTCCGTTCTGAAACTGCCTTCGAAATACTCGACCGGAATGCCGTCCGTATCGTAGACGGTTCGTGCGACATACAACATCGGCGTGCCGGCGAGAACGTCGAGATGGCTCGCAAGAACAGTATCCGCAACGATAGCGGTGACAATCTGTTCAGCCGTCGCGAGCTGATGCCCGGTCTCCTGGATCAAATCGACCAGCATCCTCGACTCAAGCGCTGCGGGCGAAAAGGTGCGTGCGATCTCGACCGGCACATAGGCCAACACGTGACAGAACGGTGTCCCGTCGGACGAACGGATCCGCTCGATGAAATAGGCGTCGCTTCCTGGTTCGAGTTGAAGCTTCTCGGCGACGTGAGACGGTGCGAGCTGCCGTAAGAAAGCCAGGAGTCGAACGTCGGACTGCCCGATGATGCGCGACTGGCCGATGATCTGAGCGGTCATTGCAGATCTTTCGGTCGTTGCATCGATCGCTGGTGGTCTTACGCTGTTTTGCCGGACCCGGGTGCCACGCCCCTTTTCGCGCGTGACGAGCCCTGCTGCCGCCAGTTCGTTCAAGGCGCGCTGCGCGGTGATACGCGACACGCCGAAGTCTCGTGAAAGCTCGGCTTCGCTTGCGATGCGCGCACCGGGAGGCACCTGCCGGGTAAGAATCTTCTCGCGAAGGAGGAGGAAGATTTGCTGATAGCGCGGGACGCCGTCTCGGGAAGCCATTGACATATCCAATATGTCTTTGGTGTGAGATAACCGCTGTACCATTAGATCGGCTGACTCACTATCACGATTCCCGATCATTGATATACTAATACGCCTGCGATGAGACCTATCATACACCAGAGATCGCATAGGGCCATGCATGCACAGCGAGGGTGATCACCTGACAATGCCGCTCCGGATCTGAGGGCCGAGCGGCGCCGGCCTGCCGCCTTTGGCTGGGTGACGGCCAGGCACGAAACATCTTGTCGAGACGCTATTGATACATCTGATCAGTCTACAGCGCGCCATGAATGCCATATTATTTCTCGAATTGACTTCCAAAAAACTCCGCGTAAATGATATATCAACCAGCCTGCGGTAACTCGTGTGATTCATTGGTTGGCCGCTAAGGACCGTACGCGACATTCCAGGAGGCGGTGTCGACTTCATGACGGCCCCTCAAGCTCGGAAGGCTCCCCCAAGCCACTGCGGATCGCGACCCTGCGCACCGTCCCGCCGGGCGCGGCTCCAGCCCAGCGCGGGGCCTTGGCCGGTATCGCGAGAGGCAATGAGACCTCGCCTCATCGCAGTCGGATTGGCGCACCCTCTGCGGTCTCGGCAAGGGTGCGGAACGTCGTGCGGTGCGAGCCAGGGCCTCGGCAAAGGCCCGTTCTCGAATTTGTCCGGATACTTGGCGGACCTGGTTGACACGATCCAGTGAGGTGATCATCGGAAGGATAGAGTCGTGACCGGTGACCGTTTGAACCATAGTCTGCAGGATTTGTACGAGGCTGAAGATTTAACGCAGCTTCGTGAGCATCTGATCCATCACTTGAGCGACCTCGGGTACTGGGCCGTCGGTGAATTCATCAATAGTCTGCGGGTCACCGAGACCTATGTCGATCCCAGCAAATACATCTGGGACAACCTTTGCGATCACGTCAGCCGCCGAAGATTGGATCTGATCGACGCCATCTGGACAGCGTGCCTGTCCGTCGGTGTCGAGGAGGAAAACCGCAGACTGCGATGGATGGCGGCGCAGAAGCGGCCCTATCTCATGGTTTCGAACGAAGCCCCGAAGTTCCTGGCCAGTCGCGCGATCTACAACGCCCTTGAGGATTTCGGCCATCGCGCCGCGAATACTCTTGTCTTGCCCGTGCCGGACGGCGGCGCCGGCCGGCACCGCCTGTGGGCCTACGCCGAAACCGCCGGCGATCTGCGGAACGTCGGCAAGGCCTTGGCCCTTATGATCACCTACTGCCACATGAAGCAGATGATGCCGATGGCGATGAAGGGGTCCGGGAGTTGCCTGACGGCGGCCGGCAGTGCCACCCCGTCGGAACCGGCACGGGATCCGATGAATGATCCGGTCGAGATACCCCAGATATCCCGATACCTCGCGAAACACGGGCAAGAGTCGCGAGCCGAAGCAGTGCGTGCGTACATCGAGGACCACCTTGACGATCCGGATCTCGGGGTAGACCGGCTTTGCCGACGGTTCGCCCTGTCACGGCGGACGGTCTACCGCATGTTCGCCGACGACGGCGGGGTGGGACGCTATCTGACCGAACGCCGCCTAGCCCGCGCCTTCGGCGCGTTAGGGGCCGCCTCTCCGTCCCGGGGGCTGATCAATGCGGTGGCCCTGGACTGCGGCTTCGACGACCAGCGTCGCTTCCGCCGGCTGTTCCGGCAGAGGTTCGCCATAGCACCGAGCGATGCGGTTGGCCTCGGATCGGCGGTTCACAATTTGGCGCCCGAGGGCGGCAGTTCGCTACACGATGATTCCCATCAGCGACACTCAGCAGACCGAACCTCTCAGGCCCGGTCAGCGCTATGAAGGATCCGCGCAGATACGCGCAAGACAAATCGATCACGCCAAATCCGTGGAGAATTTCATTCGGAGAGTCTGAATAGACATTGAGTTTATTATTGCAATGAAGCATCTGCTCTCAAATCAGACCAGCATATTTATTGCGATCGTCGAAGCTGGCTCAGTGACCGGTGCTGCTGAAATGCTGGGCATGGGAAAATCTGGCGTCAGCGATGCCCTGAAGCAATTGGAAACATCGCTTGGTGTTCGACTATTGAGCCGGACCACGCGGCGGCAGAGCCTGACCGCCATGGGTGAGATGTTCTACCGTCGTTGCAAAGAACTGTCTAATCTTTCGACAATCGCACTAGAGGAGGTAAGCGAACATCTGGCTGAGCCCATGGGACCAATTCGGATTACGGCGCCGCATGCCACGATCCAATACTCCATAGCGCCTGCGATTGCTTCACTCAACAAACGATATCCGCGCATTCAGCCGGAGTTGATCGTAGATGACAAGAGGCTCGACCTGATCAAGAACCAGATTGACCTGGCCTTGACTGTTGGCGAGCTGCCGGACAGCGAGTTCAAAGTTCAGCGCATCGGCGTTCTGCAGGATGTACTGTGCGCTTCGCCGGCCCTTTGTGAGCGGCTCGGGCTAGGGACGCCAGCGGACCTGGCGCCGGAGGTCATGCAGGATCTTCCCTACGTGGCACACCACTGGGAAGGAACCGAGATCAGTCATAACCTGAAGGCGAAAGATGCCTCAGGCTGCGTAACTTTTCGCTTCCGCCGCGTGGCGACAGCGACGTCAGTTCACGCTGTCTTCGCCCTGATCCAGCAAGGGGTCGGTTTGGGGGTGCTACCGCATTTCTTCCTGCGTGAGAGACTCCAGCGTGGCGAGCTTGTTGAAATATTGCCGGGCTACGAGCCACGGGCAAACGGCATATATACGGTCCATCCCTATGGCAATATTCCGCCATTAAGCGTTCGCGTCATGATCGACACCATGAAGCAAGTGTTAAGTGAGAACACTATAACGTAACTGTATGCTGATCTTTTGTTCGGCCTTGCCGGACAATGCGTCCGCCAGGGTGCTGTATTTCAGGCAAGCGGAATGACGTATCTCCATGGCGTCGACCATGGAGGTGAACATGATCAACATTCCGAAGCCTCTCACTGCGGTCGCGGCAGCGGTTATCGCCGTGACTTTCGCAACACCCGTTCCCGCAGAAGATGCGGCCAACCGACCTGCCGAACGGCGGTCTCGGACGGCGCTGCCATTGGGTCAGCGCCGAAAGCACCAGCGTTCTTGAGAACGGCCAACGGGCTGCGAACGTCATGATAGCCTACAGCCACCTCCGTCAGCTTCTCTCGGTGGAGGGAGCGGGACCCGCACGCCGTTCGGCGATGACCGGCGAAACGGCCGGCGCCGGACCGGGACGCGATCCGATGAAGGATCCGGTCCCGACACCCGGGACATACCGATCTCTAGCGAGACACGAACAAGGGTCGCGAGTTCAGGCAGTGCGGACGTATATCGAAGTTCACCTTCACGATCCGGATCTCGGAGTCGACCGGCTCTGCCGACGGTTTACCATTTCGCGGCGGACGCTCTATCGCATGTTCGCCGAGAACGGCGGGTTCGCCCGCTACGTCACCGAACGCCGTCTGGCCCGTGCGTTCGACGCGTTGAGGGCCGCCTCACCGTCCCGAGGGCTGATCAAGGCAGTGGCCCTGACCCTTGGCTTCTCCGACCAGCAGCAATTCCGCCGGTTGTTCCGACAGAGGTTCGCTATGGCGCCAAGCGATGCGATCGGCCTCGGCAAGGCGGACCCGGCACCGGCTCCTCCCGCAGATAGCAGTTCTGAGGATCACGGTGCCCGAAACTCACCCGTGACCGCCTTGAATCTTCAATCTCGTTCTTGAATCTTCAATCTCGTTCTTGAATCTTCAATCTCGTTGATCGGAGCGATCAGCTTACCATGTTTGGGCGCATGTTCGCCGCAGCCTGATGCACCATACGATCCCAGCTTCCTTAGATCGGGTATTCATACCGCACTCCGGATCGCCGGACCTGAGCTGGCGAGAGCCTTCGGGCACGGCGAGGGCTGCGCACCCGGTGTGCAGGCCCGGGTGGAGCTTGAAGTCCGTCCCCAAGAAGCCTCTCATCGTAAACCAGAACCCATTGGCGTCAGGTGACGTTGGGCGAAGCCCGACACTGTCGGGGGGCGCGCGGCGAGACGGACATCTGGACGGACCGCGTTAGAGGCAGGAGGAACCGATGAAGAGATACATGATCGAGCGGCCGATCCCCGGGCTCGGAAAGGCATCGGTCAAACAGGTGCGGGAGGCAGCCAGTGCGTCGAACGCTGCGCTTGCCGCGCTGGCGCCGGACATACAGTGGCTTGAGAGCTTCGTCACCCAAGACACGACCTACTGCATCTATCTCGCAAAGGACGAGGAGACGATCCGCAAGCATAGCGAGATGAGTGGCGCGCCGCTTGGCAAGGTCTCGGAGATCCACCGCGTGCTCGACCCGCTCGCCGGCCTCAAGGCATCGAGCGGTTAGAGCACGATGACATCAGGCTGGATCTGCCTGATGTCTGAACCGTGCTCTACGTCAACATGTTAGCGCCGCAGCCCTGTCGCCGGCCTCAGCCGAGGAGTCCGGTCGCGGTTAGCGCTGCCGCTCCGCGGCGGCCGATGAGCGGAAACGCATCCGCAGCGAGGAGGTCCGGCCGCAGAGCACGGGCCTCCTCGATTGCGGCGCGCGCCTCCGATGCGCGTTGCTGCTGGATCTGGATGGCAGCGAGCACCAGACGTGCCAGGTAGTTCCGGTCATCGCGCCGGCAGGCAGCCTTGGCCTGGTCTTCGGCTTCGGCCAGCTGCCGTACGCGCAGCAACCCGCTGGCAAGGTTAGTGCCCCAGAACGACAGGCTGCTGTCGAGCGGGCTGATCCGGATCCCACGCTTGAGGAACTCGATGCCTTGGCGGGCGCGGCCGCGCTTTAGAAGGGCCGAGCCGAGCGCAACCAGCGCTTGCGCGTTGCTTGGATCGTCCTCGACGGCGCGCTGCATGATCGAAATGCCCCGATCGATCTGCCCGACATCGCTGAGCGCGCAGCCCGCATAGCCGAGGACAAGGGAGCTGCGGTTGTCCAGACGCAGCGCGAGTTCGGCCGAAGCGACCGCCAGGCTGTCGCCATCCATGACCTCGGGCAGGAGACGAAAACAGTCCCCCAATGCGTAGATGAGCGCGAGATGGGCATGCGCCGGCGCAAAGTCAGGTTGGAGCCGAATGGCCTGCTGGAATAGCCGCATCGACTCTGCAAATGTCTCGTAGCGCCAGCCCTGCAGGTTCAGAACCGCCGCCGCCTGATGGTAGATCGACCAGATCTCATCCTGCCGCCAGGGCCTCGCGGCGATCCTCCCGACCTCAGCGCGCGTCAGCTCCGGTTCGAGATAGCGTGAGATCTCCAGGACAATGTCGTCCTGCACCGTGTCGAACGTCTCCGCTGCACAGTCAAACCGGCGCGCCCAAACATGGTTGCCGCCTTCCGTCTCGACGAGCTGAACGGTAACCCGGATGGCCCCCGCCACCGGGCGCAGGCTGCCTTCCACAACGTAGTCGACACCGAGCGTGCGGCCGACCTCGCGGATATCTGGGGATTTGCCCTTGTACTGGAACGCGGAGTTCCGCGCGATGACCAGAAATCCCGGCATCCGCGCCAGCAGTGTAATGAGGTCCTCGGTCAACCCATCGACCAGGAAACCGAGCGCGCGATCATCGGAGAAGTTGTTAAGCGGCAGCACGGCGATCGCCGACCGGCCGGAGACGCCGATCTCCTCATCGCGGAAGATCGGCGTCTCTGGGAGACCGGCGGGCGACGGCGTGTCGGCGCCCGGCGTGGCCGCTGTCTCGGCCATTACGGGCGTATCGAAGATGTAGCCGACCCGGTGCAGCGTGCGGATATGCGACGGGCCGTCTGCCGGGTCGATGGCGCGCCGGATAGAACGGATGCGCGAGGTCAGCACACCTTCGGTCACCGCACGGTCGTTCCAGATGTCCGCAAAGATCTCCTGCTTCGTCACGGCGGCCCCGCGGCGCTGCAAGAGGAAAAGCAGAAGGTCGAAGGCCTGCGGCTCAAGCATGCTCATTGTCCCTGAGCACAAGAGCCGGCGGCCGATCACGTCGACCTCACAGCCGCCGAACGTATACTTCACGATCCGGGATTCGTCCGGGGGGTTGCCTATGTCCGTCATGCTCAAAGTTCCCGACCAGACGCTCAGGCGTCGTGAACCGTTTGCCCTCCTGAATGCACTTGCCGCCCTGAAATTGGCTGGACAGGCACATCGTGCCGAGTCGTCAGGATGAAAGTGGAACCGCGACAGCGTATGCGCAAGATTTTCAATGCCATATCGCTGTCACGCACACTTTCAGGACGTCTGGAACGTCTTGAGCCTGCGTTCTGGGCGCACGACTGAGCCGGCAAAATTCAGATCTCCTTCAGAAGAATTCAGATGTCCTTGAAGCCTCGGCCGTCGCGCGTTCGCATAATCGGCGGCGAAAAGCCCGCCGGTGCGGTCGCGCCTACAGGTGTCCGACCAAAAGAGGGGGCAGCTTGAACAAGGGATAGAGACATGTGGTGTCGTTGCGGGACCACCGGATCCCGAGCCGTTCCAGCGCATCGTCCCGCCCCCTCCGGGCCTGCACCGAAAGCATCGGTGTGCTGCCGAGCGCCCAGCGGGATGCGACCCTCATGATGGCCTACACCCACCTCTGTCAGCTTCTCTCATCGGAAGGAACAGGATCCGGCCTCCGCTCGGCGATGACCGGCGAAACTGCCGACGGCGGGCCAGGACATGATCCGATGAAGGATCCGGTCCAGACAACCGAGATATCCCGGTATGTCGCGAGACACGGTCAAGAATCGCGCGCCCGAGCGGTGCGTGCGTATATCGACGACCACCTTCACCATCCGGATCTCGGGGTGGTCCAGCTCTGCCGAAAGTTCGCCATCTCGCGACGGACGCTCTATCGCATGTTCGCCGACGACGGCGGGGTTGCCCGCTACGTGACCGAACGCCGCCTGGCCCGTGCGTACGATGCGTTGAGTGCCGCCTCTCCGTCCCGTGGGCTGATCAAGGCGGTGGCCCTGACCCTCGGCTTTGCCGACCAGCGACAATTCGGCCGGGTGTTCCGACAGAGGTACGCCATGGCACCGAGCGACGCGCTGGGCCTCGGATCGGCAGTCCGCGATCCAGCGCCCGAGAGCAACGGCTCGCCAGCCGATGACGCTCAGCCACACTCAACAGACCGGACCTCCAAAGTCCGGTCAGGGCGAGGGAGGACGGCATGAACGGCACGGAGCGCAAAGGCGGGGGCGAACAGACGCGGAGTTTGGCACAAATAGCCTACAGATTGGCACATATTGACAGTCGATTGGCACGCACAGCCCGCGACGGCGGACGCATTACTGTCGTACCTATTAATGCGGCCGGCGGGGCAAACGGGGTCGTTCCAACCGCGGCTGAGAGCGTGCGCCCGCGCGCTCTGCGACCAAGCGCACAGTGGTCGACGTGGCGCATCGATCGGTGCCCTGTCTCGTCGGGCGGACAGGTGGTGGGATGCAAAGGAAGAGGCGCCGAACGCGACGGCGCGGAAATCGTGCAGGCTTCGGAGGCTGCAGCGAGAGAACTAACTTGGCCAAGACTAATCCGCACAATGACCCGAAGATGTCAAATAACAACCGCATCCTCACCGGCTTCTCTGAATCTACATAATCCCACAAGCACACCTATCGAGTCATGGCTCTGGCGCTTGACTCTCTATCGGTCAATTTATTGATTCCAACACAAAATTTTGACTCACTGAAGAGTCTGATGTTTTAACCAATACTTAAAAATTTCGGAGACTTTGTCGCATTTTATTGAATTAAGGAATTTATTTTGCTATCCCAAAAAGACAGATGCCATCGTCACCGAACCATATCTCGGAAGACGCCAAGCAGACATTAACCAATACACAGAACTGGACTGAGATGTCTTGTCAGTTACTCAGCCACCCCACGACCGACGGCAGATTGATTTAGGTGAGCCGAAGCAGCGCGCTGGACGGGCGAGCGGCGAAGAGAAGGGAAGAGACATGTCGACCTGTCGCGAGACGATGGTGACCCGCACCCAGACGGCCGCCCCGGCGCTACGCCGGTTGCTGGCCGGCACGACCGCGCTCACCACCGCCGCCGTCTGCGGCTGGCTGTTGACCACCGATCCCGCATGGGCCCTACCCACCGACGGCACGGTCGTGGAGGGTCAGGCGGAGATCATCTACGGCCAGGATTCAGTCACCATCCAGCAGGGCTCCGACCGCGTCATTATCGAATGGCAGACCTTCGATGTCGGGTCTCACGAGTCAGTCACGTTCATCCAGCCGCATGAGCTG
>JANQQD010000300.1 GCA_028285185.1 Anaerolineae bacterium | reverse complement strand
GCGCCGCTGACCGTGGCCTCGATCCCGGCCGGGGCCTTCCACACGCCGCGCGCGATGTCGGTGCGGGCGAAGATGCCGGCCATATGGCCCGATGGCGGTACGAACCGCACGGGATTGCGGCCGATGCCCACCGGGTCGGTGACCTGGACCCAGGGATAGAACATCGCGGCATTGTTGGACCGCGCAGGCAGCCCCTCAACGAACTGCCGAACATCCGACGCCGTCGTCTGGAAATCGCCGTCGATGCTGCCGGGGCCGTCGGCGACCAGGAAGATGTCGTGCAGGTCGCAATAGGCCATCGCCTCGGACAGGAAGCCCGGCGTGTTGCGGCCCGGCAGCGCCAGCATGTTGATGCGCACGGTGTCGAACGCACGCAGGCCGGTGCGGCCGCGGATCGTCACGCTGCCGCGGTATTGGCCCAGCGTCACCGGTCCGGTGCCGTCGGTCCCGCCCAACAGCCTCAGTGGATCGGCATCGGTCAGCGCCGGGCGAAGACCCGGGCTGGCGGGGCTGTTGTCGTCCAACCCGACGCTGCGCGCGGCGGCGAACACGGCATTGACGATCGGGTCGATGCCCGCCTGAAGCTGCTCACCCACGCTGATCGACACACCGCTTTGGCTGTCGACCACAGTGCCGGTCACTCCGGCGATGGCTGCCCGGCTGTCGTCCCAGGCCGGGCCCGCGGCATCAGTCGTCAGCGCCAGAGTGACCCCCGAAGCCCGTGCGGCGGCCGTTGCCGTCAGGAAGTCGCCAGCGACGTCGACGGCGACGCCGAAGTCGTTGGTCGCCGCGCCGTCTATCGCCTGCTGCAGCCTGTTGCCGAGTTCGGCCATGCTGATTGCGGTATCGCCGGCGCCGAAGACGACGTCGAAATCCTGCGTCGTCGCAGGGGTGGTCACATCGGTCGCCGTCAGCGTGACGGTCTGGCCGCTCAGATCCATGGTCGCGCCGGGCACCGTCAACCCGATCACCAGATAGGCCCCGGTCGCCACCAGAGGCTCGATGCGGGTGTGGGAGTTCCCAGCGGCGTTGACCGTGGTCACCCGGAACTGGGCCGTCGGCGCATTCGCGGCGGTGTTGATCAGCGCTGTCATCTGGGCCGCGGTCAATGTCGCGACGCCGTTGGTGATGGTGCCGCCGGCGGCGGTCACGGCAGCATTGTCGAACGTGACCGTCCGCGGTTCGTCCACTTCAAGCCCGGCGCCCGACGGCGCATCGCGCCAGCGCAGCTCGATCACCGCACCTTCGGGCACCTGATAAGAGCCGGTGGCCGTCGGTATCGGTCGCGTGGTGAGGGCCGCGACCTGCGCGGGCAGTGTCGGCTCAGTCCGCTGGTCGGCGTCCAGGAAGTCGCGCGCGAACAGGTCGATCGCGCGGATATAGCGCGAGGTGTCGTTGATCGCATTGACCGCATAGTCTTCATGCTCGCGGTCCATGCGCACATTGTCGAACCGCTCGATCGTGCGGGCGCGCCCGTTCTCCACCCATTCCACACGGATCCGGAACGCCACGTCCTGGAAGGACGAAGAGTCTTCCACATGGATGCGGATATTGTTGGCCCAGGCGCCTTCGCCCTGCGCCTCGAACTGCAGCATGTCGCGCGAGATGTTCCAGATATCGTTGTCGCGCGCGGCAATCGCCGTTGACGCGCCAAGCGTCGCGGAGGCCGGCAGCACACGGACCACATAGGCGCGCCGGCCGCCGGCGTTGAAGAACGCTTCGATGGCCTGGGCGAGGAACCCGGGCTCGCCCCGGCGGTGCCCGCCGAAATTGCGCTCGAATTCCCGGAACCCGGTGACGAAGGTGGCCCGATTGGGGATGCCGCGGGGTGCTTCGCCGATGAACCCGGCGGTCGACGTCCCCACCCCTTGGATCGGCTTGATACCGCCGCTCACCTCTTCGACATAGACGCCAGGCGTGAGGTACTCGGGCATAGCTGCCTCCTACTGCCGTGTCTCGTTTCTGCGGAATTCGGCAATGACCGAGCGGATGCCCGGTGTGCCGGTGGCTGGACGCGCCGGATAGTCGGGGCTGTCCGAATCGGTCTCTTCTGCGAGCTGGCGCGCCAGGTCGCGCACCTGCACATCCGTGATTTCGGCCAGCGGCGCACTGACGCCCGGTACGCGGTCTTCCAGATAGGTGGAGACGCGATACTCCAGCGTGATCCGATAGAGTGTGTTCATCAGATCATCGCGGCGCCGCAGCTGCTTCTGGAAGGCGAAGAGACTGCGCTTCAGCACCAGCGTCGTGCCGCGCAGCCAGTCGCCAGGAACCGGTCGGTCGAGCTGCAGCGTATCGCCGGTGACGCCCACGACGACGGCACCGAAGGTGTCGCCCGTGACCGAGTACCCGTCATCGCTGCGCGCCAGCACGATGGGGTCGCCGATGGTCCAGTCCGTGGCCCGCGCCGTGCTGCGCCGAAGCTGGGGATCAACCGGTCCGGCCGGACGGCCCAGCAGGTGCAGATGCGTCACCCGGAAGCCGGTCGGCGCGCCGCCGGCATCGCCCAGCGTCAGCGTCATGTCGTGGCCGCCCGCGGGCGTGCCGGGTGCCGGTGTGGCGGGATCGGCAGGAAGTGGCTGGCCGTCCAGGAACAGGGCCACCGCACCGGATCGCGCATCGGCCATCAGATGGATGTCCGCGCCCGCCTCCAGCACCGTCGCGGCGACACGCGCCACGGCCGGGGCGTAAGCCGTGCCGTCAGCCTGATTGGCGGTGGCCTGAAGCTCCGCCATCAGCGTGCCATCCACGGTGGCATACGAAAGCGCCAGGCGCAGCACCGTCACGTCGTGATCCAGCGACAGCACCTGCCACGCCTGGCCCGCCGCCGCACCGGCATCGACTCGCAGGCCCAGGCTCAACGCGAAGCCGTTGGCCCCGGGATGCAGGGGATCCCACGCCTGCGGCACTGGCGGCGGCTCGAACACCAGATAGCTGGCGGTCGCTGCTGCGGTGAAGCGCAAGGTCCCTGCATCCAGCGCCGCCCCGTTGGCCAGGGTCGGCGGCTGGCCCAGACGGCGGTCGGTGAAGCCAGCCGGCTCCAGCTGCAGAAGACTGGCACGGTTCGGCGCCTCGCCGCCTGCCAGCAACTGCACGGCCTGGGCCTGGTCCGGCACGTCTGCCGCCAACAGCGAGGGCCGGATCGGAAGCTGTCCGCGCACGGGCATGATGCGCGCCCAATGCTCGAACATCACCGCCAGGTCCTGCTGCGAGCCGGCCCAGAGATCCAGCCGCATGTCGACCGCCACCGCTGCGGGGTTGGGCACGCGATGGCGGGTAATCCGCCCATCGGCCGATCGCGCAACATCGCCCAGGCCCAGGCTTGCGGCCGGATCGACGTCGCCGTTCAGCACTTCCACGCGCGAGAGCGTGCGCGGGCTCTGCTCGAACTCGGGCAAGATTCCGCGGCGGGCGGAGCTGATCACGATGCGATGCCGCGCCCGGTCCCAGCGGACGGTGGTCTGCCGCAACTCCGCCTGCCGCGCCGCGTCCGTCACCAGCACGCCGTCCACCGAGAACCCGGCGGCATCGACCGTGTTGACCAGCGCCGACGCGATGGCTGCGGCGACTTGGCGGCCCGCGGTATCGTCGAACGGCTGGCCTGCCAGCGCGCCGAAATCGACCGGCCCCGTGCCTTCTGCATCGCCGTCGAGCCTGAGGCTCAGCGTGCCCGCGGCCGGGACAGTATCAGTAACGGCCCGCGCCACGCCGTCGAGATGGCCCGGCATCTGCACCCAGAGATGGATCGTGCGCGGCTGTTCGCGCTCCGATTCCGTTTCCAGGTTCAAGGGACCGATGACGGAGACGTAGGGCAGGCGGGGCGGGCGGTAGTTGGGATCGGCGACGCCGTGTCCGGCGAACAGCGGCATGCGGTCAATTCGCAAGGCGGATCGCGCACGCCATAACAAGCCTTGAAGGACATCCCAAGACAAGACGCCAGCCCACCCTGTTGTCGCGTAGGAACGCGATCTATTTGACTTGAACACAACGTTAATCATCAGGGTTGTCTAAAGTCAAGGTGAAACTTTCGGTTGAATATATATATTCTTGGAAAACTCTACCGTTAATCGCGAGTTAACTAAAATTAATCTTAAATAAGTCTTTGATTATCATCACCACCTGATTATCAGCATAATCAACAGTTTCCAAATGGGTCTTCGCCAGATGCACGAGCCAACAAGGCGATCACGGGTCTCCGGCCGTTATGGCATCATGCGGCCATGCTTGATCCCTTCCTGAGTGAGGCCCTTCGTCGGCTCGACCAGTGGCTGCTGCAGGTCTGCGACGAGGAGGAGCGGCGCGCGCAGCTCTTGGCCGGCGACGGCAGCAGCGGCTGGGCCGGCGTGCGCAATCTGGCGCGGCCGGAGGTGGCGCGCCTGGCCTTTGCCGAGCGCCCGATGGATATCGAGCTGCTGCCGCCAGGCGACCACGCCATCCACCGCATAGGCCGCGCGCTGGGCCTGGAGGCGTGTGAGCGCGAGGCGCTGCTGCTGATCCTGGCCGCGCATGTGGAGCCCCGATATCAGTCGCTCTACGCCGTGCTGCAGGACGATCTGACCGAGCGGCGCCCGACGGAGCGTGTGGTGATGACCGTGCTGGGGCGTGAGCCGGACCGGCGGCGCCGGCTGACGGAAGGCCTGTCAGCCGCAGGCCGGCTGGTGCTGGGCGGCGTGTTGCTGCGCGAGCCTGGGGTGTTCGCGCCGCTAGCCTGCCCGTTGCGCCTGCCGGACGATATGCTGTCTGCCCTTCTGGGATCGGAAGCCCCCGCCATCGCCGGGGCCGTTTCACAAGACTGGCACGAGGGCGAAGGCGGCCTCGGCAGCACGCAGACCTGGCAGGTGATCCACGGACCGGGCGACCGAATCGGTCTGGCGCATAAGTTGGCCGGCGACGGTGCCCGCACGCTGGTGGTGCGTGTGCCGCCAGAAGCCGCGGCCGCCGTCCAGGTTTGCCGCGCCGCATGGCGGGTAGGCCTTGCCACGGACTGCCTGCCGGTCATCGACCTGAGTGACCTGGACGAGCCCGGCGCGCTGGCTGCGGCCCGCGGGGTGGAAGGGCTGGTGCGCCGGCTTGGCGGGCGGGCCTGGCTGCTGTCGCGTGGTGCGCTGGACCTGACGGCGACGCATGTGGAATGCGAGCCGACCGTATGGTCCGAACGCCGCGATGCCTGGCTGGCCGAGGCCGAGCGGCGGGGCACACCGCTGCCGCCCGAGGCCGGCGAGCGCTTGGCCACACGCCACCGGCTGCAGCCGGCTGAGATCCGCGAGGTGTTCGATCAGGCTGTCGCCCATGACGAGGCCGCACTGGACGATACGGCGGAGCATCTCAGGCGCGCCACGGTGCTGCACACCGTGCGTGTCACGCCGCGCCGCGGGTTCGAAGACCTGGTCGTGCGCGACACCACCCATGATGCGCTCCAGCGCCTGGTCTATTACGTGCGCAACCGCGACCGCGTGGCTGACGAGCGCGGGCTGGACCATCGCTATCAGATGCAGCGCGGGCCGATCGTGCTGTTCTCCGGCCGGTCCGGCACCGGTAAGACGCTGGGCGCAGAAGCCGTAGCCAAGGCGCTCGGCCGGCCGCTGCACATCGTTGATCTGGCGCGGCTGATCAGCAAATACATCGGCGAGACGGAAAAGCAGATCGACGATGTGCTGACCCAGGGTGAGCGTGCCTCGTCGGTGCTGCTGTTCGACGAGGCCGATGTGCTGTTCTCCAGCCGCATGGAGAAGGCGTCGAACGCCAGCGAGCATTTCGCCAACATGGTGGTCGGGTATCTGTTGCAGCGGATCGAGCGGCATGATGGGCTGGTGATCCTGGCCACCAATTTGCGCCATGCCATCGACGAGGCGTTCCTGCGCCGCTTCCAATTCCGCATCGAATTCCCACTGCCCGAGGCCGAGGAACGCCAACGCATCTGGCAGCTGATGCTGCCCGACGGCGTGCAGCGGTCCGACGATATCGACCTTGCCACGCCGGCGCGCCTGCACCGGCTTGCGGGCGGCGAGATCCGCAATGCCGCGCTGAAGGCGATCTTTCTGGCCGAACGGGACGGTCAGCCGGTTTCGCAGGACCATCTGGAGCGCGCCGTCGCACTGGAACTGCTGGAGCTTGGCCGAATATCGCGCCGCGAGGCCCATCACGGCCGGGACGGCGGCCCCGCGCCGGACCGGGGCCAGCTGCTGCGCCGCGCGATCGACGCGCTGCAGGATGTGCTGGAGGCCTATCTGCGCCCGCGCTTCCTGAAAGAGATCCACATCGTCCAGGGTTCACCAACGGATGAGGCGCTTGCCGGCAAACGCCCAGCCGTCTCGCTGGCGCTGTTCCGCCTGGCCCGCCAGCGCGGTGCTACGGGCCTGCGCATCGGCCTGATCGCCTCCACCTGGTCGCACCGCGCGGAAGAGGAGCACGAGCTCTTGGGCGTGGTGCACGAGGCCCTGTCGACCACCCCACATCTCGACGTGCTGGGCCGCCGCGCCAGCCTGCGCGTCCAGGAAAGCCACGACTTCGACCTCCTCCACCGCTTCTGGAGCAGCCACGACCACCCGGTACGGGCGTCGGTGGTGCTGGATGTGGAGATGGATTAGGCATTTTGGGTTTAGCCTCGCCACTCCCGCTGTTCACTCCCCACACCGGATCTGCTGCCGGTCATTGGTGCAAGAGTGCTCGCCCTCCTGAGGTGCCTGCGATGGTGAAAGGCCTCTCCCCGTCTGAGTGGCCACCATTGGCAACGGTGATCGTCATCACTGCGCCGCCGCGATGCCCGCCTCAGTCTCCCGCCGATGACGCGAACCGCGCCGCCGCCGGCGCTGCTGCAGGAATGGGAGAGTTCCAATGTCCGAGACCACTGAACAACCGCATGGCTCGCCAGCACTGGCCGGCCTCGCCGTTCTGATGTTGGCGTCGCTCTTCGTGGCGACCCTGATCGTCGGCGACCTCGCAACATCGCGCTCGCGCTAGCCGCAAGATCGGCTGTCTGCGGCTGTCACCAACGGGCCGACCCTTCGTCGGTCGCTCTCGGAAAGCGACGGAACCAGGATCGTCGGTGGCATGGTGATCCGATTTGCGCTGATTGGCCTGATGCTGGGGATGTCCGCGCCGGCTGGCGCGGAGAGCCAGTGCTTCGGTCAGCCCCATGCCGGACGTCTGGAGGATGCCGTCCGGCCGCCGGCCGCGGGCGCGAACTTCCGCGCCTATTGTCGACTCTGCGTCCCGATGGGGCGCACCTACGGCCATTCCCGAGCCGTGGCTGCAATGCTCGCGGCCTATCGCGCCCTCGAACACAGCCACCCGGACACTCGCTTCGTCTATGGCGAGATCGGTTGGCCCCAAGGCGGCCCGTTTCGTCCGCATCGCACCCACCAGAATGGCCTGTCCATCGACTTCATGAGCCCGCTCCTACCCGATGACACTCTCGGCGGCGAACCCCCCACGGCATTGCTGAATCGCTTCGGCTATGACCTGGAATACGATGGGGCGGGCGTTCTGCTGCACACGGCGGCCGTGCCGGATACGGCCGAGATCTCCGACGCGGCGCGCATCGACTTCGATGCCATCGCCGCCCATCTGCTGGCATTGGCCGACGCTGCGGAAGCGGAAGGCGGCAGCATTGCCCGCGTGTTCTTCGCGCCCGACCTCCAACCCGCGCTCCGCGCAACCCGGTACGGCGAGGCGCTCTTCGCGCGCATGACCTTCAACAGTCGGCAAAGCTGGGTTCGCCACGACGATCATTATCACGTCGATTTCGCCTTCCCCTGCCTGCCGCTGTGACGGCCAGCAGGGCAGATCCGTCGCCGTCAGTTCACCTGCCGCGTGAGAGGTTTCCTCGCCACCTTCCTGACCGACTGCGTCGACTGGAGGCGCCGCGACCAAGTGGCCAGATGCCACGGATAAGTTGCCGTGGCCGTATGAGCTCATCAATCTATTAGAAATAGAGTCGGGGTAGGGTTGCGCCTGTGCCGCCCGTTCCGGTGGTGGCGCTCGCTGGCAGATTGTACCCGCGTTGAGCACCAGTCCATTCGAGAGCGCCATGGTCGAGGCCGAGCAGGCAGCGTTCCGACGCGGCGGATCGCACGGGGTCTCATTCCTGAGATGGGCGGGACCGATGCTGATCGGTTGGGCCGCCGTGTGCATCGTAACCGCGGCTGCGCACGGGTTCGCCCGACCGGAGATCAAGGCGGTGGGATGGCTGTCTCCGATCTACGCGGTCCTTTATGTCGCGCGGATGAACGCATTTCTGTCCGTCAACTCGATCTATAAGAAGATGCTCGCCAGCGTGTGCATTCTGGCGATTGCCCTGCCCGCCGTGTATGTGCTGCCACATGTTCTTCCACGGATTCTCATACACATTGGGAAATTCGCGGCACTGATCGCTATGGCTCTACCCGAAGGCTGGCTCGCAGCGTCGGTCTTCGGGTTGCTAATTCTTGCACTATGCAGCGCAGCCTATTGCCTTCTGTTGTCCATTTTTGAGGTCCTTGTTACCGGGTCGACGGCCGGCTGGAAGCACTTCTACGGGCTCGCATTGACCGGTGCGATGGCTTTCGCTCTTGAGCTCCATGTTGGAGAGGCAGCGGTCGAGTTCGCTTTTGCGCTTTTCCTGCTGATCGTTCTCCCATTGCCCCATCTTTTCATTGTTTGGTGGCGCTGGCTGAGACGCCTCGACGTCCACTCGTCATCGTTCACCATGCGACGGGCGCTGACTTGGACGGCCTTGGCTGGCGCAGCCATCTACATTGTCGGCATCGTCGGATATCTGCCGAGTTACGGCTGGCGAGGATTCGTGTGGCCCTCGGTCGTCCGAGAGTACGAGATTGAGCCCGCTGTGGTTGAGGCGCGCCGATCTGTGCTGGAGCGCCCTCAGGGTCGGGGAGCGCTGCCCATCGGCGGTCGCACCTATCTGATCCCTGGAGACTTTGTCAGAGCGTCATGGACCGATTGGAGCAGTGTCGATGGCGCCTACGACAGGCTTCGCCTGCGGATTCCTTATGACCGGTGGATAGAGGGCCACGACCCTCGCGAGTTGAACGTCAGTCGCGATCTCGATCGGCTGACATACGCGCAAGTCGAAATCTCCACGAGCCGGCGAGAGTCCTGGGGTAACGTCCCAGTTTGGTGCATTCCCGAGCGCATCTATGGCCTGCGGCAGTGCTTCGGCGTGACGGGCGTCGAGCCAAGCCGTCTCATGGACCTTGGCGTCGACCCTGACGATCTCGAACGCTTGGGCGCGGGATGGCGTCGCGGCGGATCCGTCAGGGGAGCGGTTCTTGCCTTCGATGACGAGGCAATATCGGGCGCCCAACCACTGACCGTCGGAGACGGAATTGGCCGGGACACATTCTTCGCCCGGTGCACCAGTTGGCGCCCAAGCGACGGCGATCCTGGCCCCCCATCACCCGAATCCCGATGGCAGGGTGAGTGTCGGCTTCTCTTCGATGTGGGAGAAGCTACCGTGACGGTCACCATCGACGCGCGGCTGCTGCCCCATTGGCGGGTTATCCACACGGGACTGCATGGCGACTTCGCAGCCTGGCAGGCGTCTGCACAGGATGCCGAGCGGATCGACATCGTCGCTGACCGCATTGCGGCGGACTACGCCATAGAACTGACTGAACAGCCGGCATACGTGCATCCCTTGTGCCGGCTGGACCGCATTCTGGTGGCCGCCATCGGTGCGGAGTGGAAGGTCTCGCGCGGGTTCCCCGGATCGTCGCCCGTCTGCCCCCGGTTCAGAGAATGACTGCGCCAGACGCGATGAGCCGCGAACACGCACCCGCAGACCTTGGATCGACGGCATTGACACCCGATGCCCAATATCCTCAACCGTGGCGGTGACACCGGCGATCAACAGATCACACAAAATGGACACGAGCATTGCAGGGAACGCTGCGGCCCCATGAACCGGGGCTTGCGTAATGGATTTCAAGAGCGGTTAGGCTGGCGTCCGTCGAGGTAGAGAGTCGGAACCGGATTTCGACGCTCTTGAACAACGAAACAAAGCCCTTGATCAGTCTGGCGGCCTCCGTTGAGCCCGTATTCCGGAACGCTTTGCTCTGCTCAGTTCGCCCGAAACCCGCCCGCAGTCGCCATCGCCCAAGCAACTGCAAGGCCCCACAGTCACTGAAGGCGATCATCGACCTCGTCGATCGCGCCAATGGCATCCACGCGGCGTAGCGGGCCGGACCTCCGGCGAACATTGGTTCAGAAATATGCTCTTTACAAATATCCATTCTGAATATATCCATATCAGCCATAACATTTGTTCCGGTGAATGATATGCAGCGAAGCCTGTCCGAATTCCCGCAGCCTGCAGTCGCCGTGGACCTGGCCTTGATGTCCGTCTCCGGCGCGCGCCTGAAGGTCCTCGTCCTGCACCGCACCGACGCTGAAAGCGTGGGCGGTAGGTGGGCTTTGCCGGGCGGCTTCGTGCATATCGATATGTCCCTGGACGACGCGGTGGCGCGCGTCCTGAGGGACAAGGCGAACCTGGACAGCGCGTATCTTGAGCAGCTCGGGACATTCGGGGCGCTCGATCGGGATCCGCGCGGCAGGGTCATCAGCGTCGTCTATTTCGCGCTGACCTCCACTGCCAAGTTGCGAACAGCGATGGACGGCAAAAGCAGTCTCAAGCTCGCGGACATCATTGTGCCTTGGGAAGGCGAACAGGGCGGACCGATCAGCATCGCCAACGGTCAGGGGATCACGCTCGACCTTGCTTTCGATCACGACGTCATTCTGGGACATGTGGTCAAGCGGCTGCGCGGAAAGCTCGACTACTCGACGATCGGCCTTGAGCTGCTGCCGCCGCGGTTCACCCTGCGCGACGCCCAGGAAATCCACGAAGCCATCCTTGGCCGAAAGCTCGGCAAACCGGCGTTTCGGCGAAAGCTGCTCGACCGGGGGCTGATCCGTGCCACCGGTGAAAGGGAAGCGGCCTCCGCCTTTCGCCCCGCCGAACTCTACGAGCGCATCGACCGACACTGAGAGGAGAGCGACCATGGCTCAGATCCGAAGCTTCCTGTTCCTGCGCCACCTGCGGGCCGATGCCTCAGCCCACGTTCAGCACTTCCGCCACGGTCGGCGGGTCCGCTCCGGCCGAGGTTTGGCTTTCTGGTTCTGGCCCCAGCGAGGCTCGCTCAGCGAAGTGCCGCTGGACGACCGGCAGCTGCCGTTTCTTCTGAAGGGGCAGTCTGCGGACTATCAGGATCTCACGGTCCAGGGCGACATCGTATGGCGGGTGGCCGATCCGGAGAGACTGTGTGAGCGGATCGACTTCACCATCGATCTGTCCAGCGGGCAGTACATCGGACAACCGATCGATCAGATCGACAGTGTCCTGGTCACGTTGGCCCGGGGCTCCGTCATGGCGCATCTGAGGCAGCGCGGCGTGCGTGACGTGCTGGAACTGGGGGTGGCGCCGCTGCAGGAGGCGATCACGGCAGGCATCGAAGGCGATGAAGCCCTCACCGCCATGGGGTTGGAGCTTGTCGGCGTGAGCATCGCCGATATTGCGCCCAGCAGCGAGCTGGCCCGGGCCCTGCAGGTGCCGACCTTCGAAGGCCTGCAGCAGAAGGCCGACGAAGCGACTTTTGCCCGGCGAGCACTTGCCGTCGACAAGGAGCGCGCCATCGCCGAGAACGAATTGAGCAACAAGATCGAGCTTGCCGCGCGCAGGAAGGATCTGATCGCGCGCGAAGACGAGAATGCCCGGTCGAGGGCAGTGGCGGAGGCCGAGGCGACGAGGATCGGAGCCGAAGCCGAGGCCGGGCGCATCCGCGTCGTTGACCAGGCCAGGGCGGATATGGAGCGGGCGCGCATCGGCGTCTATGCGGACATTCCGCCCATGGTCCTGATGGCGATCGCAGCACAAGAGTTTGCCGGAAAGCTCGAGCGTATCGACGAACTGACGATTACGCCCGACCTGCTCTCCGGCCTGATGGGCCAGTTCAAGAGCGCATTCGCGTCGACCGATATGTCGGCCGGGCTCGCCAAATGAGCACACTGGCGCCGCGCGTGGTGCTGGTGACCCGGCGGACCGAGTATGAAAGTCTGCTTGCGGCGCATGGCACACGTGGCCAGGCCGAATTCTTCCTGCGGTCCCGCCGGCAGAGCCTTGAGGCACTGGAAGCCCGTTTCCGTGACCAGATGACGGCGGTCGATCTGGCCAAGCGCGCGCTCCCGGCGGACTGGTCCCTGGCCCAGGTGCTGCGCGATGATCTCGACAGGTTCCTGTTCACGCCGAACGATATCGTCGTGGCTGTCGGACAGGACGGGCTGGTCGCCAACCTTGCGAAATACGCCAGCGGTCAGCCGATCATCGGAATAGCGCCAGCGCCGACGCAATCGGAAGGCGTTCTCACGGAGCTGTCCGTCGACGCCCTGCCGCAATTGCTGCTGCAGGTCGCGTCGCAATGCGCAAGGGTGGAACGCCGGGCGATGGTCGAGGCGCGGATCGGTGAAGGGCAGACCCTGGCCGCCCTCAACGACCTGTTCATCGGACACCGCTCGCACCAATCCGCCCGCTATTCCTTGCGATTTCGCGGATCCGAAGAAGTCCAGTCATCCTCTGGCGTGATTGTGTCGACCGGAACCGGGCTGACCGGATGGGCTCGATCCATCTTGGCGGCGACCCATCGCCAGGCCGTATTCTCTCCGGAAGACAAGAAGGCTGTGTACTTTGCGCGCGAGCCCTGGCCGAGCCGTACAACGGGATGCGCCCTGAGCTTCGGTCTCATCGAGCAGGGTCACGAGTTTTCAATCAGGTCCCACATCGAGGCGGGCGGCGTAGTCTTCGCCGACGGCATCGAACAGGACTTCCTGCGATTTGATTATGGGACCGAGGTGACGATCGGTCTGTCGGAACGGACCTTGAACCTGGTCAGGAACTAGAAGGCGGCATCCCGCGCCCCACCCCGTCGATGCGGCGGCGGCAATCACGTCCCCAGCCACAGCATTCGGTCCTTCGCCAACCTATTCGGAGCCATGGTCTCACCCATGCCTTAGGAACGGTTTGTCGCCTATCTGTCCGGAAAGGATCATTTCGCGATGGCGTCCCCGGCAGGATTCGAACCTGCGGCCCTCAGATTAGGAATCTGATGCTCTATCCTGCTGAGCTACGGGGACACGGCACGCACCCTAACGCCGATGGGTGGGGCGCGCAATTGGGTGGGACCTTGGGTCAGTGTGCAGCCAGCGCGATCGTGGCGATGACCGGGCGGTGGTCGGAGCCGAGGGCGGGGCCGAGGCGGCGGTCGGTCACCTGCAGGTCGGGGCTGACCAGGACATGGTCGATGGGGATGCGGGCCGGCATGGGCAGGCCCGCCGGCCAGGTGCCGAACAGGCTGGGCGTCACGGCTAGGCCTGCCCGATCGGCCATGGCCCGCAGGCGCGGCGCCCAGGGCGCCATGTTGAAATCGCCCGCCAGAACGGTTGGCATCCGCCGGAGATTGACGCGGTCGATCACCCGCTCCACCTCCAGGCCCTGGCGGGCAAAGCCGCCGGGCACCAGGCCATGGATCAGATGCGTGCCGAGAATGCGCACGTCCCGCCCCAGCGCCCGGACCGTCACGTCGGCCATCTGGGGGGCGTAGGAACCCGGCCGGCCCGTATAGGTATCGTCCAACGGAAGGCGGGACAGGACCGCCAGGTTGCACCATCGCACACCGCTGCAGTCCAGCGTGTACGGATAGATATCCGACAGCGCGCTGAGCGCGCGGAACCATGGCCCATGCACCTCGTTCAGCAGCACCACGTCGGCGGCCTGGCGGCGCAGGAAGTCGACGGTCGCGTCATAGTTGCGGTTGCTGCCGAGCACGTTGTAGGTGATGACCCGCAGCACCGGCTGGTCGTCCGCTGCCCCGCCGGGCGCCGCATAAGCGCTGGCGGTGACGTCGCGCAGATGGGCGCCGGGCGCCATCATGACCGCCTGGCCCACGAGCGCCAGGGCCACGACAAGCGCCGGCCGCCAGCGCCGCATGAGGGCCGTCACGGCCAGCATGGCCGCGCTGGCCGTTGCGATCTGCAGCAGCAGGTTGTTTACGATCGCCGCCTTCCCGCTGTGTGGCGCCAAGGCAGCGACGATGGTGACACCGGCGACGCAGACGGCGGCAGGCCATGTCAATCGGCGCCAAAGCGACATGGGGTCCGTCCTTCCCGATGCTGACTTGAGGTTGAACACCCTGCGTCCTGCTGCATGCGCGAAGAAGACGGCAAGACTGCGGCCGCAATGCGCAGTTCGGGTGGTTTCCGCCGACCTGACATGGAATCATGCCCGCCGGCGAGAACCCGCCCCGGGCAGAGCGTGGAGACCCAGGCCATGACCGATCAGAGCGCGACGGGCGGATGCCTGTGCGGCCGCATCCGCTACACCGCCAACGGCCCGCCGGAGTGGGTGGCGCATTGCCACTGCGCCACCTGCCGCCACCACGTCGCCAGCCCCGTTGCCACCTTTGTCGGCTACCGGCACGACCAAGTGCGCTTCGAGGCGGGCGAGCCCGCCATCTACCGGTCGTCCCCGGATGTGGAGCGGGCGTTCTGTCCCAATTGCGGAACGCCGCTGTACTACCGGTCGGAGCGCCATGCCGGCGAAATCCACCTGCTGATCGGCACATTCGATGCGCCTGGTGCGATCGCGCCGCAATTCCACGTCTACTTCCAAGAGCGGCTACCCTGGTTCGACACGGCCGACGGCCTGCCGCGCTATGCAGGGACCGCGCGCGGGGCCGGCCCGATGTGACGCAAGGGCACCGTCAGGCGAGGAACCGGGCACGCCACCGGGCAGGCGGCACCATGCAGTGGTCGCGCCGCCCCGCTACGCGGTAGCGGTTGCGGGCAAGCCGGTCATAGAGACGGTCGGCCAGCCATTCCGGCGCCAGGCGGGCCGCACGCGCCAGGGGCCAGGGCGGACCCAATCGCTCCAATACCAGGATGCCGGCATCGGCCTTCAGGCGGGGGCGGCCCTCGGCGATCACGATCATCGTACTCATGTCTTCAGGGTCCAGCCCGTAGTGGCGGTAGAGCGCCTGGCCTAGCGGCGATTGCGCCGTGGCCAGGCGGAACAGGCCGGCCGTGTCGTGCCGCAGCACGAAGCGTGCGAAGCCCGAGCATATTCCGCACACGCCGTCGAACAGGATCAGCGGCCTGTCGTCGGGGAAGTCAGGCACGTCCGGGTCAGACCGGTAGCTGTACGGCACCGCTGCGATGCGCATCGTCCCCACCCCTTGAAATCCATATCGCCAAGTTAGATATTTCTGTCATGACAGAAATTCAAGAACGGATCGACCCCAGAAAGGCAGCCCGAAGCCATCCCGGGCGCGCTCCCGCCGCGAGGCGGCATGCTCGACCGTGCACGGACGCGCCGATCTACGGCGGACGGGAGGATGCGATATGAACGAAGCCGGGCAAGTGGTCCAGGGCACGCGCCGATCGTCGGGCAGGGACGCGTTTCTGCGGTGGGCTGCGCCGATGGTGATCGGCTGGGTGGTGGTCTGTCTGGGGGTCGCGGGTGCGCACGGCTTCGCCAGTCCCGACCTTATGGCCTTCGGATATCTCTCGCCGGTCTGCGCCGCCCTCTATGTGATCGGAATGCACGTGTTTCTATCGCAGGCATCAGTCGGCGACAAAATCCTCAGCAGCGCGCTGATCTTCTTAATGATCATACCGGCAACCTGTGTACTGACCCATATGGTTCCGCATATCGTCATTCCGATACTGGTTATCATCTCACTTTCAATTGCGTTGGGGGCTCAGATCGAATGGATTGCCGGGGTCTTCATTATACTCATGAGCGTGTCCGCATTCGGCTTCGTTTATCTCCTTTTCCTCGCGGCTTTGGAGCGCCTTGTCACGGGAGCGACGGCGGGTTTCAAACATTTTCCCGGACTTGTGATGACTGCCGCGCTGTCCTTCGGCTTCTTCATCGAATTCGGCGACCCCGGGGCGACATCTGCGTTTCGGCTCGGCCTGCTGCTGACCCTCCCGGTTGTCCATCTCGTCATCCTCTGGGGACTTTGGTTGAAAGACCGAGAGATGCGCCCATCCCGGTTCACAACACGGCGGGGGTTGGTCTGGACCGCCGGGCTCGCGGCGACTTTGTACACCGTCGCAGCGCTCCGTTTCCTGCCGGCATACGGCTGGGACGCCGTGCTTTGGCCCCAGGTCGTCGGCGACCATGAGATCCGATCGGTCGTTGTTGAACGCATTGGTGCGAACGACGCGGGAGAGCTGGCGGGGCAATTGGAGACCTCGTCCCTGGTGTGCCGGATCGACCGGATCCTGTCAGCCGCGACCGCCAGCGAGTGGACGGTCTCGCAAGGCTTCGACGGCGCATCGCCCGTCTGTGCGCGCCTGCCCCAATGACCGTGTCGGCGCCCATCAGGCTGGCGCGGAGGCCGCGAGGCGCCGCCGCGATGCACAGCCACCGTGAACTTGCATCCTCCCTTGACTCCGTTCCCAAACCGCTAGATATTTCTGTCATGACAGAAATCGAAGAAAAAAACGACTCCGCCGGCATGAGCCCCATCATGGAGCGCACGGTGCTGCATTGGGGCGAGATGGGCAGCCGCTGGGGCGTCAACCGGTCCGTCGGTCAGATCCACGCGCTGCTCTATCTCACCGGCCGCCCGCTGACGGCGGAAGAGATTGCCGAGACGCTTAGCATGGCGCGATCCAATGTCAGCACCAGCCTGCGTGAGCTGATGAACTGGAACCTGGTGCGCCGCGTGCACACCCTGGGCGACCGCCGCGACCATTTCGAGGCCGAGGCGGATCACTGGCAGATGCTGTTGACGATCGTCGAAGGCCGCAAGCTGCGCGAGATCGACCCGACTCTGAGCCTGCTGCGCACCTGCATGCTGGAGGCCGATGAGGACAAGCGTCTGGACGCCACGTCGAAGGAGCGCATCGCCTCCATGCTGGAGTTTCTGGAGACGCTGGCAAACTGGTACGACGATGTCCGGCGGCTGCCGAAGGGGACGCTGTTGTCGCTGATGAAGCTGGGATCCAAGGTCGGCCGCTTCGTCGGCAAGGTCAAGAAGTGAGGTAGTGCGTTGGGTGGTTGCCGCCATTTTCGCGCGCATGTATTTCTGTTTTTTCAGAAATGCCTGACTGAGCGATTAAAGGAGGGATCTCATGTCCAATTCGACGGCCCTGCTCGGCATGCCTGACCGGGTCCATGACCTGGGCGCGGCCGGTGCCGTCCGGCACGGTGCAGCGACCGGCCTCCTGTCCAGACATCTCGGCTTCGGCGGCTGGCTGCGTCTGCATCCTGCAGCGCAGACGCACTGGGCTGAGGTGGATCGGGCTGCGCAGGACCTAAAGGGGCGGATCAGCGGGCATGCGACCCTGATCGGCCGCATTGTCGCCTGGCTGGCGCGGCTGGCCGGGTGCCCGTTCGGGCCGGTCAATCGTGAAGACGTTCCCGTCTCGGTTCGCCTATGGCTGGGCGCCGATGGCGTCAAGCTTTACTGGCAGCGCCGCTATGACATCCCGGGCCGTGCGCCTCTGTTCGTGCGTTCCACGATGTCCAACCTGCCGGACGGGCGGCTGGCGGAGATCTTTCCGAGCGGCCTCGGCGTCACGCTGCGGTTGGAGGAGACCAACGGCCGTCTCAGCTTCACGAGCACCGGGTTCGTCTGGCGAACCTCTCGTCGCCTTCTGTCCATCCCCCATTGGCTCGGGCCAGGCCGGCTATCGGTCGTCGAGGGGTGCGGTGCCGACGGCACACACAGCCTTTCCCTGACGCTGACCCATCCCTGGTTCGGCACGATCTATCGGCTCGACGGCACATATCGGGCCGTCGCGGACGCGACGCTGCGGCCGGACACGGCCGATGTCGGGCTGCCGCCAGCGACAGCGCATGAAGATGACGCGAACGGCAGTTCCGCTCTTTTGTGCTCGCCAATTTCTGTTTCTACAGAAAATCCTGACTGATGAGTGCGATCGCGGACATCCGGACTTTGCGGGCGGCCGAGACCGCGCTGCCGGCGGTAAGGTGCCGCTCGGCCAATCCGCCGACGCTTGCCGGGCTCTTGGGTCCTGCTGCCTGGGCCCGGCTGCACCCGCAGGTGCGTGCCCGCATCGCGGCCCAGGCCGACGGTCGGCGAATGCAGGTCTATCGCGGCGCCGTTCAGATCCGGGTGACGGCCATGGGCTGGCTGTTCGCCCAGCTCGCCCGTCTCGTCGGGGCCGGGTTCGCCCCGACGCGAAGTCGCGGCCTCACACTGACTGCGCGCGTCGGCCACTCGGCAGAGCTGGGTGGCGTCGTTTGGGAACGGACCTATCACCGCGCAGGACGCCAGGTCATGGCGGTACGGTCCTGCAAGATCCGGCAGCCGGATGGTCGCCTCGAAGAGCACATGGATCGCGGCATGATCCTGCTGCTGGACGTCCATGAGCGGGCCAGCGGCCTTCTGTTCCGCAGCACCGGTTATGTCCAGCGCCTCTGGCGCTGGCGCGTGCCGGTCCCGGCGGTGCTGACGCCGGGGCGTCTGGACCTCACCCACCACCAGCAACCGGACGGGCGCTTCCGCGTCGTCCTCAGCCTCCATCACCCGTGGTTCGGCGAAATCTTCCGTCAGGACGGGTCCTTCGAGGAGATCGAGACATGACTGCCGTGTTCTCACTCGTCATCGTCCAGGCGCTCTTGGGTGCCTTCGACATCCTGTTCCATCATGAGGCGACCGAGCGGTTGCCCTGGCGCCCCGGTGCGGGGCGAGAGCTGGCGCTGCACGCCACCCGCAACCTGCTCTATGCCGTCGTCTTCGTCTCCCTGGGCTGGGTCGCGTGGCACGGCCTGTTGGCCTGGGCCTTCGCCGCGCTGATCCTGATTGAGATCGTGGTTACGCTCTGGGACTTCGTGGAGGAGGACCGGACGCGCCGGCTGCCGCCAGGCGAGCGTGTGCTGCACGGTGTGCTGGCCATCAACTATGGGGCCTTCCTGACGGTATTCGCGCCGCATCTGATCGATTGGGCGGCAGAGCCGACGGGGTTCGCGGCGCAATATCACGGCATCTTCAGCTGGGTCATGGCGGCCTTCGCGCTGGGCGTGGTGCCATTCGGGCTGCGCGATCTCCTGGCATCGCGCCGCGCACGGCGGCTGATCACGCCGGCCGCGGCACCGCTGGCCACCGCCCTGCCGCCGCGACAACGGGTGCTGGTGACGGGGGCGACCGGCTTCGTCGGTCGCCGGCTGGTCGAGGCCCTGGTCGGGGCCGGACACCATGTCACGGCGCTGACACGCGACCCGCGCAAGGCGGAGGCTTTGGCACAGCCGGTCACGGTCGTCACCGACCTCGACCACATCCCCGACCACACCGTGTTCGACGCGATCGTGAACCTGGCTGGTGAAAGCGTCGTTGCCGGCCGATGGACGCCGGCGCGCCGCGACAGCATCCAGAGTTCGCGCCTCGCGACCACGGCCGCGCTGGTGAACCTGATCGGCCGGCTGGAACAGCGGCCGGCAGTCCTCGTCAGCGGGTCCGCCATCGGCTTCTATGGCCATGGCGCAGAGCGCAAGCTGGACGAGGCGGCGACGCCGCGCCCCGGCTTCACCCACGACCTGTGCAAGGCGTGGGAGGCGGAGGCCGCACGGGCCGGCGAACACGGTGCCCGCGTCGTCACGTTGCGCATCGGCCTTGTGCTGGACCGCGACGGCGGCGCCTTGGGCGGCATGCTGCTGCCGTTCGAGTTCGGCCTGGGCGGCCCGATCGGCAGCGGCCGGCAGTGGATGTCGTGGATCCACCGCGACG
>JANQQD010000292.1 GCA_028285185.1 Anaerolineae bacterium | reverse complement strand
CGCTGAACTTCGACGCCCCAACGGTCAACCTGGACGCCGACCTGGTGGCGTTGGGCGGCATCACCGGCACCGCGACGGACGTCAATGTGCTGGGTTCGGCCGGCGGGGCCGAGATCCAGGATGCGATCGACGTCGCCGCGGTCGGCGCGGCGGTGGATGTGGCCGCCGGCACCTATGATGGTTTCGCGATCGACAAGGCCGACCTGACCGTCAGCGGCGTTGGCGAAACGACGGTCGTGCAGACCGTCGGAACGGCCGTGACCATCGCCGCCAATGGTGCAGTCGTGCAGGACATGGCCTTGGTCGGCAGCGGTGCCTTTGGCGATGTGGGCGTGCTGCTGAACGGCTCGTTGTCACCGCAGCTGACCGGAGTGCGGATCCAGAACGTCGATATCCGCAACATGGAAGATGGCATCCGCAGCATCGGCGATATCGGTGATGGGGATGATGCGACCATCGATGTGGCCATTCTCGGCAACAGCGTGACCGACCGGGCGGTGTTTGAGGATTTCCTGGACTCGGCCGTCGATCTCGTCGACGCCAACCGCGGTGGCGCGGTCTATCTCGTCCAGAACCTGCTCATCCAGGACGGTGCCGATGCCGATACGCTCGCAACCGGCGGCGACGCTCTGCGCTTCGTCGGTCCCGACGCGGTGACAGTTCAGGGCGTGCTGATGACGCATCGCGCCGGCGACGACGCAATCGACTTCATCAACTCGCTGATCAACGCGAACATCCTGATCGGCGGCGCTGCACCGGTTGAGGGCAACACGCTTCTCGGTAGCGACAGCGGCATCCACACCGAAACGCTTATCGCGACCCGGTTCACGATCGAGAGCAACGCTCTGATCCAAGGCCAGGGCGACGCCATCGATTTCGACGACAGAATCGGCAATGGCTCGACCGTGCGTGTCGTCGACAACATCGACATCCTGGGCGGCAATGACGGCATCGACTTCGACGATCCGATCCTCAGCGGTTCGACGATCCTGGTCGACGGGAACACCAATATCATCGGCGACAACGGCATCGATGTCGGGTCCAGCGATGCCGATGCGATCACCGGCGGCAGCACTTTCACGGTGTCGAACAACGGCCGCATCGAAGGTCGCGTCGAAGACGGCATCCGGTTCGTCAATCGGATCCTGGGGTCCGAAGTCGAGATCTCGGGCAACGGAACGATCGTCGGCGGCAATGACGGCATCGATACGAACTCGGTGGTCAGCAGTGTTTTCGCCATTTCCGGCAATGGGACGATCCAGGGTCGGACCCAGAGCGGTGTCGAGTTCGAAGGGCCACTGACCCAGACTGCGGCGATCACGATCAGCGAGAACACGAACATCCTTGGCGCCACGACAGGTCTCGAGCTGCGCGGCACCATCGAGGACAGCGTGAGGGTCATCATCGACAACAACGGGGCTGCAACGGTCTCGGGCGACGCCTATGACGGGACGGCGCTGGTGGATCTAGCGGATTTCGCCATCACCGGGGGTATCCGCGGCGGAACGCAGGACAGCATCCTCATCGGCCGGATCCAGGATAGAGCGTCGGTCACCATCAGCCGCAACATGATCAGCGGCGGCGCCAACGGCATCGGCTTTACCGATATCGCGTCCATCGGGGTGACCGAGGTGCACAATAATTTCATCCTGGACAACGGCGCCGATGGTGTCCGTTTCAGGGGAAGCATCAGCGGCACGACGTCGGTCTTTCAGAACTTCATAGCCAGAAACGGCGGCAGCGGCATCCATGTGGCGGAGGATGCCGATATCGGAACCGGCAATCTGCTGGTGCAGGTGAACTTCCTGCCCGGCAGCGGCTTTGCCCACGGCAATGGCGGCCTTGCCATCAACCATGAAGGCACCGGCACCGCGAATGTCGATGCCAACTGGTGGGGCACGACCTCGGCCACTGAGGTCGCTGCGATGCTGCGCGGCGTAGACCTGCCGCTTGTGGTACTGGAGACGGGCGACGACGCCAACGTCCCGCCATTCGATTACGGGCCGACCCAGTTCAGCCCCTTCGCCTTCCAGAACGATCAGGTGGCGTCGTTGACCGAACCGCCGCCCCCGCCCCCTCCGCCTCCGCCGCCACCCCCGTCGGTGGCTCCGGCTCCGGCGGCCCCAACTCCGGAAATCCCGGAGGATCCGGAGAGCCTGCTGGACGAGATCCGCGGCCCCTCAAGCCAGCTCGACCGTCCGGGCGGCGCGCAGTTCTTCACCAACGAGCTCGCCGAGCCGTTCCAGGCGACGGTGTTCAGCGACGAGTTCGCCCTCGGGGAGCTTGCGATCGCTGAAGGCGTTCAGCTGGCGGCAGGCGGTGTGGGCCCGATCAATCTCGGCGACCTGCAGCCCGCAGCAGGGCCGGGCAGCGCAGAGGCGCAAGCCGAAGACACCTGCGTGGCGGCCTATCTGGGTGATTTCTGGAGCACGACGGCTGCGTGCCAGTAGGACGGTACTTTGGCGCCGCCGACATCCGCCATCGGAGCGGGTGTCGGCTCGCACTGACGCTTGAGCCGACCTACGGACCGGCGCTCCGTAGGTCGGCGTAGAGGCGAAGCCGAAACCCGACGTGTGGGCGTCCGGGGTCAGCCTACCCGCCGCTCTCAAAACCCGGATAGAGCGTCATGCCGCCGTCCACATAGAGGTTCAGGCCGCTGACATAATCTGAGTAGTCCGAGGCCAGCCAGATGGCGGCATGCGCGATGTCTTCCGGCTCGCCGATGCGCTTGTAGGGCACCAGGTTCATCAGCGACGAATATGCCTCCGGCGTTTCCCACGCCTCGGTGTTGATCGGCGTGCGGATGGCGCCGGGGCAGATGCTGTTGACGCGGATGCGCAGGGGCGCCAGCTCCTGCGCGATGCTCTTCATCATCAGCATCACGCCGCCCTTGGAAGCCGCGTAGTTCACATGCCCCGCCCACGGGATCACGTCGTGGACGGAGCTGATGCAGATGATCTTGCCGGCCGCCACCGACACGTCCGGCCGCACGCCCTGGCGCTTGAAGATGCGCGCGGCCTCGCGGCAGCAGAGGAACTGGCCGGTCAGGTTCACGTCGATCACGCGCCGCCACTCATCCAGCGTCATCTCGTCGAAGGCGGCATCGCGCTGCAGGCCGGCATTGCTGACCAGGATGTCCAGCGTGCCGAAGGCGTCCAGCGCCTGGGCGAACATCGCCTGCACCTGGTCTTCCTGGCTGACA
>JANQQD010000280.1 GCA_028285185.1 Anaerolineae bacterium | reverse complement strand
CCTCGCCTCCACGCCCGAGCGGCTGGACTATCTGAAGCAGGAACGCGCCAAGGCCCGCTATATGGGCCTGGACACCGACTTCATCTCGCTGCAGCACGCGCGCGAGTTGAACCCGCTGATCGACCCGTCGCAGTATCTGGGGGCTCTGTTCGAGCCGGTGGACGGCCATGTCGACCCGTCCGGCGTGACCCATGCCTATGCCAAGTCGGCCCGCAAGCTGGGTGCCACCGTCCACCGCAACACGCCCGTGCTGGATACGCAGCCGCGCGCGGATGGAGGCTGGGACGTCGTGACGCCGGGCGGCACCATCCATGCCGAAATCGTCGTGAATGCCGGCGGGCTGTGGGCGCGCGAAGTCGGGCACCTGGCCGGGATCGACCTTCCGGTGCAGCCCATGGAGCATCACTACCTGATCACGGAAACGATCCCGGAGATCCGTGACCACGGCCGCGAGGTCGCCGTGACCGTCGACTACGAGGGCAACGCCTACACCCGGCAAGAGCATGATGGCCTGCTGCTGGGCACGTACGAGCCGAACTGTGTCCCCTGGGCCGTCGACGGTACGCCGCAGGATTTCGGGCACGACCTGCTGCCCGACGATCTGGATCGCGTCACCGACCGGCTTGAGATCGCGTTCGAGCGTATGCCGGCCCTGGGCCGCGCGGGGGTCAAGAACGTGATCAACGGTCCGTTCACCTTCGGGCCGGACGGCAATCCACTGATCGGCCCGGTGCCGGGCCTGCGCAACTATTGGGTCGCGGTCGGCGTGATGGCAGGGTTCTGTCAGGGCGGCGGCGTCGGCCTGTGCATGGCGGAATGGATGATCGAAGGCGAGCCGTCGATCGATGTCTGGGGCATGGATGTGGCCCGCTTCGGCGAATTCGCCACGCGCGACTATGGCCGTGTGAAGTCAGCGGAGAACTACTCCCGCCGCTTCATCCTGACCTACCCGAATGAGGAGCTGCCGGCCGCCCGGCGGCAGAAGACCACGGCGCTGCATGACCGCCTGTTGGTAAAGGGCGCTGTCATGGGCGTGTCGTTCGGGCTGGAACACGCGCTCTGGTTCGCGCCTTCACCGGCAGAGGCGCGGGAGGAGCCGACCTTCCGCCGCTCCAACGCCTTCGCCCATGTGGCTGAGGAATGCCGGGCGGTGCGCGAGGATGTTGGCGTAATCGAGATTGCCAACTTCGCCAAGCACGAGGTCAGCGGCCCCGGGGCGGCTGACTTCCTGGACCGCATGGTCGCCAACACGCTGCCGAAGGTTGGCCGGCTGAAACTGACACCGATGATGACGCCCAAGGGCCGGCTCTACGGTGATCTGACCGTGGGGCGGCTGGCCGAAGACCGCTTCATCATCTTTGGCTCCGGCGCTGCGCAGGAGATGCACCGGCGCTGGTTCGAACGGCACCTGCCCAAAAGCGGCGTCACCTACCGCAATGCCTCCGATGCCTGGCACGGCCTTTCCATCGCCGGCCCCAAGTCCCGCGAGCTTCTGTCGCGGCTGACGCGGGAGGATGTCTCGGCAGCGGCGTTCCGCTTTCTCGACCTGCGGCGCATGACCATCGGGTCGGTCCCGTGCCTGGTCGGCCGCATCTCGTTCACCGGCGAGCTGGGATACGAGATCTACTGTGCGCCGCCCTATCAGGTGGCCCTGTTCGAAGCGATTGAGCGGGAAGGCGCCGATCTGGGCTTGAGGCCGTTCGGCGCCCGCGCGCTGATGTCTCTCAGGCTGGAGAAGAACTGGGGCGTGTGGACGCTGGACTACCGCCCCGACTTCACGCCCGCCCAGTCCGGCCTCGACATCTTCGTCGCGGCGAACAAGCCCGCCGATTTCCTCGGCAAGGCGGCGGCAGCCGCGCAGCGGGCGGCCGATCCAGACATCCGTTTGGTCACCCTGGTCGTCGAGGCCGACGGTGTCGACGTCAACCGCGACGAGCCGATCTTCCACCACAGTGAGTGCGTCGGCTACGTCACCTCGGGCGGTTACGCGCATTACACCCAGGCCAGTGTCGCGCTGGGCTATGTCCCGGCCGAACTGGCCCATGACAGTGCCGCCTTCGAGATCGAGATTCTCGGCGATTTCCGTCCGGCGCGCGTTCAGGCGCAGCCGCTCTATGATCCCGATGGGCAGCGCATGCGAATTTAGGCCGATCCTGGTCGCCGGACCGTCG
>JANQQD010000274.1 GCA_028285185.1 Anaerolineae bacterium | reverse complement strand
TGTCAGCGGCGTGCGCAGATCGTGGCTGACGCCGGCCAGCATCTCCGTGCGCTGGACGATCTGCCGCTGAATGCGCTCACGCATCACCAGGAAGGCGTGCGCCGCCTGGCGCACCTCAGTCGCCCCTTCCGGCTTGAAGTTGGGCACGTCGCGCCCTTTGCCGAAACTCTCCGCCGCGATCGCCAGACGGCGGATCGGACGGATCTGGTTGCGCATGAAGATGATGGCGACGGCCACCAGGATCACGCCCGAGCCCACCATCCAGCTGATGAACACCTGGCTGGTGGAGCTGAAAAGCCGCCGCCGCGGCACCAGCGTCTTCAACGCACCGTCGTCCATGAGGACGGTGATGATGCTCCATTCCCCCGCCACCTCGGGGTCGATGTGGAATGGCCGGCCGATGCGCTCGCGCAACGCCTCGCTCAGGCGCGAGCGCAGGATCTCGTTCGGGGCCGGCGGCTGCTCCACAAGGCCCATCACCTCCGGATCGACCGACATGACGAGATCGAGCGTCCGGGTCGCTCTGTCGAGAATGGCGTCGCGGACGACGCGGCTCTCCGTTTCCTCAAGCTGTTCGATCACCATGGCGATCTCACCGACCACACCCTCGGCAAGGCGGCTGGTCAGCGTGTCCCAGTGGCGGTCGTAGAAGTAGTAGGCCGCGGTGACCTGCATCAGCAGCACCGGCGTCAGGATGATCATCAACGACCGGCCGAACAGCGTGCGCGGCAGGAACCGCTTGATGCCGAGCCGGCGGCGGGCCGGCCGGTCGGGCGATGCCGCGATGGGTCGAGCAGTGCCGTCGCGCTCGGTGACCGCCATCAGACGTCCGGCCTCAGCACATAGCCCTCACCGCGCACCGTCTGGATATAGCGGGGCAGGCGCGGATCGGGTTCGATCTTGCGGCGCAGCCGCGTCACCTGCACATCCACCGTGCGCGCGTTGCCGGAGATCCGGCTGCGTTCCGTCAGATCGTCCCGTGTGACCGTCTCGCCGGGCTGCTGCGCCAGCACACGCAGCAGACCCAGTTCCGCCGTCGTGAGGTGAATCCGCTCGTCGCCTCGGCGCAATTCGCCACGGCCCGGATCGAAGACAAAATCGCCCAGCTTGACCGGCGCGGACGGCGGGGGCGGGGACGGCGCCACTCGCCGCAGGATGCTCTGGATCCTCAACAGCAGTTCGCGTGGCTCGAACGGCTTGGGCAGATAGTCGTCCGCACCGGATTCCAGGCCGGCAATCCGGTCTTCCGGTTCGCCCATGGCCGTCAGCAGCAGGATCGGCGTCGCCATTTCGTCGCGGAGCGCTGCGGTCAGCGTCAGCCCGTCTTCACCGGGCATCATCACGTCCAGGATCATGAGATCGAATGTGAAGGCAGCGAGCTTGGCCCGCGCTTCCGCCCCATCGGCGGCTGTGGTCACAGCAAAGCCGTTGTCGACCAGGTATCTGCGCAGCAGCGCACGCAGCCGGTTGTCGTCGTCAACGACCAGGATATGGGGCTGGTCCGCGTCCATGGCGCCACCAGTCTAGCACAAGCGAAGCCCGCCTTAAGGCCGGCGCGGCGGTTGGCCCTCCAGCACCTGCGGGCGGTTTTCCTCGTCGATGATCCCAAGCAGCACGGTGCGGAACCCTTCCACGGCGTCTGCACCGGCTTCGCGGTACGCCCTGGCGATGCGCTGGCGCTGGTTCTCCGTCAGCTCGCATTCCAGCTGCTTGCCCTGGGCCGTCAGCTCTAACAGGCGCTGGCGGCGGTCGCGCGTGCCCGGCCGCTGGGCGATGAAGCCTTGGCGGATCAGGTCGCCGAGAACGCGGCTCAGGCTCTGCTTGGTGATCTTCAGGATGCGCAGCAGTTCGGTGACGCTGATGCGCGGATTGCGCCCGACGAAATAGATCACACGGTGATGCGCACGACCCAGGTTCAGCTTGGACAGGATTGCATCCGGTTCCGCCGTGAAATCCCGGTACGCGAAGAACAGCAGCTCGATCCCATAGCGCAGCTCCTCGTCGCGGAGGAACAGCGGGTTCACAGGTGATTTTACGTCAGTCATGCTGACGCATATTGACAGCAGGTTTTCGCAATGTTACAAGCGCTCCATCGCCTCAGACATAAACGAACAATCGAAGCCTCCGACCATGACAGTGATTCCCTTCGACGACCGGGACGGCGTCATCTGGCTGAACGGTGCAATGGTGCCGTGGCGCGACGCCAAAGTTCATGTGCTCAGCCATGGGCTGCATTACGGCAGTTGTGTATTCGAAGGGGAGCGAGTTTACAACGGCGCCATCTTCAAGCTGACCGAGCATTCTGAACGACTGCAGGACAGCGCGCGCATTCTCGGCTTCGATTTGCCCTTCTCGGTAGCGGAGATCGACGATGCCTGCCGCGCCGTGGTGACGGCCAACAGCATCGGCGACGGCTATGTGCGCCCCGTTGCATGGCGCGGGTCTGAGATGATGGGCGTGTCGGCCCAGGCGACCCGCATCAACGTGGCGATCGCCAGCTGGCCCTGGCCCAGCTACTTCGACCCGGAGGCGCTGAAGAAGGGCATCGCCATCAAGACGTCCCCGTGGCGGCGTCCGGCCCCAGACACGGCGCCCGTACATTCCAAGGCCGCCGGCCTCTACATGATCTGCACGATGAGCAAGCATGCGGCCGAAGACGAAGGCTTCCACGATGCGTTGATGCTCGACTATCGCGGGCTGGTGGCGGAGGCGACGGGCGCCAACATCTTCATGGTGAAGGACGGCCGGCTGCACACGCCGACGCCGGACTGCTTCCTCGACGGCATCACGCGGCGGACGGTGATCGAACTTGCGAAGGCCCGCGGCATCGAGACCGTCTCACGGGCGATCCGGCCGGAGGAGCTTGCCGAGGCAGAAGAGATCTTCCTGACCGGCTCGGCCGCCGAGGTGACGCCGGTCGGGCGCATCGACGATATGACCTTCACGCCCGGCCGGATCAGCGAGCTGATGATGGAAGACTATTCGGCCCTGGTGCGCCGCCCGGCCGGCGCCGTCGCCGCCGCAGCCGAGTAGGGGCATTCCGACCGGCGCCGCCCGCAGACGGCAGTCCCGCAGCATGGGCGGCCGCCTCTGGCGGCGCGACCGGCCGGTCGGTATCGCCACGGCCGTCGTCGGTTTCCTCGGGTTGACGGCTGTCGGCATCTATCTGCCGGATATCGACCAGGGGCTGCCGTTTCTGACGCACCGGTCGGGGCTGACGCACAGCGTGCTGCCAATCGTCGCCCTGTGGCGGCTGCTGCCGCCGGCGCTGATGGGCGGGATGGCGCTGGGCATTGCGGTAACCCTGGCAGCCGACCTGTTTCCCGAAGCGTGGACCGGGTTTGCTACGATCCACCTGCCGTTCGTGGGCAGTATCGGGCTGCTCTCCGCGCCGTGGATCGCCGTGAACATGCTGATCGCCTGTGCTGTGGCGCAACGGGAGATCGCACGCATGGACGGCCGCAGTCCGCTGGTGCTGAGCTATCTTGTCGCCGCGCCGCTGGTCGCTGCGACCTACAGCCTTGGCAACGAACAAAAGATATTACCGCTGCTGGCGTTCCTCGCCGCTTGGCTGGGCGTGCTTGCTTATGCCGGCGCCCGACGCGGGTAGCATCCAGTGCACAAGAACGGCCGCCTACGCAAACCAGTGCAGGCGAGGGCACTCAAACCAAACTTATTGATCGGCAACCTCAATGGTCCTGCCGTCAGCGGAGACCTCGATGTCAATCGTGTTCTCACCGTGGGTTCCCACAAACTCGTAGCCGACCACTTGCATGCTCGGCGAGTGGCTGGCTTCGATGAACTCGGGAGTGAAGCCGGGTAGCCGTGCTTCGAGTGCGCTTAGGACAGCGCCGGGTACGTCTTCGCTCTCGAACTCGATCTCAATCTCCAGGACGTTGCCATCGGGGTCGATGTCGATCTCAATCCTACGGCCGCCCTCCACCGTGCCCTGGATCTCGTAGACAAAGCTGCCGTCATCCTCGGTTTCAGTGTTTGCGCTGATCAACTGCACCTCGCCCAACTCTTCGTAGACGAGGACGAGGTTGTCGTCGATGACACTGCCGTCGTCCACGGGCCCCGGGGCATAGCGGGCCAGTCGCAAATCGGCCAGATGGGCCTCCGCGACTTCCATGATCTCGGCTGGGATTTCAGTCAGCTCGACCGGCTCCTCCACGCCTGCAATCGCAGCAGTTCCACTGAACGCGCCAACAATCCCAACGGCGAAAAGCCCGATTCGTAACCGCGTTTTCATGTGTCTTTCCCGGTTGTGCCCGAACGGCCGCTGAAAAGGTCTTTGATCTCTTCGCGCAGGACTTTCCAGAAATCCTGCAGATTGGCGTGCTTGTTGTCCAAGTCGCCGAGATACACTTCCAGTCGATCGATCGCCTCGTGTTGCTCGCGTTCGGACTCGGCCTTGAGTTGAGCTTTCAGGCTTGCCAGAGTCTCTTCGAGATCGCTGATCTTCTCTTCCAAAGCTTCTCGACGGCTCTTGAATTCGCTCATGTTCCCGTTCCTCTGGTTCACCAGCCCATGATCTGACTGACGCCAATCAAGACAAAGGGAAGGATAAAGAAGACAGTCCCGATATAAGCCGCGACGTAGAGCTTGTTCTTCATCGCCAAGCCCGCCAGCCACTCCGCCGCGTAAATGGGCAAGTTCCGCGTGAACGGCAGGCCGTAGATCACGACGACACCGATCAAGTTGTAGCTGAAATGCACAAGCGCGATCTGAAGAGCGAAGATCGCATTTCCGCCATCCACGGCCGTCGCAGCCAGTAAGGCCGTAATACAGGTGCCGATGTTGGCGCCGAGCGTGAACGGATAGACCTGCTTGAGACTGAACACGCCGCTGCCCGCGAGTGGGACGACCAAGCTCGTTGTGGTAGAGGATGACTGGACAAGGACGGTAATCGCCGTCCCCGAAAAGATCCCCGCAACAGGTCCGCGCCCCACGGCACCGTGCAAGATCGCTTTCGCCCGCCCGACCATGAGCCGTTTCAGCAGCTTGCCGATATAGGTGATGACCACGAAGATCAGCGCGATCCCGAGGACGATGAAAGCGATCCCCATGACCACGTCGTTCGCGCCGATGCCATGGAATACATCCTTCAGTACATTCACCGGGGGTTTGACGAGCGGTTTGATGAAATTCAACCCGCCTACGGACATCGAGCCGCCGCCCAGCAGAAGGCCCGAGAGATACTCGCCAATACGCTGCAGAAACCCGAACATGATCTCCAAAGGCAGGAAAATGAAGATACTGAACAGATTGAAGAAATCATGCACCGTCGCCGCAGAGAAGGCCCGGCGGAATTCTTCGCCCTGACGCACATGCCCGAGGCTGACGATGGTGTTGGTGATCGTCGTGCCCATATTGGCGCCCATGATCATCGGAATTGCGATGGCCACAGGCAGACCGCCGGCCACAAGTCCAACGATGATTGACGTGACAGTGCTCGAGGATTGGATGAGCGCGGTTGCGACGGTGCCGACGATGACGCCAGTCAAAGGGTTGCTGGCAAAGGCGAACAACTCCCGGGCCTGATCGCCTGCAGCGGCCTTGAACCCCGTGCCGATCATCGCAACGGCAACGAGCAGCAAGTAGATCAGGCCGATCACCGCCAGCCATTGCAGCAACTGGCCGCCGCCGACCTGTTGCTCATCGCTGACGCCCGCCGGGGCGCCGGCCTGGACGTTGGCTTCGCTCGACATGACGCGGTCCCTGTTATTGAGTTATTTGGCCGATCATGTCTTCCTAAATACGGATTGTGTATTCTGGCCAATCAGGCATGTTAAACTTCGATGAATTATTGATGATCGGAAGGTTTCCGATCATTGATTCATTCCTATTTCTGTCAAATTCTTTGAGGATTGCGTCAGTGAAGTAACTTATCTGTGAGTCGACGCCTATGCCGCGCGGGCCCGGAGCGGACCGCCCAACTACAGATAAGGCGACAGGAGCCAGGCCAAGCCGTCGCGGATTTTGATTGGAAGTGGCCGGGACGCGACGTCGTCGATCGTGCAGGCGCGGGCCGTCTTGATCTTGTCCGTCACCGTCGCCTCAAGCGTGGCGGCGAAGGCGCGGTCATAGACCTCGACGCAGAGCTCGAAATTCAGGTGCAGGCTGCGCGGATCCCAATTGGCGGAGCCGATCAGCGACCAGTGGCCGTCCACCACCATCAGCTTGGTGTGGTCGAACGGCGGGGGCGAGAGCCAAACGCGGATGCCCTGACCCACCAACTGCCACAGTTGTGCCGTGGCGGCCCATTGCACGAGGCGCAGATTGCCGACGGCAGGTAGAACTACGTCGATTGCAACGCCCCGCAGTGCCGCCACCTGCAGCGCGGTGATCAGGCGCTGGTCGGGAATGAAGTACGGCGTGACGATCTGCACCGAGCGGCGGGCGATCGACAGCGCCCCGAGAATGACCCAGGCCAGCCGGTCGAAGTCTTCGTCGGGGCCGCAGGCCAACCCCCGGGCGACGGCCGTGCCGGCACAGATGGGCTGGGCCGCCCAGGCGTTGCCGTCCAGGTATTCGCTGGTGGTGAACGCCCAGTCATCCACAAAGGCCCGCAGCAGTTGACCGACGACGGGGCCATCGACGCGGAAGTGGACGTCCTGGACGGGATGTCTTGGCTGCGTCGCCAGCATGTGGCCGACACGAATGTTCATGCCGCCGGCGAAGGCGGTGGTGCCGTCCACCACCATGACCTTGCGGTGGTTGCGCAGGTTCAGATAGCTCATGCGCCATGGCAGCAGGGTCGGCAGGAACTCAGCCGAGGTGACGCCGCGGCGGGCGAGCCTGGCCGTCATGTTGCTCATGGAATAGCGGGCGCCGACTGCGTCGACCAGGACCCGGACCTGAACACCCCTTTCGGCAGCACGGGCCAGGGCATCGAGGAACAGCCGTCCGGCGTGGTCGTCATCGAAGATATAGGTGGCAAGGCCAATGCTGGCCTCTGCGGCATCGATGCTGGCAAGCATCTCGGGGTAGGCGGCGTCGCCGTCGATCAGCGGCGTCAAACGATTGCCTGCGGACAGGGGTTCCTGCGCAACCGCCCCCGCCAGTCCGGCCAGATCGGCCAGGTGATGCGCCTCCGGCGGCAGCTTCGCCTGCAGTTCGTCCATCGGGACCACGCCGCCGGCGGCCGCGCGCTGCCATCCGCCGGCGGGGCGCAGGCGTATGGCGCGGCGTTTGATGCGGTTGATGCCCAGCACCGCATAGAACACTACGCCCAGATAGGGGACCAGCCAGACGACGGTGGTCCAGCTTGCCGCTTCGCGGGCGTCGTGCTTGGTCAACAGAATATGGCCGGTCGCCAGTCCGGGCAGCACGATGGCCGCCACCGCAACGACATGCGGCCAGAAAAGACCGACGAATTCCATGAACTCGCGCATAGCTCGCTGCTCTCCGCAGCTCGCCGATCGCGCACTCAGCCTGCGGCCGCGGAAATCCGGTTCCGACTCTGCATGGACCAGACCAGCACTTGGCTCTATCCTCTCGCGCGGCCGCGTGATCCGCGGCAGACGGCGTTGGATCTCCGGCGCCATGGTGTCGCTTGCGTTTCAGGATAGCATTCCATCGTCACGTCCGTATCCATACTCCCGTGGCTGTGCGCGCGGGTCGCTGCTGGGGCCGGATCCGCAAGACGTCCGCCGACGGTCGGCGCGGCGCGCCGCCGGCCCTGCTGAGGACGAGTCTTGGAGTACGTCTACCTCGTTCTGAAAGCGGTGCTGACCGGCTTCCTGGTCGCCGTGCCCCTGGGGCCGATCGCTGCGATCTGCATGCGGCGCGCCCTTGCGGGACAGTGGGGCACCGGCCTGGTGACGGGCATCGGTGCTGCGACGGGCGACGTCATTCTGGCGTCGCTGGCCGTGTTCGCGCTGGGTCTGGTGCAAGACGTACTGGTGCGCATCGGCACCTATTTCAGCATTTTCGGCGGCCTGTTTCTCATTTTCCTCGGCCTCTACATGTACAAGAAGCCGCCGCCGCATCTGCCGCCGCGCCATCCGGGCGAGGGCATTCACCACATCCCGAGTCGCCGGGAGATCGCCGAGGTGACGTCGGCCTATACCTCAGGCATCGTGCTGACGCTGATCAACCCGGCACCGCTGCTCGCCTTCGTCGGTGTGTTTGCCGGGCTGCGCATCTTCGAGCAGTACGAACTCGGCGTCTCTTCGGCGGGCGCCTTCATGGCGTCGTGCCTGCTGATCGCCGGGATCTTCGTGGGATCGACGCTGTGGTGGCTGACCTTGGCGGCGGGTTCGGCCGCAATCCGGGGCTGGATGTCCAACCGCCTGATCGACCGCATCAATAAGGGGCTGGGGTTGATGGTGGCGTGCTTCGGGCTGATCGCCTTCATCGAACTGTTGGTCGAATAGGCAAGGGCAGCGCTAGCGCGCCTCCGCCAAAGCGGCACGCAAACCGATCAACGCCGGCAGCGCATGTGTGATGACATAGCAGGGAATCGGCTGAACGAAGTCAGACAGCCGGCCCTTGGCGTCGAACCGCTGGCGAAACTCCGAGGCCAGGAACGTGTCGAGTATCCGCGGCACAATGCCGCCGCCGATGAAGACACCGCCGCGGGCCCCGACGGTCAATGCCTGGTTCCCGGCCACCGTACCCAGCATGGCGCAGAACATCGCCACCGCCTCAACGCAGTGCGGATCGGCGCCATTTGCCGCCGCTGCTGTAACGTCCTGCGGCGAGCGCATCGGGGCATCGGTCACGCCGTCGATGGCGGCCAGAGACTCGTAGAGGTTGACCAGGCCCATCCCGGAGATCACCCGCTCGGCCGACACATGGGGATAGTGCCGCCAGAGATGGGCGATCACCGCCGCCTCGCGCGCGTTGGTCGGGGCCATGGTGACATGGCCGCCCTCGCCGGGCAGGGCGCGCCAGCCCTGGGCCAGCGGAACCAGGTTGGAGACACCGAGCCCGGTTCCCGGCCCCAGGATCGCGATGGCCTCGCCTTCGATGGGCGTCTCGCCGCCGACCTGGACGACATCGTCCGGCTGGAGGTGGGGAACGGACAGCGCCACTGCCGTGAAGTCGTTGATAACCTCGAAGCGGCTCAGGCCCAGCGACCGCTGCAGCCCGGATATGGAGAACGCCCAGGCGAGATTCGTCATCTCGATCCGGTCGCCGACCACCGGTGAGGCGACCGCGATCGCCGCAGCGGCAGGCCTGCGGTCCGGCTTGACGTCGTCAAGATAGGCGGCAATCGCCTGCTCGAGGCTGGGATGGCCGGCGCACCGCATGATACGGACCGACTCAATGTCGCCGCCGTCCGTCAGCGCGAAGCGGACATTCGTGGCTCCAAGGTCCGCAAGCAGTGATGGTGCGTCAGCGGTCGCGGTCATCTATCGTTCCCCCGGCGGTGCCGTATCGTCGGCGTCACCTTCGATATCGTGGCGTGAGCCGAGGCGCCAGAGCCTTGGGCCACCGCGGTGTCGCAGGGGATAGGGCCAAAGTTTAGTTAGATAAACTTCTGCTGAACACCGCAGTGCAACATTTTTGTCATTTAGAATATGAACTTTCGCGCCATCGCCATCGGTGGTGCCGCAATAACCCTTTGTTTATTGGGGAATAGCGTTTTGCCCTTGATCGCGGCACCACCAGACGGCATATTGTGCAGTGCGACATGCGGGGTTCCCCCGCTGTCGTAGCGCACTTCTTGGGCGTTTCCTCCCTAAACTTGGGCCGCACACCAGCGGCCCATTTTTTTGGCTTTTCGCCTGTCGAAACGCCAAGGAGGAGAAGTGCGCGAATTCCGGGCGCCCGTCAAGGCCAAGCGCGGCCTCGTGTTACGCTTTGTGCAGGCTCGCAAGCGGCAGCCGCCCCAGCCTTTCGACCAGCGACGCCATGTGTCCGGCCAGGGTCGAAAGGAACGGCTTCGGCGTCAGCAGCTTCTCATCCATATAGAGCGCCCGGTTGATCTCGATCTGCAGTGCATGGACGCCGAGGTCCGGCCGGCCGTAATGGCGCGTTGTGTATCCGCCGGCATAGGGGGTGTTGCGCGCCGTTGCGAAGCCGAGCGACGTCAGCTGCCGCTCCGCCACATCGACAACGGCCGGGACGCAGGTCTTGCCATGGCAGTCCCCCAGGACGAAGTCGACCGGCACGCGCGATTCCGGTGCGTCGCCCCCCAGGGACGGCATCGAATGGCAGTCCAGCAGAATGCAGAAGCCGAATTGCCGGACGGTCTGGTCGATCAATCGTCGCAGCGCGGCGTGATAGGGGCGGTAGCAGCGGTTCACCCGCTCGACCGCCTCGGCGAATTTAAGCTTGCGTGCATAGATCTCCTGGCCGTGGGCGACGACCCTGGCGATCGTGCCGAGACCACACGCAACCCTGGTCGACTGCGTGTTCACATAAGCCGGCAGCTTGTCGTCGAACATGCGCGGGTCGAGTTCGTAGGCCTCGCGGTTCATATCGAGATAGGCCCGCGCGAAGGTGGCGCAGATCAGCGGGGCCCCAGCCTCGGCGGCATGCGCGAAGATCTCGTCGACGAAACTGTCTTCCGATCGCCGCAACGCATGCGGATCGAGGCGTGAACTGTCGATCAGCTCTTGCGGATAGCAGCGCCCGCTATGTGGCGATGCCAGGACGATCGGCAGGCGTTGTGTCCGCGGGACCCTGACTTCGACGGGGGAGTCGAGACAATCGTCGGCCAAGTGCGTATCGGGCATGGATCTCTAAAGGGCAGGCGAAGCGGCGTTATCGGGGTGCGAAGGCCTCGACGAACCCTGGTTCGGTTGTCCTTCGCCCGGTTGCGACATCTCATCCGAGAGCAGCTTCAGCATCATCTTGTCTCATCGCCCCACGCGCGGCCGGCTTGCGTCAGCGGAAAACATCCATCTCGCAGTCCGACATTCTGCCGGGCGAGATGAAATTGAGCAATCGAAGGTTTTGCCGCCTGCCACATTCGCGCCTCCGGTCTGCTCGCACCGTTGGAATGGGCGATATCCGATCCCTTGCTGTCCCGCCTAGTGCCGGTCCGACGCATTCGCAACAGAAATTTCCCTACATGGCCTTGATCCGGCACGGCAATCATGCCATCTACGGGCCTAGCACTCGCCAGGGAGGAGTGCTAACACTCCATTCGAGCTCTAGGTACAACACCGATCGTGAGAGGTACGGTCATGAATTTCCGTCCATTGCATGATCGCGTTTTGGTGCGCCGCGTCGAACAGGACGAGCGGACCAAAGGCGGCATCATCATCCCGGACACCGCGAAGGAAAAGCCCCAGGAAGGCGAAATTGTCGCCGCAGGCCCGGGGGCACGCAACGACAAGGGCGAGCTTGTCACGCTTGACGTGAAGGTGGGGGACCGCGTGCTGTTCGGCAAGTGGTCGGGCACCGAGGTCAAGATCGACGGCGAAGATCTGCTGATCATGAAAGAGAGCGACCTGCTCGGCGTGATCGAGGCGGACGCTGCGGCAAAGGCCGCCTAAACGCCCTAACCATCGGCTTTCCACCAGTCGAACCGGGGTGCCTGAGAAGAGGCCCCGGCAACAGGCAAGAGCAGAGGTAGATCGCTATGGCAGCGAAAGACGTAAAGTTCCACGCCGACGCCCGTGAGCGCATGATGCGCGGCGTCGACACGCTGGCCAACGCCGTGCGTGTGACCCTGGGTCCGAAGGGCCGTAATGTCGTGCTCGACAAGAGCTTCGGCGCGCCGCGCATTACCAAGGACGGTGTGACGGTCGCCAAAGAGATCGAGCTGACCGACAAGTTCGAGAACATGGGCGCCCAGATGGTGCGCGAGGTTGCTTCGAAGACCAGTGACCTGGCGGGCGACGGCACCACAACGGCCACCGTGCTGGCGCAGGCGATCGTGCGCGAGGGCATCAAGGCCGTGGCCGCCGGCATGAACCCGATGGACCTGAAGCGCGGCATCGACATGGCCGTCGGTGCGGTGGTTCAGAACATTCGCGGCCGGTCGCGCACCGTCAGCACGAATGACGAGATCGCGCAGGTCGGCACCATCTCCGCCAACGGCGATGCCGATGTCGGCCAGATGATCGCCCGCGCGATGGAGAAGGTCGGCAACGAGGGCGTGATCACGGTCGAAGAGGCGAAGTCGCTCGACACCGAGCTTGAGGTGGTCGAGGGCATGCAGTTCGACCGCGGCTATCTGTCGCCGTATTTCGTGACCAACGCCGAGAAGATGCAGGTGGAGCTGGAGAGCCCGTTCATCCTGCTGCACGAGAAGAAGCTGTCGAACCTGCAGGCGATGCTGCCGGTGCTGGAGTCGGTCGTTCAGTCGAGCAAGCCGCTTCTGATCGTGGCTGAGGACGTCGAGGGCGAGGCGCTGGCCACCCTGGTCGTCAACAAGCTGCGCGGCGGCCTGAAGGTCGCGGCCGTGAAGGCTCCGGGCTTCGGCGATCGTCGCAAGGCGATGCTGGAAGACATGGCCATCCTGACGGGCGGCCAGGTGATCAGCGAAGACCTCGGCATCAAGCTTGAGAATGTCACGCTGGACATGCTCGGCACGGCCAAGCGCGTGATCATCGAGAAGGAGAACACCACGATCGTCGACGGTGCGGGCTCCAAGGACGACATCCTGGGCCGGTGCAACCAGATCCGTCAGCAGATCGAGGACACGTCGTCCGACTACGACCGTGAGAAGCTGCAGGAGCGGCTGGCCAAGCTGGCCGGCGGCGTTGCGGTCATCCGCGTCGGCGGCGCCACCGAGATCGAGGTGAAGGAGAAGAAGGACCGCGTCGACGACGCCATGCACGCTACCCGTGCGGCGGTCGAGGAAGGCATCGTGCCGGGCGGCGGTGTTGCCCTGCTTTATGCCTCGCGGGCCCTGGACGACCTGTCGCCCAGCAATGACGAGCAGCGGGTCGGCATCGATCTGGTCCGCCGTGCGCTGCAGTCTCCGGCGCGTCAGATCGTTACCAACGCCGGTGCCGACGGCTCCGTCGTGGTCGGCAAGCTGCTGGAGCAGAGCGATCTGGACCACGGCTACAACGCCCAGACCGACACCTACGAAGATCTGGTGAAGGCCGGCGTGATCGACCCGACCAAGGTCGTTCTGACGGCCCTGCAGGACGCCGCTTCTGTGGCCGGCCTACTGGTCACCACCGAAGCCATGGTGGCCGAGAAGCCGGAGAAGAAGGACGCCCCCGGTGGCATGCCCCCGGGCGGCATGGGCGGCATGGGCGACATGGACTTCTAAGTCCGACGCTCAAGCCTTCCAGTCTTTTAGGGGAACGGGGCCGCTCACGCGGCCCCGTTTCTCGTTTCGGTGCCCTTTGGTGGGCACTGGCATCGCGGCCATCGCCATTGGTCGGGCCTGGAGCTATACCGCTGACCACCATGTCCGGATCCAACCAGCGCTACACCACCGGTCTGATGCTTTCGGCAGCCGGGATGGTCGTGATCAGCCCCGATGCCCTGCTGCTGAGGCTGATCGGCGACGCCGGCGTCTGGGACGTCACCTTCTTCCGCACGCTCGGCATTGCGACCAGCATGACCCTGGTGCTTTGCCTGATGCGCCGCTGTTCGCCGGTGCGCGTCTATGGCGCGCTGGGCCGTGACGGCTGGATCGCCGCGGCGGCGATGGGGGCCTCGACGATCTGCTTCGTCTCGGCCATCGACAACACCACCGTCGCCAACACGCTGGTCATTCTGGCGACGATGCCGCTGTTCGCCGCGGCGATCGGCTGGATCGTGCTGCGCGAGCGGGTGCGGCCCGCGACTTTGGGCGCGATGCTGCTGGCGCTTGTGGGCATCGTGGTCATCTTTGCCGACTCCCTCGGCGGCGGCACCTGGGCCGGCGACCTGCTGGCGCTCGCCGTGGCGCTGCTGCTCAGTGTCAGCCTGGTGATGCTAAGGCGCACCGGGCGGCCGCTGGCGCTGGAGACGGTGGGGGCTTCCGGCCTCTTGGCGGCGCCGTGCGCGCTGATCATGGCAACGCCGTGGGCGATCGCCGGATCCGACCTGGCCATCGTCGGCTTTCAGGGACTGGTTCAGATCCCGCTGGCGCTGACTCTGTACTTAAGCGGCACGCGATACGTCCGTGCGGCGGAAGTGGCGCTTCTGTCTCTGATCGAAACGATCCTCGGCCCGCTCTGGGCCTGGATCGGTGTCGGGGAGGTGCCGTCTTACCAGGCGCTGCTGGGCGGCGCGATTGTCCTGCTGGCGATCGTCGCAAACGCCGGTTCGGCCCTGCGGCGGCGGGAGGCCGCGGCCGCAGAAGCCGAATGACGGGGGCGCATGCCCGAAGCGTGTGTCAGCTCTGATCGGCGGCGTCCGCGATGGCGCTGTTCCCATCAATGCTGGCGTAGGGCTGCGGAACGGTCTCGACCGGCAGCGGATCGTACCGCTCCAGATAGCGCCGCAGGTCGTCGACGAAGGCGCGGCTGTCGACGGCGATGTTCACCGGGTTCGCGCCCGACAGGTTGATCTTGCTGATCAGCGCGATCACCGTCGGCCGGCCGTCGACCTCGATGAACATCGGCGAGCCGCTGTCGCCCTGGACGATGTCGCAGTGGTGCAGCACGGCGTTGTCCAGGGTGTAGCTGGTGATCTCGCAGCCTTCGTGCGCGGTCAGCTGCTCTTCCTGGTCGCCGCTATAGCCGGCCTGCGTGATCTCGAACCAGTCGCCGTCGGTGGCGCTGTCGAGGTCCTGCTGCGTCAGCCCGTGTACGCCGAAATAGCCGACCTTGTCGCCGATGGCGTCGGTCAGCAGGATGAAGGCGTAGTCGAAGCCATCCTGCGTGCCCATCAGGCTGCCTTCATAGTCGAAGCCGCGCGCCACCCAGAATGAGTCGATCTCGGACCGGGCGGAGTACTGCCCCTTGCTGTAGCCGGCGTAGAAGGCTTCCGGCGCATCGTAGTAGCTGTAGCTGGAAAAGCCGACCACGCAGTGGGCCGCCGTCAGCACCACGCGCGGGCTGACCAGGACGCCAGAGCAGTGGCCGCCTTCCTCGAAGGTCAGCTTGCCGATGGCGCTCCAGCCTCGGGCGTCGGGGGAGACGGCCACCCGGTCGTCGGTGCCGAACAGCTGCCACGGATCGATGTACATCTGTGCATCGGCGGTCTGGGTGGAAAGGCCGAACAAGGCGAGGCCGGCGAGCCCTGCGAGCAGACCGCGCCGGAGCGGCTGGCGATCGCTGGTGTTGGATGAGGTCATTGGGCGCGGCCTCCCTGGCCACAGATGAGTTGCTGTCGTGGGCACAGCATCGTGCGTGGCGGCCCCCATGGCAGTGACGGCGGTCACCGAGATCGCGCGGCCGGCCGAATTTGCGGTATACCGTGCCGGCTCGGCGATTGCGGGGCCCCGCCGCGGCAAGATCCGGACCAAACGGTGACGGCTGCGGCCTGCGCGCAAGATGGACGGCGATGCCGGGTCGGCGCCGCTGCCGCCGGACGATGTCAAATGGGAGATCCGTTGTGCTGAAGATCCACGGCCGCAAGAACTCATCGAACGTCCAGAAGGTGCTGTGGACGTGCGCAGAGCTGGGCCTGCCCTTCGAGCGTATCGATGTCGGCGGCCCATTCGGCGGCAACCGTGAGGCGGCCTATCTCGCCCTCAATCCCAACGGTCTTGTGCCGGTCGTCGAAGACGACGGCGTCGTGTTGTGGGAGAGCAACGCGATCATCCGGTATCTGGCGGCCCGGTACGGCGACGGCGTGCTTCTGCCGACAGACCCGGCTGCGCGCGGTCAGGCGGAACAGTGGATGGACTGGGTCCACACGCTGCTGGGTCCGGCGATCTGGCCGCTGTTCTTCGGGTTGATTCGCACCCCACCGGAACAGCGGGACGAGCGCGCGATGGAAGACAGCCGCAAACGCACCGCCGATGCGCTGGGTATTCTGGACGCCCAGCTGGCCGGCAAGCCGTTCGTCTGCGGTGACCACTTTACCCTGGCCGATATGCCGGCGGGTATCGTCACCTATCGCTGGAATGCCTTTGCCATCGAGCGCCCCGAGCTGCCCAACCTCGCGGCCTGGTATGCCCGATTGACGGAGCGGGCGCCGTTTCGCGAGCACGTCATGATCCCAGTCACATAGCACCGCACGGGATGGGGTGGACGACCGTTCGCGACCATGGGGTTTCATCATGCCGCCTGGCCTGATATGACGGCCCGTGAGGGGCGCGCGTCGCGGAGGCTTGGCTTCTGCGACAGAGATGAGGGCGCTTTTAAAACGATGACTGCCGGTATGCGATGGCCGCTGGCTGCAGCGGCGCTTTTCTGTTCGGCGTCTTGGTGGCTTCCGGCCAACGCCCATCCCCATGGCTGGATCGACGTGCAGAGCACGGTGGTGTTCGACGGCGAGGGCCGCATCACCGGGCTCCGGCTCGACTGGCTGTTCGACGACTTCTATTCCGTCTTCGTGATGGACGAGATCTCCGTCGATCCCCGGCCGCAGGCCGAGATTCTGGCCGAAATCGCCCGTCAGGATCTGGAGAACCTGAGCGAGTACGGCTATTTCACCGATCTGCGCGTCGACGGCGCGCGGGTGGACACGGGTGTCGTCGAGCAGTTCGACATCGACCTGCGGGGCATGCGTCTGTGGCTGCAGTTCACGGTGCCGCTGGAAGCGCCGGTCGACCCGCGGACGCAGGAGGTCGTGTTCGGCATCTACGATCCCACTTACTTCCTCGAGGTCCTGCATGTGGAGGAGCAGCCGGTGATTCTCGCCGGCGCAGGTGTCGACAACTGCAGCAGCCGGATCGAGGAACCCAACCCGACCTTCGAGATGGTCAGCCTCGCAGCGTCGCTGGATCAGTCGGAAAGCGCCGGCGATACGCTGGGTGAGCTGTTCGCCGAATGGGTGACGGTGCAGTGCGAGTAGCGCCGCAGGCCGCCAACCGGTACTGGCTGATCGTTGCGCTCATAAGCGTTTGCGGGCTGGTATGGCTGTTGGGTTCGCTGGTCACGTCAGAGGCCTGGGGGTCCCTGATGCTGGATATCCGGGCGGTGCAGCGCGACTTGCACGAGCGCCTGGCAGAAGCCATGCGCGCCGTGAAGGAACGTGAAGTTGCTGCGGCGTCCGGCCTGATCGTCCTGAGCTTCCTTTATGGCCTCTTTCACGCGGCCGGACCGGGCCATGGCAAGGCGGTGCTGACCGCCTATCTGCTGACCCATGACCGGCGCATGCGGCGGGGGCTCTGGCTCGCCGCCGGATCGAGTCTCTGCCAAGGCATCACCGCGATCGTCCTGGTCTATGGCCTGATTCTGCTCGCCGGCTGGGCGGCGCGCGAGACCCAGGGTGCGGTCGCCTGGGCCGAACGGCTGAGCTTCGCGCTGGTGGCGCTGCTCGGCGGCGCCCTGGCGCTGAGATCGGCTCTGGCCATGGTGCGGGCAAGACGCGCCCATCGCGCCGCCCATCACGCCCATGACGGCCACGCCCATTGTGCAGCTGGTTGCGGCCATTCGCATGGGCCGACGCCGGAGCAGGTGGAGAGTGCCCGCGACCTGAGGACCGGCATCGGCGTGATTCTATCGATCGGGCTCAGGCCCTGCAGCGGCGCCGTGCTGGTGCTGGTGTTTGCCCATGTGCTGCAGATCCCCTGGGCGGGTGTCGCCGCGGTGATGGCCATGTCCGTCGGCACGGGCATCGCCGTGTCGGGGCTGGCGGCCGTTGCCGTTGGTCTGCGCCGCTTGTCGCTTGCGTTCGGCCGGTCGATGGGGCGTGGGCTGGGCGTGGCGCTCAACGGCGCCGCGCTGCTGGGCGGGGCTGCGATCTGCTGGATCGGCGTTTCGCTATTCGCCTCCTCCTTCACGCAGCCCCACCCGCTTGGATTCTAAGCGGTCAGCTTGATCCCAGAATGCAGTCGAGCAACGACTGGCCCAGTTCGTTGATCAGCGTCGAGTAGAGGTGTGGTCCGTCCGCGATTTCGGCCCCGAGCGGATCGAGAACGCCCGTCCGTGCGTCCGTGCCTTCGGCGACCGTTTGGACCAGTCTGGGCTCGAACTGGGGTTCGGCGAAGACACAGATGGCCCCGCTTTCGCGGATCTTGTCCCGGATCTCGGTCAGTCTCTCCGCACCAGGCTGGCGGTCCGGGCTGATCGTGATCGAACCGGCGGGCGTCAGACCATACCGGGATTCGAAGTACTGATAGGCATCGTGGAAGACGATGTAGGGTTCGCCGGCCAACGGCGCCAGTTCATGCGCAAAGTGAGCGTTCATGGCTTCCAGGCCCACGGTCAACCGCCGGCCGTTGGCGCGGTAGACGCCGGCATGCGTCGGATCGGCCTCTGCCAGGGTCGCGACGATCGCTTCCGTCATCGCGATGGCGTTCATGGGGTCGAGCCAGATATGCATGTCCGTCTCGCCATGGGCGTGACCGTGGTCGTGCTCGTCTGCGGCGTGATGGTCATCGTCATGGGCATGCTCGTCGTCATGGGCATGCTCGTCGTCATGGGCATGCTCGTCGTCGTGCGCGTGCTCATCGTCGTGCGCGTGCTCGTCGTCATGGGCATGCTCGTCGTCGTGGGCATGCTCGTCGTCGTGGGCATGCTCATCGTCATGGGCATGCTCATCGTCATGGGCATGCTCTTCGTCATGGGCGTGCTCGTCGTCGTGAGCATGCTCATCGTCATGCGCATGGTCCTCGCCGTGAGCGTGGTCGTCATGACCGTCGTGGTCTTCGTGCCCTTCCCACAGGCCGCCCTCGCGGAACGGCAGCAAGGTCAGCCCCGGTGCCTCGGCCAGCGATACGATCGCCGCGTTCTGCGGCAGGGCCTCCAGCGGGCCCTCCAGAAAGGTCTCCAACTCCTCACCGACCCAGAAGACGACATCTGCCGACTGCAGGGCTTCGGCATCGGATGGCCGTAGTGCGTAGGTGTGGGGGGAACCGCCGCCGCTCACCAGAAGGGCCGGCTCGCCGACCCCTTCCATGACGGCCGCTACCAGGGAGTGGATCGGCTTTATGCTGGCGACGACGGACGGGTGGTCCTGCCCGATTGCGGGTGAGGTGGTCAGCAGGCCGGCAAGGCCGCCGAGGAGTGTCGCGTTCACGGTACGCCGCATGTTAAGCCTCCGGACATATGGCGTTGGCGAGGGGGGCGCCATATGTAACCGTATAACGTCTCAAGCGCGACGGAGATTTGAGAGCCGCCAGCCATGGTGACTGCGACACCGAGCTTTCCCAGCACCCAGCACGATCACGCGTCGTGCGTGGAGCGCAGCCTTGAGGCGGCGGAGCAGCTTTGCCGCGATCACCAGGCGCGGCTGACGCCGCAGCGTCGCCGCGTGTTGGAGATCCTGCTGGCGGACCATGTGGCGGTCGGCGCCTATGAGATCGTCGACCGGCTGGCCGATGGCGGGCGCCGGCCGGCACCGACCATCGTCTACCGGGCGCTCGAGTTCCTGATCGAGCTGGGGCTGGTGCATCGGCTCGCCAGCCTGAACGCGTTCATCGCCTGCGGGCATCCGGGTGCCGTGCACGGTGCGCAGTTCCTGATCTGCGACTCATGCGGATTGGTGACGGAACTTGCCGATCCGGCCCTGACCGCGGCCGTGCGGGAGGCGGCAGAACGGGCCGATTTCGATGTTGTGCGGCCGATCGTCGAGGTTGCGGGCCGCTGCCCTGCCTGCCGATCCCAAGGCGGCCGGGCCGATGCCTGACAGTCGTGGGGTCCCGCAGGGCGCAGTCGACATCCGGTCGAAGCGGCCGGCAGCCCTGGTGTCTGCCACGGGACTGGGCGTCCGGCGCGGCGGCCACTGGCTGATCCGCAACATCGCCCTCGACGTGATGCCGGGCGAGGTCGTGACCGTGATCGGCCCCAATGGCGGCGGCAAGACCACCTTGCTGCGCGCGCTGCTGGGCCTGATCCGGCCCACCGCCGGGACCGTACGGCGCCAGGCCGATTTGCGTGTCGGGTATGTGCCGCAGCGCCTGACGATCGATCGCGTGCTGCCGCTGACCGTGCACCGGTTGATGACACTGACGGTACGCCGCCCTCGGCAAGCGGTCGAAACGGCGTTGGGCGAGACCGGCATCGCCGATCTGATCGACCACCGTGTGGAGACCTTGTCGGGCGGCGAATTCCAGCGCGTGATGCTGGCGCGGGCCCTTTTGATGGAACCGGACCTGTTGGTTCTGGACGAGCCGGTGCAGGGCGTGGATTTCGCCGGGGAAGCCGATCTCTACGGCCTGATCGCCGAGATCCGCAACCGCCACGGCTGCGGCGTGCTGATGGTGTCGCATGACCTGCACGTGGTCATGGCGTCGACGGATCGTGTGCTATGCCTGAACCGGCACCTCTGCTGTGCTGGGCAGCCGCACGACATCAGCCGGCATCCGGAGTATCTCCGGCTGTTCGGCCCCCGCGCCGCCCAGGCCTATGCGGTCTATGAGCACCACCACGACCATGCCCATGCGCTGTCCGGCGAGGTCGTACGGTTTCCCGGCTGCGATCACGACCATCAAGGCCAGGATGAATAGGATCTGTCGACACCCACAGCCGCGACCCTCTTGAAGCCATCGACCTTGATGGGGGAGGGACCTCTGAATGTCGACAGACCCTGGAACCACGAGGGGCCGGACGGCCGCTGAGCGATGCTGGACGATTTCTTCACCCGCGCCATGGTCGCAGGGATCGGCGTGGCCGCGGTTGCCGGGCCGCTCGGCTGCTTCATCGTCTGGCGGCGCATGGCCTATTTCGGCGACACCATGTCCCATTCCGCACTGATGGGTGTGGCGCTGGGTTTCCTGTTGGGCATCGACCTTGCCATCGGCGTGATCGCCACAGCGGTCGCCGTGGCGGTATTGCTAGTGGTGCTGCAGCGCACCCGCGACATGTCGGCGGACACGATCCTCGGCATCCTGTCCCATTCGGCGCTGTCGCTGGGGCTGGTGGCGATCAGCCTGATGACTTGGCTCAGGCTGGATTTGATGGGCTATCTGTTCGGTGACGTGCTGGCCGTGCGCGTCGCCGACCTCTGGTGGGTCTACGGCGGTGGCGCGGCGGTGCTGGCCGCGCTGGCGGCGATCTGGCGCCCGCTGTTGGCGGTGACTGTGGATGAAGATCTGGCGCGGGCCGAGGGCGTGCCGGCCCTGCCGGTGCAACTGGCCTTCATGCTGCTGATCGCTGTCGTGATCGCCATCGCCATGAAGATCGTCGGCATCCTCTTGATCACCTCGCTGCTGATCATCCCCGCCGCCGCCGCCCGCCGCATCGCCCGCACGCCGGAACAGATGGCCATCGGCGCCGCCGTGGCAGGCGCCGCGGCGGTGGTGCTCGGCCTGTTCGGCTCGCTGGAATTCGACACACCCTCTGGGCCGTCGATCGTGGTCGCCGCGGGGGCTGTCTTTGCGGTCAGCCTGCTGCCCATGCCGCGGCAAGGCTAGGCATCCGAGTCTTCGGGGCGGGAGACGCCCCGATCATTCACGATCGTGCGTGCAGGCAGATCGGAAACGGCGGCTGCAGCCCCGCATGTCGCCGACATGCCGGAAGCGGTCGCGGCCGTCTTGGGCAATCGACGTCCTTTGGCTCAGAATCGGCCCGGCGATCATGGCACAAGACGCGTCCCGAGTGCCGTACGAGCAGCGTGCACCGACCGAGCCACAGGGGTTGAGCATGAATGAACTCCCAAAAACAATGCGCGGTGTCCTGCTGACCGGACATGGCGACACCGACAAGCTGGACGTCCGCAGCGACATCCCCGTACCTGAACCGGGGCCACATGATGTCCTGATCAACGTCTCGGCGGCGGGGGTCAACAACACGGACATCAACACCCGCGTCGCCTGGTACTCGAAGAACGAAGGTGCCAGCGAAGACGCGAGCTGGTCAGGGACGCCGATCGCGTTTCCCCGGATCCAAGGTGCCGATGTCTGCGGGCGCGTCGTCGCCGTCGGCAACGAGGTCAGTGACGAGAGGATTGGCGAGCGGGTGCTGGTGGAACCGTGCATCCGCGAGGCCAACGGACAGGAGCTGGATCAGCCCTGGTACTTCGGATCGGAATGCGACGGCGGCTTCGCCGAATATGCAACGGTTGCGTCCCGCCACGCCTGTCGGATCGAAAGCGGGCTGAGCGATATCGAGCTGGCGTCCTTTCCCTGCTCTTACTCCACGGCCGAAAACATGCTGACCCGGTCAGCGGTTGCGCGCGGGGATCGGGTTCTTGTGACCGGCGCCTCAGG
>JANQQD010000266.1 GCA_028285185.1 Anaerolineae bacterium | reverse complement strand
CCCATCTCCAGCGAGAACATGGACCGGCCGGCAACCTCCAGCGCCACGCCCTGCATCTCCGCCGTCAGGTCGACCGGGCGGCCCTGCTGACGGTCTAGCCGGGCCACGGTTTCGTCCGCCACCGTGGCGACATGGCGGGCGAGCAGGCCAAGCGAGCGCGGCGCGAAGGCCGGCGCCAGCGTGCGGCGTTGGTGGCGCCACTCGTCGCCCTCACTCAGCAGCAGGCCGCGGCCGACGATGGGCCGGACGATGCGGATGGTGGCCCGCGTGCGCCCGTAGGCCGCGTGATTGTCCACCAGCACATGACGGATGTCGTCGGGCGCGTTGGCCAGCAGGATCTTGCGCCCGAACATGGTGCGCATGCGGGTGTCGTCTTCATAGGCCGCGCGCGGCCAAGCCTTGATGCCGTTGTGCCGGAACGCCCAGAGATAGCGCAGCAGCGGCAGCTCGGCAGGCGGCGCTGCGGGCCGCGGCGGGTAGAGCGGGTCGGCGTGCATCGGCGATCCTCCGGTGGAGGGGGAAGATAGCGCTGCAATTTCGGCGATTTGGTGGACGGCTCGCGGCGGCCTTGCGCCGCGGGGGGCGGGACAAGTGGACGCGTCTGGAAATCGGTGGTGCTGTGGCCGTAGGGTTCGGCAGCTGGGCGTTGCCGGAACGCCACCTGCCTTTGCCGCAAGCCGGGAGCCGACGGATGACCGAAGACCGACGAACCGCCCTGGTCACCAATGCGAGCGACTATGCCGGGCCGCCGGCCGTGGATGCATTGGCGGGGGCCGGCTATCGGGTGCTGGTGCAGGATGCGACCTTCTCGGACCAAGCGGTCTGGCAGCGGTTCGCCGACGGCCGACCGGCGGCGGAACGCCTGAGCGCCGCCGATCCGGCCGCAGCGGCGGCCGAGGCGTGGGATCGGGCCGGGCGCATCGATGCCCTCGTCAGCAACGACCACTACCCCGCCGTCCCCGCTGCTGCTGGGAGTGGTGAGGTCGAAGCGCTCAGGCAGTCTTTCGAGATCCTGGTCGCACAGCCCTTTGCTCTGATGCAGGCCGCGGTGCCGCGGCTGAAGGCGCAGGGCGGCGGCAATGTGGTGATGATTACCTCGTGCCGGACGCTCTTGCCCATGCCGGGCGGAGCCATTCCCGACATGTGCCGGGCGGCGGAAAACGCCCTGGTGCGGTCGCTCGCGGTGGATCTGGCGCCCGCCCAGATCGCCGTCAATGCCGTCGCGCCGAACTTCCTCTACAGCGAGGCGTATTATCCGCGCGCCGTCTTCATCGATGACCCCGGGGGGCGCGCGTTCGTGAGCGCAAGCGTGCCGGCCGAGCGCCTTGGCGAGCCCAAGGAGATCGGCGAGCTGATCCTGTTCCTGGCGGGCATGGAGGCAAAGTTCCTGACCGGCGCGATCATCGACTTTTCCGGCGGCTGGCCGGTCTCCCCGCCGCGGCCGCAGGCGGCGGGCCAGTCGCGTCCCTAGCTTTTCGATCTCGGATGGTAAGGCGGCACGGTGTAGGGTTGCGGCCTCTCGCCAGGATTGTGATGAGTTAGGGCACGCACCGCATTTGCTCGTGAGCTTGGGCTCTTCGCTTATAGGAAGACGACGCGGGGCACGCGATGGACAGACGGCTGATCGCAGTTGGGGTCTTGACGGTCTGTGCCGCGACCTATGGCGTGGCGGATGAGATCCGGCTGACCTATCCCATCGTCGACACCAACCAGACGGCCCTGTTCGACGCGCGAGGGGCGACGACCGAGGCGGCCCTGCGCGGCCGTTTTCAGGGACAGGACGCCCACCATTTCGGCGCCCAGCCGCACTATCGGGACAATGGCGACGGGACGGTCACCGACCTGGTCACCGGACTGGTGTGGGAACAAGGGTTCCGGCGGCTGGATTGGGGCGATGCCGCCGCGGCGGCAGCGGCCGCGACCACCGGCGGACATCGCGACTGGCGGGTTCCGACCATCAAGGAGCTGTACTCCCTGGTGCAGTTTTCCGGTGATGACGGGATGCGGGCCGGCGCCCCGCCGCAATCCGCGCCGCAGCCGCGGCCGGGCCCCATGGTCGGCCATCCGCCCGGCGGTGCCGGGCGCCCGGGGCGACCGCCGCTTGTGAGCCCGGGTCGACCCGGCGGCTCCGGCGGGCCGCCGGGATCGCCAGGTATCGGCGCGGTGGTTCCGGACGACGCCATACCCTTCATCGATACCGATTACTTCGCCTTCGAGTACCCAAGCGACCGGGGCCGCTATATCGACGCCCAGTACATCTCAAGCACCGTCTACACGGCGACCGTGATGAACGGCCAGCGCTGTTTCTTCGGGCTGAACATCGCGGACGGGCGGATCAAATGCTATCCGATCGCAGCAAGGCAGGGCGAGCCGTCTGGCTGGTACGTGCGCTTCGTCCGGGGCAACCCGGCCTATGGCGTGAACGACTTCATCGAAAATGGCGACGGCACCGTGACGGACGCCGCCACTGGTCTGATGTGGACCCGCGTCGACACCGGCGACCCGGCGCTGTCCGGCGCCGGAGCGATCACCTGGGAGGAGGCGCTGGCGCTCGCTGAGTCCGCTACCTTCGCCGGCCATGACGATTGGCGCCTGCCCAACGCCAAAGAGCTGCACAGCCTGATCGACTACACAAGATCGCCCGACGCCACGGGCTCGCCCGCCATCGATCCGGTGTTCGACGTAACCCGGGTGATCAACGTGGCGGGTGCTTGGGATTACCCGGCCTTCTGGACCTCGACCTCGTTCGAGCCGGGGGCCGATGCGGTGGTGCTCTATTTCGGCCGCGCGCTGGGCTATATGTCGCCACAGGGTCAGTGGGGTAATGCGCAGTTCATGGACGTTCACGGCGCCGGCGCCCAACGCTCCGATCCGAAGACGGGCCAGGGCGGCTACGGGCAGGGCCCCCAGGGCGACGTCCGGTCGGTGCGGAACTTCGCCCGGCTCGTTCGCGACGCGTTGTGAGGCGCGTCCGAGAGATCGGTGTCACGCCAGTTTGCGGCCCAACGGCCGTCCGTCAGTCTGCGGCTGCCGCGATCTTGTCTTGGGTGCTGGTTTCGAAGTCGCTCGCGTCGTGGCGCTCGTGCAACTGTTCGTGCGGTTCGCCGAAGGTCCGGTTCACCATGCGCCCACGGCGGACGGGGTCGCGGGCACCGATCTCCTCAGCCCATCGCACGACATGGGTGTAGGAGGCCACGTCCAGGAACTCCGCCGCGCCGTAGAGGCGGCCCAGGACGAGGTTGCCGTACCACGGCCAGATGGCGATGTCGGCGATCGTATAGTCGTCGCCCGCGATGAACCGCCGCTCGGCCAGGGCGCGGTTCATCACGTCCAGCTGGCGCTTGGTTTCCATCGTGTAGCGGTTGATGGGGTACTGCATGGGCTCCGGCGCGTATTTGTAAAAATGTCCGAAGCCGCCGCCGAGATAGGGCGCGCTGCCCATCTGCCAGAACAGCCAGGACAGGCACTCGGCACGGGCCGCTGGATCGAGGGGCAGGAAGGCGCCGAACTTCTCTGCCAGATACAAGAGGATGGCGCCGGACTCGAACACCCGTGTGGGCGGGCCGGCGCTGTGGTCCATCAGCGCCGGGATCTTGGAGTTGGGGTTGACGCCGACGAAGCCGCTGGAGAACTGATCGCCCTTGTTGATGTCGATCCGCCAGGCGTCGTATTCCGCGCCCGTGTGGCCGGCCGCCAGCAGTTCCTCCAGCATCACGGTGACCTTGACGCCGTTGGGCGTGGCCAGTGAGTAGAGCTGCAGCGGATGCCGGCCGACCGGCAGCGCCGCCTCATGGGTGGGCCCGGCGACCGGCCGGTTGATACTGGCGAACTGCCCGCCGTTTTCGGCATCCCATGTCCAGACCCTGGGCGGAGTGTAGGTGGGATTCGTCATGCCGTGCCCTCCGTTGCTGCCTTTGGCCATCCGCGCCGCCTTGCGACAGGGATCTAGGGCGCGTTCCGGCATACGGAAGGATCCGCGCCGCCAATACCTGCCTTGCGGGCCCTGAGCGGCGCCCCCTATCTGCCCGCGCTTGCGAACCATTAGGCGATGTGATTGGCCATCCAGTTGTGGGCCAATGCCAGGGGCGGCACAAGCCCGGCGAGATGCGCCAGCGTCCAGGGCCAGGTGCGGCCGATGCCCTTGCGGACCTGCACGAACATCGCGCCCAGACTGACGATCAGTGCCAGGGCCAGAGTGGCGAACCCGGCGATGCCGAGATAGAGATCGGGCTCTGACCGGTTTGTCCCCACATGCCACATCCAGGCGAAGGCCGCGCCGAAGGATCCGGTGGACAGGGCGTGGGGCAGAAGAAGCCAGATTTGCGGGACAGACATGATGGGGCATCCGTGCTGTTGTTAGTAAGTGAGTGATCACTCATATTGGACCGCACTTTCTCTTTGTCCAGGGAAATCTCGGATGCCCGTCAAGGGTGGCAGAAGGCGGGTGTCGGACCGATAGGTCCGGTATGCGCGTCACGGCCCGTATGCACGCGATCGGCAGTCGGATGTCAATCGATGGGACGTCCGCCCTTGCCGCCAGCCGGGCCGGGGACATGCGGCAGGCCGTCGGCCAAGGCGATGCCCGGCAGCCGGGATCGGGTATAGGTGTGGCGATCGAAGGCGACGGCTTCAGGCGTATCCAGGCTGCCCAGTGTCAGAAAAAGAAGGCCGTCGGCCTCGAAGGTGAGCGAGCTGCCGCACGTGCCGCAGAAGCGGCGGATCACGCCGTCTGACGATCGGTAGGCCGCGGGTTCGCCTTGTGTCCAGGCGAACACGCCGTCGGGGAACTGGACGAAGCCGGTGAAGGGCGCACCGGAATTCTTGCGGCACATCCCGCAATGGCAATAGCTGGCATAGGCCGGTGCTGCGGTTGCGCGATATCGGATCGCACCGCACAGACATCCGCCGGTCCAGTCCATCTCAGCCCTCCATGAGCCTGTGCCAGGACAGCCGAACCGGGCTCTCACCGTAGTATCGTGGCCACCGACGATGATTTGTCACATGTGCGGTGCTGGCCCGCAAGGCGGGCCGGTCGATCGGACCGACCAGCACCCGCGGCCCATTCTGCCGATGATCGATGTCATTCTGCGCGCAGGCGAACTCAAACGCATGACAGCGGAAGCGGTCGCCCGCAGCCGGCATTCGCTTGATGTCGGTGGGCGTCCAACTGTCTCCGGCTGGGTCGGTGACGTGTGTGCCGTTGTCGTTGCGCTTGAAGCAGCAGTGCAGCGACGAGCACGTCAGGTGTGGATTCGTCGCCTGGAGCGCATAGAGACAGTCGTCCAGCGGCAGAAGCGTGTGTCGCCGGAAGGTGACGACGAGGGCCTCTTCTTCTTTGCTGAGGACGCTTGAGCGCGGCTCATTCGGTTCCATAGGAGCATCGGCGACGCTGTCGCGCTTCCGCCACTTGGCCACCGTCTTCGGGTTCACGCCATAGGTCCGGCTCAGTTCCGCGATCGAAGCCTGCGATCGCTGTATTGCAGCTCGGATGGCGTGCGTGGTCGGGGCGCTGCCGTGGAGTGCTTCGCCCATAGCTCGCCCTTGGCATGACAGCAAAACAATACGCCATCACACTCCGGGGCTTAACGTCTAGACGCCGGCGCCAAGGGGCCCAGGTCAGTTCGACCCCCTGGCGCGCGTGTCACGGCGGGGTGATGCGCGGGCTTTCCGGCAGGCCTATCGCCGCCCGCGGGTCTCCACCGAATCCAGGAAATCGTTGATGTTGGTTTGCTGCAGATTGAGCTGGGCCAT
>JANQQD010000263.1 GCA_028285185.1 Anaerolineae bacterium | reverse complement strand
GGTCAGGCCGTTGTCGACGACCTGCGACGTGAAGTCGACGGTCGGGATGATCTCGAAATTGCCGAAGCCGTAGCCGACCACGCCGGTCACATCGCCCAGCTGGTCGCCGACATTAACGCTCGGAATGCTGAAGCCCGAGATGGTGAAGTCCGTGTCGATCTGGATCTTCTCGGGGTTGAAGTCGTCGGGCGAGATGTTCAGCGTGCCGCGGCTCGAAATGCCGCTGGCGCTGGCACCGCCGTTGGCGACGGCAAAGATTTCGCCGAACTGGTTGGTGCCGTTGACCACCACCAGATCCTCGGCGGTGACCAGCATGCCCTCGAGGCTCTCGAAGAAGTCGATACCGTCGTTCACCGGGTCGTAGGTCGCGAACGCATCGTCATCGATGTTGGCATCCGGCGGCGTGCGCCCCGACGTCCCGATGATTTGCGGCGTCACGGCGCCGAGGGAGGTCGGCAGGGTGGAGATCGTCACGTTGGTGAGCTGCGTCGTCGGCAGGTTGCGGGTGTCCGTGTCGCCCGGGAAGACCTCGGAGACCGTGCCCTGGACCTGGACGGAGTCGCCGACGGAGACGGTGGGCGACGAGACGGCGACGAAGATACCGTCCGAGGTGCCGATGTCGCCGTCACCGGTCGGGTCCTGCATGTAGAAGCCGTTGGTGTCGACGGCCGTGACGACGCCCTGCGTCGTGACGACGCCGCCGTCGATGTTGTCCGTGTCGGCCGGCAGAGTGGCGAAGAAATCGACGACGGTCTGGCTGCCCAGCACGAAGGGCGATACCTGGCTTGCGCCCTGGATGTCGTAGATCGGCGTGATCACGACGACGGTGTCATCGTCCTGGATCGTGCCGTCGGCAACCGCATCGATGATGGTTACGCCGCCGGTCGGATTGAACAGGGTCACGGTGAAGGTCTCGTTCGGCTCCACGTCCGTGTCGCCGGAGACGGCAATCGTAATCGTCTGCGTGGCTTCGCCGTCGGCGAAGTTCACCGTTCCGCTGGGCAGCGTGCCGCCGAAATCGGCCGCATCGGCATCGCCCGACACCGCGTAGCTCACGCTCGCCACACCACTGGTATCGCCGGCGCGCGTCACGGTGAAGGTGAAGTCGGTGGTGCCGGCGTCGCCTTCGTTCTGGACCGCGTTGTCGGGCTCGATGGCAAAGGTGGCGGTCGGCGCCGGGCCGAGGATCGGGTTGACCGTGCCGAAGGTGTCTGAGCCCGCCGTCGGATCCACGTTGAAGATGGCCGTCCCGACATTCGTGCCGCCGACTTCGTACACCTCGCCATTGTTAGGGTCGTTGATGGCGTAGAGGGAGCTGACGCTGCCGGCACGGAAGATCAGACGCGGCTCGTCACCGGTGAAGGTGAAGTCGGTGCCGCCGAGCTCGTTGCCGTAGAGAAATCCGGCGTCGCCGGCCGCATCGGGCACACCGATCGCGTCGTAGATCGTGCCGAAGACCGAGGGATTGTCGATGTCGCCGTCGGCATTGCCATCCAGATCGTCACCGATCGTGCCGGGCGCGTCGCTGGACAGCACAACGGTGAAGCTGGGGTTCTCGAGATCCGGAACCGTGACCAGCAGCAGACCGTTCGGGTCGAATGTCCCGGATACGGCCGCGAGCCGGTCGATGGTTGCGCCGGCCGCGTCGCCTTCGATCGACGTGATGAAGCCGGAGAAGGAAGCGCCCGGCGTGCCGCTGAGCTCGAAGGTGGAGGTTGCCGGATCGCCGCCCTCCGGGTTCGGCCGGAACTCGCTGATCAGAGTGGGCGTGCCAACGCCAGTGCTGTCTCCGGTGATCGCGATCTCGTCGATGGCGATATCTTCGTCGCCGGCATTCAGGTTGAAGGTGACGCGGAGGTCGAGGATGGAACCGGTGCCGGCGATCGACGCCGCGAAGGTCTGGAAGGCGCTGGTGATCTGTGTCCCGTCGCCATCGCCATCGAAGTCGGTGTCGATGCCCGGAACCGCATTGAAGTCATCGCCGTCCGGAATGGATTCGATATTGAGAATGTCCACATATGCGCCGCCGTCGATCCGGACGGCGAAGTGCACAAAATCGGACACATCCCAATCTTCGTTAGTGCCATCGTCATCTTCCGCCAGATCGACGGAGAAGCCGAGATTGGTGAAGCCCGTGATGTCGATGCCGGTGAAGTCGAGCGTCACGGGCAGGGCGGCGCCTTCGCCGTCGATATCCATCGCGGCAAACCAGAAGGTGTCGGTCTGGCCGGTAACGGCGACAAAGCCGCCGATATTGCTGCCGTCGGTCCGCGTGAAGAAGTCGCCGGTGTTGTCCGTGAACTCTGGGACGCTCGTCGAATAGCGGGTGCCGTTGCCGTCCGTCTCGAAACCTTCGCGAAGGATATCGACCATCTTGTGATTACTCCCCTGGATGCGGACCGAGAGCCCGGCTCTCGCTGACCTGTTGAAACCCGCCCCATTGCGCACTTAAGCGGGGGCGGGACCGTTCATGTTGATTGGTGTCGATTAGTCTCGGGACGTCGTGCGTGCCGGGCGTCGATCGGCTGAATTCGGTCGCGCCCGACGGATCGCGCCGCCGCAGCTACAATGGCAGGCCGCCTGTGGTTGGCGGAAAAGCGCTGACGCGCGACCCTTCGATCGGCGACCGGGCGATGCCCCCGTCAGACGGACCGAAACAGATCTCTTCAGTGGTGATCATGCTGCCGTCCCGTTGTTGATGTCCCTGCCGGTGGAGCGGCCCCGAGACCCGACCTTCTGTCGGCACCGCCACCGAGGGAGAGGTTCGGCCCTCTCTTCAACGGCGCGATTGATCCTGGAGTCACCGGTGAGTGGTTTCTGCGCAGACATCCGCACCTTTAGGTGCGCATTTCTGTGAAATTGTTAGCACCCGAAAAAACAGTTTGGCGTTACGCCTTGGTTAAATTTCGGTTAATGTGTCACATATCTTTAATAAATTGACAAAATGTCGCAGCCATACATTGGGAAATGTTGTGCATTCGCAAATCTATGAATCAGAAAATTTGGACAATGCTGAGATCGAGATTCCGGTTAACCAAAATATGCTTGATCGAGATCTGCTGACATCAGGTACTTCGGCATGGGTACTTCAAATCGATCGGGGCAGGATCTCCCCGACACGGTAGGGTGGGCCATGACCGGGACGGATTGCCACATTCCACCGGGTCTCGGCTCTCCATCGACCCGATAGCGCCGACCTCACTGGGCAGCCAAAACTGCCGAAACGCGAGGCTGGCGTTGCCGGGCGGCACGCCATACCCTTCTGCGTGGCGTACCGGGACCGCGGGCGTCCCGCCGCAGTTGGAGGACACCCGATGACAAAGCGTATGCCGGCATTCATGCTTACCGCGGCGGCCGTTCTGGCCATTGCCGCTGCAGGCGGATCGGCGGCGAAGGCACAGCCGGCGCCGGCCGCACAGGCGACCTGGGACTGGTTTGCCGAAACCTGCCCGGCCGTCTTGGCCGCCCCCGACCCGGTAAACTATGCGGGTGGTCTCGATGGCGTCTCGGGCGGTGTCGGCCAGACCGTCGACGGACGCGTCCGCCACGGCTCGCTGGAGATCTCCAACCTGCCGGTCGGCGGCAACCCGGTGCTGCTGATGGTCCACGTCAACGATTATAACGGCGGCCGCGCCGCCCAGTGCACGCTGCAGCTCATCAATCCGGAAGAGGATCTGGCCGGCCTCGGCGACATCGCCCGAGCACAGGGGGAGCCCCTGCTGGGCGAAGGCAGCACGCTGGAGCGTGCCGGCGGCCCCGTCGTGGGCATTCGCACGGACGGCTCCAACCTGGGCGGCATGGACGACGGGGAGATGGTGCGGCTCTCGACGGGTGGCTTTCCGCCGGAGACCGTCCTGCTCGTGAACGTGGCACCACAATTCGTCATGCTGTCGCTGCATGTGGTGGAAGCGCAGTAGATCCCTGGCCAAGTGCGGCTTTCGTCGCCCTGACGCTGCTCACAGCCCTCCAAGATCGCCGATGATCAGAGATGCGGACCCGAGGACTCTTCCGAAGTCGCATTCATGACGGCTTCGGGAGTTGTAGCCGACACCGGTTAGGCGTTTGAACAGTCAGCCTTATGCCGGGAGCGGTCAGCGGTGCAATCTGCCAGCACGTCGACAATGCGGACGAAGGTGTCGTTGGACGGGGTCGTCACGGTCGCCAAGGCCGCTGCAATCATGGCTGCACGGCCATGGCTTTTCTATACTGAGTTTGACGTGCTCCCCGTTGGTCCCGCGTTGATAATGAGAGTCCTGGGGTTTCATAGCGTCTCTGCGATCTCGATGGTAGCGGGCGAGCGGCGGAGCTGGT
>JANQQD010000250.1 GCA_028285185.1 Anaerolineae bacterium | reverse complement strand
GGTCAGTCCCTGCCGGAACGCCTCCTCTACCTCGTTTGCGAGTTCGGTTTCGGCACCCTCGTGGTCATATCGTGGGGAGAAATGGAATGGTTCGACCCGTCGTGCGCCGGCCGCGGCAGCGACGCGGCCCGCCATGTCGGTCGTCAGGTGATCGCGTGCGGTGGCGAGCTCGGCATCCGCACGGGCAAACGTTGCTTCGATGAACAGCGTGTCCGCGTCCTTGGCCAGCCGCTCGACGGTCCGGAGATTTGCCTCCGTGGGCGCGATGTCGGTTGCGTAGGCGAGCTTCTGCCCCGGCACGATCCTGGCCACCTCGCGCCTGAGCAGGCCAAGCGGCAGTCTGTTGACCTTGCCGCCAGGCTCACGACCGTCATCAAGCGCGATCATGGTGTCGTCCGGCGCGCCTTCGATGATTGCGCTCTTGAGCTCGCGCAGCCAGGGACCGGTCGTCAGGCCGAGCCGATCGAGGCGATTGCGCCAGATGTTGACGTGAGTCGGTTCCCTCAGCGCGAAGGCGAGACAAGGGATACCGTGGTCGACAATGGCGAACTCCAACGTGATCTGCCCGTCATCGTACAGGGTGCCTTCGTCAAACGCGACGTCGCCCATGTCCTCGCACCTGAACCGGTTCTTGAGCTGAAAGCGCGCCGCGCGCCCTTGTCCGGCGGCGGCCACCTCGGAGACGTCCAGCACAAGATTGGTGGTGAAGCGCTCGACGAGGTTCCACGAATAGCCGCCGAGCTTGGATGCCACGCGGTCGATGAACCCGTCGGGACCGAACAGCCGCAGGCGCGAGTCCCGACCAAGCAGGACCCGCAGCAGGCGGTCGAAGCCGATGAAGTGGTCGATATGCGCATGGGTAACGAAGACATCACTCAATCTGAGCATCTTGCGCGGCTCGAGAGCATGCAGATCGCCGAGGTCGAAGAGAACGGCGCGTTTGAAGAACCGCATGTCGACGAACAGCGCCGGATCGCCGCAACGCCCGTTGACCAAGAAGGCATGGAACGACGGCGTCATTCAGCGTTTCCGCGGTCTTCAACCAGCTCGCGGCATTCGAGTTCGCGGCCGCGCACCACCCTCTGGCCAACGAGCGAGCCGCGCGTCTCGGTGACCACTGTGCGCTGCACTTCCGGGTCGTGGTCGGTATGAAAGTAGATGACCACCCAGTCGTGCGTGCGGCCAAGCTCGTGGGCGCGTGCCGTGTTCGAGTAGAGCGCCGTGAAGTGCCAAGGCCCCCTCTCGGTATGAAGGATCGGCAGCCACGCTTCGTTGGCGGGATTGAATCGACGCGGAGCGATCCGTGTCAGCTTGCCCGCGCCCGCCTTTGCTCGATACTCGCGGTCGACATCGAGGATCAGTTCGACCGGCGGCTCGGCGCCCGGCTGCGTCGGACGGCTCGGCCGCAGCCGGGCGAGCATCCGCGCCAAAGCGTCACGCACGATCGCGGCCCGTCTCGGGCCGATGCCACGCAGCGTCTCGAGCCGGCCGTCATGAGCCGCCAGCTCAAGCTCCTCCAGGGTGTTGATGTCGAGCTCGTCGTGGATCTGATTGGCGAGCGCCGGTCCGATTCCGGGCACCGCGCGCAGCACGGCGGTCGGATCAAGTTCACCACGCATCGCTTCCAGGGCGCGCCAGCGACCGGTCTCAACCATTTCGAGGATTGCGGCAGCAAGCGCCCGGCCGATGCCCGGCAGAGCGACAAGGCCGTCAAGACCTTCGCCTGTCGCGACGTCTTCGACGGAACGGTCGAGGCCGGCGACGGTGTCAGCGGCGCGCCGGTAGGCACTCACCCGGAACGGATTTGCCGCCTGTGTCTCGAGCAGCGCTGCAGCCTCGCGAAAGCGCTCGGCAATGGCATGATTGAGAACGGTCGACGAGACAGGCGCCTGGTTCTGCAGGTCGGTGGCGGTCATGGGCTGCCGGCCGGAGGTTCGCGGTTCGAGCATGTCGCTCCAAGATGTCCGGCGCTCACGCCACTATAGACCGTGGCCGGACAAAGTTGAGCCATCCGTTCGGATCAGGCCAGTCCGATCAGGTATCGTGGGTGAGCCGCATCTCCGGACGCGCCGTGGTTGCTAGCGGGGCCGTTCCACTAGGACGCCACGCGACCGGACGGAGAACGTCATGCGCGACGCCGAATGTGCCGAGTTTCTGAAATGGGCGCTGCCCCAACTGGACCTGCGCTGGCCCGGCTTCCGAAAGGTTCGAGGGCAGGTCTGCAAGCGTCTGCGGCGGAGGTTTGAAGACCTCGGCCTGACCAGTTTCGCGCAGTATCGCAGGCATTTGGCCACCGAGCCCTCGGAGTGGGCCGTGCTTGACGGATTCTGCCGGATCACGATCTCTCGTCTGTATCGGGACAAGCGTGTCTTCGACGTTCTGGGCGACGAGGTGCTTCCCGCACTCGCGGGCGTGGCCGCCCGGGAACACCGAACCGTTCGCTGCTGGTGTGCCGGATGTGCCTCGGGCGAAGAGGTCTACACGCTTCGGCTTCTGTGGGACTCGCGCATTCATCCAGTCCATCCTGACGTCAGGTTCCAGCTCGTTGGGACCGATGCCGATCCCGTCATGATTGAGCGCGCGCATCGAGGATGCTTTTCCCCCGGCAGCCTGTCCGACGTGCCGGCTGACTGGTTGGCCCGGGCGTTCGACGAGGCCGACGGGCAGTCTTGCGTGAAGGATTGCCACCGGGCCGATATCGCGTTCTCGCTGCAGGACATTCGAGCCGAGATGCCGGTCGGGCCGTTTGACCTCATTCTGTGCCGCAACGTCGCGTTCACCTACTTCGCGAGCGCCCTTCAAGAAACGATGCTGAGCCGCATCCGCGATCGGCTCGGCGATGGCGGGTTTCTCGTGATCGGGGCGCATGAGAGCCTGCCAAGCAAAGATGCCGGCTTTTGTCAGCTCGAATCCTGTCGCGAGATCTGGCGGAAGTCAGAAGCGTAGGCCACTACCAGCGGCTGAGGTTGCGTTGCGTCCGGACAAGCCGGAGAATGTTGTCGCACCTGGTTACGACACTGGTGCCGAACCGGCGGCCTTCACGGTCAAGGGTCTCGGCGAGCCATGCCACCGCGTCCGACGAGGCCCGTCTGATGCGAAACCGCTCGATCTGCGTCGGTATCATATCCAGTCCGCGCAGCCTGCCTGTCGCCCGGTCCAGCACCGGGAAGTACATCAGACTGCTGTCGCCACGAAAGTCCTCGTAACCAGCTATGCCTTCATAATCATTGAGAAAATCACCACAGCCATAGAGCACGAGGCGACCATTGTGCACCTCGATGCCCTTGATGTGATGGGACGAGTGGCCATGCACGATGTCGACACCGGCGAGGTCGATCAGTTGATGGGCGAATGCTTGCTCGTCGTCGCTGATATCGAAGCCCCAATTGTCTCCCCAGTGAAGCGAGGTGACAACCAGATCTCCGGGCCTGCGAACATCGCTGACTGCGCGCGCGATCATCTCTGCGCTGGACCGTGAAACATCGCGCAACACGTTCACACCGGGACAGTCCGGCAACGCACGCCAGCGCTCGGAAACCCCTGCGGTCGGCAGGCCCCAGGCAAAGACCAGAACACGCTGCCCCATGCCGAGGTCAATGACGGCCGGCGCCGCAGCCTCATCGCTATTGCGGCCGGCGCCGGCGGTCGCAATCCTTACGCTTTGCAATGTATCAAGAGTGTCCGTCAGACCGGTCGTGCCCCAGTCCAGGACATGGTTGTTGGCCAGCACGCAGCAATCGATGCCGGCGGCGGTCAGGCACGGCACATTGCCGGGATGCATGCGATAGTGGATGCCCTTCCCCGGCGCCGGCTCGCCGCCCGCCGTGATCGCGGTCTCGAGGTTGATGATACGGGCCGCCGGACGGACTTCGCCAAGGACTTCAAGGGCGTCCCCCCAGACATAGTCGAACGGGCACCGGCGCGGAATCGGCCCAGACGCCCGTTCGGCCAGGTCAAGATAGACCGTGGCCGAGTGAACATGGGACTCAAAGATTTGGGGATCCCCGGGATGAGGCAGAATCTGATCAACTCCCCGGCCTGTCATGACATCACCGCAGAGAAACAGCGTG
>JANQQD010000234.1 GCA_028285185.1 Anaerolineae bacterium | reverse complement strand
CTGGCCGATGCCGCCCTTGCTGGCGGCATAGCCCGGCACGGTGATGCCGCCCTGGAAGGTCAGCAGCGAGGCGGTGAAGATGATCTTGCCGCTGCCGCGCGCGACCATGTCGCGGCCGATCTCGCGCGAGAGGACGAACTGGGCGTTCAGGTTGGTCTCGATGACCGTGTCCCAGAAGTCATCGGGATGCTCGGCCGCCGGCTTACGCATAATTGTGCCGGCGTTGTTGACCAAGATGTCGATCTTCGGGACGTCGCCCTTCAGCCTGGCAATGAAGGCGTTGAGGGCCGTGCGGTCGGCGAAATCGCAGGCATAGCCGCGGAACTGACGGCCCAGGGCAGTCACCGCCTTTTCGATCTCGCTGCCGTGCTCTTCCAAGGTCGCGCTGACGCAGACGATGTCCGCGCCGGCTTCCGCCAGCGCCACGGCCATGGCCTTGCCGATGCCGCGCTTGCCGCCGGTGACCAGCGCCGTCTTGCCGTCCAGCCTGAATTTGTCGAGAACACTCATGATCGGATCTTCCTCAGGAACACTGAATCAGGCTTTTCATCGCCTGGGCGTCACCGTCCAGCGCCTCGAACGCCTGGCGGATCTGGTCGAGGCCCGAGACATTGGTGATCATCGCCTCACAGTCGATGGCGCCGGAGGCCACAAGCTCGATCGCCCGGTCATAGTCCGCCGCCTCGTAGACCCGCGCACCGAGCAATTCGAGCTCCCGCCAAAAGAACTTGAACAGGTCCACCTGCGGCCTGCTGCCATGGATGGCGACCATCACGATGCGGCCGCGGCCGGCGGCCGCCTCGGTCATCGTGTCGATACCGGCCTGACTGCCTGATACCTCGAAGACGACATCCGCACCTTTGCCGCCTGTGGCCTCGTAGACCGACTTGGCGACGTCTGCGTCTTTCGGGTTGAGCGTTGTGAAGCCGAACGCGCGGGCAAGCCCGAGCCTGTGCTCGCTGACTTCCGAAACGGTCACGTTGGCGCCATCACGCTTGGCGACCATGGCGATCAGCATGCCGATGGGGCCGCCGCCGATCACCAGCACGTCTTCGCCGGCGGCAAGCCGGCTGCGCCGCACGTCGTGGCACGCCACGGCCACCGGTTCCACCAGGGCCGCGTGCTTCAGCGGCAGATCGGCGGGGATCTTGTGCACGGTATGGGCCGGCACCGTCCAGGAGTGCTGAAAGGCGCCGTCGGTATCGAGGCCCAGGAACTTCAGATTGTGACAGATATGGGTGTGCCCGCGCACGCAGGCCGGGCAGATGCCGCAATGCGCCAGCGGCCGCACCACGACCGGATCGCCGACCTTGAGCCCCGTGACCTCCGCGCCGATCTCGGCAACCGTCCCTGACATCTCATGGCCGATCACCCGGTGGGTGCCGACGCGGGCGTCCATGGCGCCGTGGAACACATGCATGTCCGTGCCGCAGATCCCGCAATAGGCCACCGCGATCCGGACACTGTCGGCACCGGGAGGCACGGCCGTTGCCGCTTCGATTGAGAAACCCTTGTCGCCTGTGTAATAGGCCGCTCTCATCGCTTTCTCTCCCGCTAAGTGCCCGGACCCGCAGACCGCCAACAGCAGGCGCAGGATCCGTGCGCCATGACAGGTCAGCTATTTTGGTCATACCAAACATGTCAGTTATGCGACCATCTTGCGACTCAGTCAATAGAATCCGGAAATATTGACCGTCCAAACGTCTGCGCGGGACAGCCGCGCACTGTCCGGTGCTGCGGTGCCCTAAAATGCTGCGGACGGTAGGCGAACGCTGAGGCGGAAGCAGCCGCAGGGGCGGCAGAGACCGGAAGCAGTCAGATCCTGAGCGCCAGGCTCACGCGGCTTCCAGTGCCTGGCGCGCATGCGCCTTGATGGTCTTGGTCATCGAGAAGAAGCCGTTCTGGCGATTGGGGCTCAGATGTTCGCCGAGTGCCAGGCGCTGGAAGACCTCGCCGATATCTGTGTCCAGGATGGTCTTGGCCGGCTGGCCGGAATAGGCGGCCATCAGGATGGCGATCAGGCCGCGGACGATGAAGGCGTCGCTGTCAGCCTCGAACACCACCTGGGGCGGGGTTCCCGGTTCGACATGGCTGACCATCCAGACCTGGCTGGTGCAGCCATGCACCTTGTTGGCCTCAGTCTTCGCGGTGTCCGGCAGGTCCGGCAGCTTCTTGCCCAACTCGATCAGATAGGCGAAGCGGTCGTCCCAGTCGTCCAGGAACTCGAAGGTCTCGATGATGTCGTCCAGATCCATGGACGGCAATATGGGCGCCACGGCACCGCCGGTCCAGCCGTGAATGGGGGCTGCGGCGTCGACGATGGGCGGAGCCTATTCCTCTTTATCATGCTTGCGAAGGCGAGCATCTCGTGTCGCGGGTCCGTGCCCCTGCCGACGAAGTTCCCGCCTGCGCGGGAACGACGCCGGTGGGGCGGTCCTCTACGCCGCCCGCACGTCCGACAGGAAGCCTGCGACGTTGGCGCGGACCTCGTCGGCGTTGGCCTTCAGCTGGGCGGCGGCGTCCAGCACCGACTGCGCGGCTCGGCCGGCTTCGTCCGTCGCTTCGCTGGTCGCCGTGATGTTCGAGGCGACCTCCTCGGCGCCGCTGGCGGCGTCCTGAACATTGCGCGAGATCTCATGCGTGGCTGCGTTCTGCTGCTCCACCGCTGCGGCGACGCCGCCGGCGATTTCGTTGATCGTGGCGATCTTCTCCGCGATCGTCGCCATGGCCGCGACCACGCCGCCGGTCTCGCTCTGCATGTCCTGAATGAGGCCGGCGATCTCGTCCGTCGCCTTGGCGGTTTCGGTTGCAAGCGTTTTCACCTCGTTGGCGACGACGGCGAAGCCCTTGCCGGCATCGCCGGCGCGGGCAGCCTCGATGGTGGCGTTCAGCGCCAGCAGGTTGGTTTGCTCCGCGATGTTGGAGATCAGGTCGAGCACGCTGCCGATTGCCTGGGCCTTCGTCTCCAGGCCCTTTACCTTGGTTGAGCTTTCGTCGGCTGCGTCCGTGGCCTGGCGTGCGAAATCGGCCTGGTTGCTGACCTGCTGGGCGATCTCGGCGATGGAGCTGCTCAGCTCCTCCGCCGCCGTCGCCACGGTCTGGACATTGCCGCTGGCCTGCTGCGAGGCGCTTGAGGCCGCGCGGGCGCGCTGTGCGCCGTCGTCTGCAGCGGCGGCCAAGCCATCGGCGGTGGATTGCAGCCCTACGGCGGCGCTGCCGAACGACTCCACCGCGGCGCCAATGGTGCGGTCGAAGCCTTCGGTCAGCGTGCTGACCTTCTCGGCGCGGGCATCGCGCGCGGCCTGTTCTTTTTCGGCCGCAGCGCGCAGCTGGTCGGTCTTGATCAGGCTTTCCTTGAAGACATTGACCGCTGTGGCCATTGCGCCGATCTCGTCCCTGCGGTCGCGGGCCGGGATGTCGACTGAGTGGTCTCCCTCGGCCAGCCGGCGCATGGCGTCGGTCATGGCGCCAATGGGTCGCGCGATGCCGCGGCTCATGGACAGACCCAAGAGTACGGCGCTGGCCAGGATCAGCACAGCGACGGCCGCCAGTTTCGCGGCTTCCTGAAGGAACACATCCATCACGTCGGTGACGTAGACGCCGCTGCCGATGACCCAGCCCCAGGGCTCGAAGCCCTCGATATGGGAGGTCTTGAGCTGGGCGGTCTCGTCGGCAGGCCACCAATAGGTATAGGTGCCGCCGCCTTGCGTGTTCACGATCTCGATCATGTCGGCGAAGATGGCATCGCCACGGGCGTCGCGGATCTCCAGCAGATTGGTGCCGACCGGCACGCTTGGATGCACGAGCATCGCGCCATCGATGTCGTTCACCCAGAAGTACTGCTCGCCGTCGTATCTGAGGTCGGCAAGGCGTTCCTGAGCTCGGCTTCGCGCTTCATCTCCCGTCAGCACGCCCGCTTCGACCTCTTCGTGGTAGCCGGCAACCAGGCTGTGCGCCACCTCCACGATGCGCCGCGTCTGTTCCTGCCGCTCGGTAAACTGACTTTGATAGAGGTTGTAGAGGGCAACGCCGCCGATGGCTGCCATGCCGAGGCCGGCTACAACAATTAGCATCATCAGGCGACGTTGGATGCTCCCTGAGCCGAGAGGGAAGACCATGCCAGAACTCCTGCTGAATGGCGCCGTGCGAGGGCGCGCGAAGGGCGGAAGGGAACTGGCCCGGAGACTACCGACACTTAAGTAAAAGACGGGTAAACTCATTAACTGGCCGGAGCGCCGATTGAGGTATCGCGAATGAATGCGTCAATTTGTCTCAATGAAGAGTCGGATCTTCCGGCGATGTGAGCGTCTTTCACTTACCGTGAGTAGGGATAATCATAGATCTAATCAGGACTCTTACTCAAGCGCTCGTCAATGATCTGGCGGTTGCTTCCGGACGAAGGCTCCATCCGCGCATTCTGCGGATCATCCAACCGGCAGAATTGACGCACTTTGGCTTGATTCCCATGCCGGCCTTCGAAAGACTGTTTAGATAAAACGCAAACGGGGAATCCCGAAAAGCATAACAGCCGGTAAGGCTGGGGGGAGGGGACGTGATGGTCGGTCGGTCCGGGCGGCGTGTTTGCGCCGTCGTCGCGATGGTCTCGGCGATGCTGAGCGTGGAAATCGTCGAGGCCCAAGTCTCGATCGAGACGGAGCTTCGTGATGTCCCGCCCGAGTGGGCATGGCCGTCGCTCCGGAACCTCCAAGACGAGTACCGATGCATCCAAGGCTTTCCAGGCTCGGCCCTTTCTCCGTCGGCACGACCTACGCGGTTGGTCGGCGCCGCCGTGCTCAATGCCTGCATCGATCGGCTGAATCAGCTGGCAGAGGCCGATCCCGGTGTCGTGACGGATGAAGAAGAAGACCTGATTGAGCGGTTGCTCCGGGACCTCCAGCCGGAGGCGAGGGCCCTGCGGCGATTGCCGCCGGTCTTGGGCGCGCCCCCTCCGCCGCCCGGTGTGGTCATCGATCCGGCCTACGCGAATGCCACGCTTTCTTTCGCGATGGTCAATCCGATCGTCCTTGGCGGCGGTGTCGTCACGGACGGTGAGAGTACGGCGCTGATCGTCCGCGACGACCTGTCCGGCGCGCCGGTCTATCGGCACATCCCTCTCATCCCGAGCCGCCCGGCCGGGCGCGAGGCTTATCCGGGCGATGTGTTCTACCTCCATTCCCGACTGCTGGAGAGATCGAGCCGGTTGGTCCAGTCCGAGGGGACTGGAGACCTTACGGCGCTGCCGATCATCGAGACCCAGGAAGGCGATGTGTCTGCCTATATTCCGACGAATGTGATCTCGATCACCGACGGGCAGATCTACCTAGAGGCTGACCTGTTCTTTCAGGGGATCCGGCCGGAGGTGTCCGTTGGACTTCCGGTGGCGCGCGTCGGGGGAACTCCCCGCACCATGCTGGTGTTGGATCAGAACCCTTCCGGGACCGATCGCGTGCGCGCGGACGAACTGGCCGAAACGCTGCCCGAGGGCAATCCGCTCGCCGATCCGGATGTCGACACCGTCTGGTACTACTATCCGGACGAAGAGGACTTCGTGCTGCTGGGCCCCTATCCCACCGGGCCAGGCGCGATGGTGCCGCGGCCCGGCTGGCAGTTTCAGGCTCCGGATCCGACGGCACTCGACGGCGGCGGCCTTGCCGAGGACCCGCAACTTGCCCAACAGCAGTCCAGCGGGCCCGATCTGGAAAACTCGATCTGGGAAGCGTTCCGCACGTTGGAGCCGGACCTCGAGGACGTGACGGAGTTCGAGGGGTTCATCGACTATGCCAGCCCGACGGTGCCGCTTGATCCGACAGCCAGTCAACCGGATGCCGATCGGAACCGCTTCATGGTCAACGGTTACTTCACGCCGGGTTTCCTGGGCCTGGATCTGGGTGGCTTCAATTTCGGCCAAGTCGGCTTTCCCGCGGCCACGGGCGACCCGGTGTTCGATGTGGACGGGCCAACCGGCTTCGGATTCGGCGGCGAGTTCGGCGTCACGGGCCGTTTCCCCGAGCCTGAGGTCGGCGCCGGCTATCGCCCCTTCGTGAGCGTGTTCGGCATTGCGGAGGTTGCCGATGACGAGGTGGAGATCTCACGCGATCCGGGTGCGGGGCCGCCCCTGGTCGGTGTGTCGGCTGACGGCATCAATGCCTTTCAGTTCAACGAGACCGCGGTCCTCCGGACCGACATCGACTACTACCGTGTGGGTGGCGGGATCGAGGTCGGCGCCGAATTCGAACTTGGTGCGGAATGGACATTCACCCCGTCGATCCGCGGCAGTTTCACCTTCCAGGACACGGACTACGACAGCGATATCCGGTCGGACTTCCAGGGCGGTACGTTCGAGAACACGCTGGTTCAGGAACTGACCAGCCGCGATCTCGAGATGGAGTTACGCTTGGCCGCCCAGTGGCGCTTTGCGCCAGACTGGCTGGCACGCAGCAGCGCGGGCATAGGGTTCGTGCATCGGGACGTGGAACTGCGAAGCAGCGACTGTTTTGACGGCAACCGGTTCAACGGCGGCTGCGACGGCCTCTTGGGCATCAGCAGCTTCAATACCTCTGACAGCGATGTCTCGCCGACGTTCAATCTGGCGGGGGCGTTGATGTTCCTCTATGCCTGCGACCCGGAAAACTTCGTGTCCAACTGCATCCAGCTGGGCATCAACGCGTTCTTCCGGAACCGTCCGGTCACCGTGATCAACAATCCGACGGCGATTGGCCAGGTCACGTCGCTGTCGACCGAGCGCGGCAATGCCTTCGGCGGCGGACTGACACTCACGATCCCGCTGAACGGTTATTGACGCGCCAGCCGTCCGATTGAACCGCTTGAACGAGTGCGGGACGCGACTTGTTCCGCCTAGCGGATACCGTGTCTCTCTGCCCCAACGCCGCAGCGCGCTGCGCAGCGCCAGACAATGCCGAAATCTATCCGAAATTCGCATCTCATTTTTTCTATATTATTCTTGATGTCTAACGAACTTTGATAAGTGTTTTGATAATTTATACTGCCATCTTTCAAACATATACTGCCTGATCATCAGGCTCCGGGACGTCTTCATTGTGCCGGAGTTAGCAGGATGGCCCGTCGGAGCTTCTTGGCCGCAACAGCCTCCCTGTCTCCCCTTCCGTCGGAGGCTTTAGGCATCGATCGGCGATCGCTTCGCCATCCGGCTGAGGGCGTCTGATCCTCCGCGCAGATGTGCCGGCGTCCCCGTATCGCGTGACCAACAATCCCACTGAAGCGAGGAAAGCTTCATGACCAGAAGAAGTCTGGACCATGATCAGCACGCCCTGTCACCGGGCGACGGCGTCTTCCGTATCGAGGCCGAATCCCTCGACCTCGACGGCTATCAGATCGCATCCCTGGGGGGAGCCGGGGCCTCGGAGGGGCGGTTCATCTCCCTCAGATTCGATGACGACGGGGTCGGTACGGCAACCGGCACGTTCGAGGGCGAAGCCGGCTTCTATGACGTCAAGGTCGGCGGCTTTGATGAGAACGACGGCCAGTCGTCGGTGACGATCGCCATCAACGGGGACAGCGACAGCTTCGTGTTCGACCAGGACCTGCCGTCGCGCATGCCCGGCACCGCCACCCAGACCGCAACCACGACCCATGAAGGCATCGAACTGCAGCCGGGGGACACGATCGAGATCCGCGGCCAGGCAGATGCGTGGGAGTTCGCACGGCTGGACTATATCGACTTCGTTCGGGTCGATGCCGCACCCGACCCTGCACCGGAGCCCGACCCTGCGCCGGAGCCGGATCCTGCGCCGGATCCCGACCCTGTGCCTGACCCCGATCCGGATCCGGCGCCCGACCCCGGACCGCAGCCGCCGACCGATTCCAACGCCGGCTTCGGCGCCTTCGAGCAGGAAGTGCTGCGGCTGACCAACGAATTCCGGGCCGACAACGGCCTGGACCCGCTGACCGCCGATCCGCGGCTGAACGAAGCGGCCGAATCGCACAGCCGCGACATGGCTGACGAGGACTTCTTCAGCCATACCGGCAGCAATGGGTCCAGCGCCGGCGACCGTATGGAAGACGCCGGATACGACTGGTTCTCATGGGCGGAGAACATCGCCGCCGGCCAGCCGGACCCCGACGACGTCATGCAGGCGTGGATCGGCAGCCCCGGCCATCGCGCCAATCTGCTGAACGCCAACCTGACCGACATCGGCATCGGCTATGTCAACCTGGAGAACGATACCGGGTCGGTGAATTACACCCATTACTGGACCCAGGTTTTCGGCGCTGAAGCCGACTCCCTGATGGGCTGACCGAACCGCCCAAGCATCCCATCCCACCTTGGGGGGGCCGGTATCCGCCGGCTCCCCCTCTTTTCGTCACGCCTGGGTGTCGGCGTCCAGCGGCCAGATCGGGCGGGGGACCTTGCGGTAGGGCAGACGGGTGTGGTCGGGCGACCCGAGACCGCCGCTGTCGGCAACGATCACGGCAGAGGCGATGGGCTCGAAGGCCGCACGGAAATGCTGCATGCTCTTCAAGGCAACCGTTCGCTTGGCGCGCGGGTCGATGCCGTTGGACGCGAAGGTCTGCAGATCGATCACCTGCAACAGGTTCGTGGCCACCAGAATGTCGATGCCGGCGACGCGGAACACGGCGCTTGGGCCCAGCGACTTTTCCACCCCGGCCCACATCGGCCCATCACACACGAACCGGCCGTCTGAGAGATGCACCACCGTGCCGGTAAGCGTGAGTGGCGGCCCGCCGAACCGCGGATCGACCTTGCCGCCGAGCGCCAGCGTGACTTCGGCTCCGATGCCGGCGCGATGCAGGGCCGCCGCCGCTTCGGCATCGCGCACGGCGCCGAATGCGGCATCGGGCAAGCCAGCCTCCAACATTGCCGCCAGCAGATTGGTGGCGTCACCATAGGTGCCGGCGCCGGGGTTGTCGGCATAGTCGGCAATCACCAATGGGCGGCCGTCCGCCGGATGGTCTGCCGCGATGGCCACAGCTTCGGCAGGTGTCAGATAGGTGTTGTTGACGACATGCCGGGTCTCCCACACCTGATCCATCAGCTGCTCGGCGATCGCCTGGAAGCGCGCATCCTCGCCATCGCCCGTCACCGTCACGCTGGGGCCCGCGATCTCGATATCGGCCATGGGGAAGCCGGCGTTGATGCTGATGGCGAGAACGCCGGGGTCGGCGGCCTCGATCTCCTCCACCTGACGCAAGAGGTCGACCATGGGCCCGGTATCGGTGCGGCCGCTATCGATGCCTTCCAGCATGGCGCGGCGCGCAAGGACGGTCCGGGGCCGGATCTCGCCCTGCATCGCCCGGTGCAGCAGCGCAGCCGCCTGCTTGCCGCGCTCGCGCATGTCGACATGGGGATAGGTGCGATAGCTGACGATGATGTCGGCGAGGCGCGCCATCTGCGGGCCGACATTGGCGTGCAGGTCCAGCGTGATGGCGATCGGCACCTGCGGGCCAAGGATGTCGCGCAGGGCGGCCAGCAGCGCGCCTTCCGCATCGTCGTCACGGTCGGTCACCATTGCGCCGTGCAAGGCCAGCACCACACCGTCGAAGGGGCCGTCGTCCCCTTCCGTCCGCAGGATCTTGCCGGCAATCGCATCCCACGCGTCGCCCGTCACTTTGCCGCTGGGGTTGGCAATGGCGGCCACGGTGTGCACCAGATCCCAGCCCAGACGGTCGGCGCTTTCCAGGAAGCCGCCCATCTCGCTGTTGGTGTGGCCCAGCTTTGCCGCGATCTCGTGGGTGTCCACGTAGAGCATTGCGTGGAACGCGGGGATATCGGCCGGCTGAATGCTGAACGTGTTGGTCTCGTGCATGAAGAGACCGGTCAGAACGCGATGGGCCACGGTATGGCTTCCTTCAGAGACGTCGGGATCGGTGTCAGCAGGGCAGCGCGGATCGGCCCTTCGGCCCCAGCTCGGCCAGGCGGATGGTCCGGCCGGGGCGGTTGCCCGTCGGCGCTCCGTCCTGCCACACGGCCCGGCCGTTGACCACCACCAGAGCGATGCCCGCGGCGGGTTCGGCGGGCGTCTCGAACGTCGCGCGGTCGATCACCCGATCCGGATCGAACAGCACCAGGTCGGCGTGGGCGCCAACGCGCAGCAGGCCGCGATCGCGCAAGCCGAACTGGGCCGCGGGCAGCGACGTCATCCGCCGCACCGCTTCTTCCAGGCTGAACAGCCCGAGATCTCTGGCGTAGTGGCCGAGCACGCGGGGGAAGGTGCCCCACAGCCGGGGATGCGGATGGCTGTCATGCGGCAGGCCGTCGGAGCCGATCATGGTGTGGGGATAGGCCATGATGCGGCGGACATCCGCCTCATCCATCGTGAAGTAGATGGCCCCGGCGGGGTGCAGGCGCCGGGCTGCCTCTTCCCGATCGCATCCCAGAGCCGCAGCGATGTCGTCCAGGTCTCTGCCCGCGACCTCCGGCAAGGCCTTCGACCAGGTGACGATAATGCGGCGGGCATCCCAGCGCCGGGTGAGGTCCAGCACCGTTGAGCTTGCCGTATACGGGTATTGGTCCAGCCCGACGGGCTGGGATTGCCTGGCGGCTTCGATCAGGCCCAGCGTTTCCGTCGAACGGCCGTGATTGGCCGAACCGGTGCATTTGTGGTGCGAGATGACGACGGGAACTTTGGCCGTGCGGCCGATCGCGAAGGTCTCTTCCAGCGAGCGGTGGATGGCGTCGCCTTCATCGCGCATATGCGTGGTATGTAAGGCACCGGCTTCGGCCAGCGGTGCGGCCAGGGCCGCGACCTCATCCGTCGGCGCGGCCTCAGCCGGCGCGTAGAAGAGGCCGGTGCTGAGGCCAACGGCGCCCGCGGTTAGCGCGCGCTCCAGGGCGTCGCGCATGGCTCTGATTTCGGCTGGCGTCGCCGCCCGATCCAGCGTGTCCATGACGCCGATGCGCAAGGTGGAATGGCCGACCTGCGCCAGAGCGTTGACGGCCGGTGGCGCGCCATCGAGGGCCGACAGATAGGCTGCGAAATCGTCGAAGTACTGTGCCGGCGTGTCGCCGAGCAGGTCCATGGGCGGTACCAGCCGGTGCGCAAGCAGGGGCGCCAGGCTGACGCCGCAATTGCCCGTGACGACCGTCGTGACCCCTTGGCTGACCTTGCAGCCCATGGCCGGATCGGACAACAGCGCTCGGTCGTCATGGGTATGGACATCGATAAACCCGGGCGCCAGCGCCATCCCGGTGCCGTCGATCTGCCGGGCGGCCGGCAGCCCCGCCAAATCGCCCATGGCGACGATCCGGTCATCGGTCACTGCCAGGTCGCCGATCGTGGAGGGGCCGCCCAGCCCGTCGATCAGGCGCACCTGGCGGAAGACCAGATCGGGCTTCTTTGCGGCAGTCGGCATTTCGGGCATGGGGGAAGGGAGCCTTGTCGACGACGGTGGAGTCTGCAGTATCTGGGGGGCGGGATCGCAGTTCAAGCACCGGCCGGGCTTGATCCGGCGTCATCCGCCCTTCGGTACGGGCGGCATTCGGAAGGGCCGCAGGGTCTCGAAAGCCTTCGCCGCGCGCAGCACAAGATCGTCGCGATGCATCGGCCCCACGATCTGCAGGCCCGCCGGCAGCCCGTCGCCGGTCAGGCCGCAGGGGACGGTCGCGGCCGGCTGTTGGGTCAAGTTGAACGGGTACATGAAGGCTGCCCATTCGAACCACCGGCGCTGACGCGCAGGATCCGGAACTTCCTGCGCGGCCGCAAAGGGCTGGATCGGCATCGTCGGCAGCAGCAGCAGGTCGTAGCGCTCGTGGAACTGCTTCATATGGGCGCCCAGCGCGCTGCGGTCGGTCGTCGCCGTCAGATAGTCGGCGACTGTCAGCGTTTCGCCTTCGCGCATGATCTGGGCAAGGCCGGGGTCCATCAGCGCCTTCTGATCGTCGGTCAGGCTGCGCCCGATCTGTGCCGCGCCGGTAAACCACAGAACCCGGAAGATCTCCGCCGGGCTGTCGAAGCCGGGATCGACACGATCGACGGTGGCGCCCAGCGCCTCGAACACGCCAACGGCGTCTTCCACCAGCGCTGCGATTGCGGGATCGACCTCCACGTGTCCCAGGTCCGCGCTATAGGCGATTTTGAGCCCTCGAACGCCGTCGTTCAGGCCGATCCGATAGTCCTGGCGGTCATGGGGCATCAGGTGCCAGTCGCGCGCATCCGGCTCGGCCATCACCGCCAGCATCAGTGCGGCGTCTTCCACCGTCCGTGTCATGGGGCCCACATGTGACAGCGTGCCCATGGGGCTGGCGGGATAGGCCGCGACTTTGCCGAAGCTGGGCTTGTGGCCGAAGATGCCGGTGAACGCGGCGGGAATGCGCACCGAGCCGCCGCCATCGGTGCCGGTGTGCAAGGCACCCATGCCGAGCGCCGCGGCGACCGCGGCACCGCCGCTGCTGCCGCCCGGCGTCATCGCCGTGTTCCAGGGGTTGCGGGTGATGCCGGTCAGCGGGCTGTCGGTCACGGCCTTCCAGCCGAATTCCGGCGTCGTCGTCTTGCCGATCAGGACGGCGCCGTGTTCCCGCAACCGGGCGGTGGCCGGCGCGTCCTCATCCCAAGCCTGATGGCGGTCGACGGTCAGGCTGCCGCGCAGCGTAGGCCAGCCGGCCGTCAGCATGATGTCCTTGATGGTTGTCGGTATGCCATCGAGCAGCCCGGCCGGCTCGCCCTTCATCCAGCGCGATTCGCTGGCGGCGGCGGCGTCCATGGCCCGATCGCCGTCGATCAGGACGAAAGCGTTGACGGCCCCGTCCAATGTGGCGGCACGGCTCAGCACGGATTCAGTCACTTCGCGGGGCGACAGCGTGCGGTGCCGGTAGCAATGCAGCAGGTCCGTCGCAGACAGATCGGCTGGATGGGTCATCTTCAGCGGGTTCCGTGCGAGAAGGGGCCGCGTAGCGCATTGGGCCGCGGGGCTTTTCGGTTCCGTCAGTTCACCTTCTCTACTAGCATGCAAATCCAGTCGAGAAACGGGCCGATTGGCCCCATGACGTCTAAGGAGAAGCGCGCGATGACGTCGATGGATGAGCTTCGCCAGCGCGTCCAGGCAGCCGAGGAATTCTTCGGCAAGATTGGCGAAGAGAACCGCGAATACGGCGAGCGACTGGCCGAGCTGGTCGATTCGATGGACGCGCGCATCCGCGACCAGCAGGCCGAAGTGGAGTCGCGGCAGGTCGAATTCGATCGGCTGACCCACGAGAATGAAGAGCTGCGCAGCATGCTCTTGTCGCTGCTGCTGGCGGTAGAAGGGGGCGGGCGCGAGCAGATCGGCCGGACCATGCGCGACCTCTACGCGCGCATGAGCTCGCTGGCCGGTGGCGCCGCGGCGGCGCCCGCCGTTTCCCCAGCTCCCGCCGTCGACGAACCCAGGGAGATCCTGCCGCCGGACGCCGGGCTTGACGATCTGGACCATGCCAATGCGTCCGACTCACTTTTCCCGCCGACGCAGCCGGAAGGTCCGCCGGTAGTACCGGCGGAGAGTGCGCCTGAGTCTTCCGAAGGCGAAGAGGTGCCGCCTCTGCCGGACATTCCCGATCTGGAAGTGGCCGCCGCGCCAGAGGTGCCGTCGCCGCTCGATGTGCCGACGGACGACACGCTTCCCGGGCCCATCGCGGCCGAGGCGGATGAGACGCCGCCGCCGGTACCGCAGGAGGCGGAAGAGAAACCGGACGAGGAAGCTCCGATTCCGGAACTGGAAGCCCTTGCCGCCGATGTGGCCGCGGCGGCGGCGGGAGAACTGACCCCACCCGGAAGCGATGCCGCCGAGCCGCCACCACTCACTGCGCGGCGCAGCGACGAAGACGAGCCCCTTCAGATCGATGAGACCATGCGCCTGTCGCCGGCGGAGCGTGACGGGCTGCGCGCGCCGCCCCCCGACGAACCCGCGCCTGCCGAGTCTGGTTCATCGGAGGGTGTCGAGGTGCAGGTGGGCGGCGAGACGGCGCGGTCACGGCCGTTCGAGCGCATCATCCAGCGCATGAGCATGGCCGCGCAGAGCGGCGACCGCGATCGCTCCGTCTGATCCGGTCGTGACATCCAAGACGGGCTCCGGACGCGCGGCGGTGCGCAGCCCGGCGGATCGGCTCGCCCCGACTTCGGGGCGGCCTGCGCTGACCCGCGAGATGATTCGCGACGGGGCCATTCAGCGAATGGTGGCCGATGGCGGTTCGGCCACCGAGCTTCTGAGCGAGGATGCTCTGCAAGCCTCGCGGCGCAGCCTCTTGGCGGAAGCGCCATCGGCTGTTCCCTGGGTCTTCGGCTATGGGTCTTTGATCTGGAACCCGGCATTCCATTACGTGGAGAGCCGGATCGGCACAATCCACGGCTTTCATCGGCGATTTTGCCTGTGGACGCATCTCGGTCGCGGCAGTCCGGAGCAGCCTGGCCTTACCCTGGGTCTGGAGCCGGGCGGCAGCTGCCGGGGCGTCGTGTTCCGTCCAGCACCGGAAGACGTGGACCATGAGCTGTCGATCGTATGGCGCCGGGAAATGGTGACGGGCGCCTATCGGCCGCGCTGGGTCAGCGTCGATGCCGGCGGCGAGCGCCTGCGGGCGATCGCCTTCGTGATCAACCACGCCCACGCGCGGTATGCCGGCCGTCTGGCAGAGGCGCAGATGGTTGAGGTGCTGGCGACCGCAACTGGACAGCTTGGCGCCTGTGCGGACTATCTGTTCAACACCGTGCGACACCTTGAAGACATCGGCGTGCCGGATCGGCGGCTGAAGCGGCTGGCTGAGCAGGTGGCGCGGCGGTTGGACCGTGCCGACGTCTGAGCCCGACCACACAGCCGTGAGCAGTGGGCAGCGGCCGCCGCAGGGCGCTGCCGGCAACCTGCGCGGCATCGCGCTGATGGTGCTGTCCACGCTGTGCTTTGCCGTCATGCATGCCAGCATCCGCCATGTGTCGGCCACGCTGCATCCGTTTGAGATCGCCTTCTTCCGCAATCTCTTCGGTCTACTGGTCGTGCTGCCGTGGTTCATACGCGGTGGGCTGGCGCCGCTGAGGACGCAGCGCCTGGGCCTGCATGGACTGCGCGCCGCCGTCAACACCTTCGCCATGCTGGCGTTTTTCACGGCCTTGAGCCTGACACCGCTGACTGACGCTACGGCGCTGGCCTTTACCGCGCCCATCTTCGCCACCGTATTGGCGATCGTCGTTTTTGGTGAGCGTGTTGGTGTGCGGCGGTGGTCGGCGATCGCGATCGGCTTCGCCGGCACGCTGGTCGTGCTGCGTCCGGGATTTCAGGAAATCGGGCTTGGCCCGATGCTGGCCGTCGGCGCGTCGCTAGCCTGGGCCGTCGTGCTCTTGATCATCAAAGAGCTGGGGCGCAGCGACAGCAGCGTCACGATCACGACCTATATGCAGCTTTTCATGACGCCGCTGTCGCTGGTGGCGGCGTTGTTCGTCTGGCGGACGCCGGAGCTCGGCGAGATCCCGTGGCTGATCGGGATCGGGCTGGCCGGCGGCAGCGGGCAACTGCTGATGTCGCAGGCGCTGCGTCAGGCCGAAACGAACGTCGTCATGCCGTTCGACTTCTGCAAGCTGGTGTGGGTGACCATCATAGGGTATTGGGCGTTCAGCGAGGTGCCGGACGCCTTCACCTGGGTCGGCGGCACGTTGATCTTCGCTTCGGCAGCCTATATCGCGTATCGGGAGCGGGCTCTCCAGCGTCAGAGCAATGCAGACGGCGGGGCGATCGGCTGAAGGGCCTTCCGCCGTCCGGCAGGCTCGCGAGAGATGCATTGCCCCATGGGTTGCCATGACCACGCTTTTTACGATCGGCTATGAACAATCGTCTGCGGACCATTTGGTCGATGCGCTGGTGGCTGCCGGCGTAACGGTGCTTGCGGACATCCGTGCCGTTCCTGTGTCGCGCCGCCGCGGCTTTTCAAAGCGTCAGCTTGCCGAGCGCGTGGAGCAGGCAGGGCTGAAGTACCGGCACCTCGTGGCGCTGGGCAACCCCAAGGCCGGACGCGACGCCGGCCGTGCCGGGCAGATGGCTGAGTTTCGCCGGATTTACGCCGATCAGCTGTCGACGGACGCCGCGCGCTCCGCCCTCGTTGAACTCGGCGCCCTGGCGGAGGCCGAGGCTGTCTGCCTGATGTGCTACGAACGCGACGCGGGCACCTGTCACCGGTCCATCGTCGCCGACCTGCTGGCGGTACAGCGCCAGTTCCAGATCCGCCATCTGACTCCAGAGATGGGCCCTGCCGCGGCTGATCCGGTGCCGCCGCACGGGCGAGAGTAGGCCGATGGCGGACAGGCCCTTCTGGGAAAAGCCGCTCGATGAGCTGTCCGTCGAGGAGTGGGAGGCGCTGTGCGACGGCTGCGGCAAGTGCTGCCTTGTCAAGCTGCGCGATGAGGATACCGATCAGGTGTACTTCACCGACGTCGCCTGCCGGCTGCTTGATCGCGATACGTGCCGGTGCGGCGACTATGCCAACCGGAAGATCCGCGTTCCCGATTGCGTCGTATTGAAACCAGGAACGATCGAGGGCCTCGACTGGCTACCGTCCACTTGCGCTTACCGATTGAGGGCAGCGGGCGAAGACCTTGCCTGGTGGCATCCGTTGGTATCCGGCGATCCGGAGACCGTGCATATCGCCGGCATCTCTGCGCGGCAGCGCATTGTGTCGGAAGATGAGGTCGAAGAGGCCGATCTGGAGCACCACATCGTGCCGTGGCCCGAACCTGCGGCCTATCCGGTGCCGCGGCGGTCTCGCAAACGGAGTTGCGGCGGTCGGCGTCGTTAGTTAATGTAAAGCATCAAGTAACGTTCTTAACCTTATACTCCCTATGGCGTGATGGTGAGCGAAGGGACTTGGCGCGCGTCGTCGCGCCGCAGACGCATGGCTGGGTTGCGCCGGACATCACCGGAGTGTGATCCAGTTCACTGTAACCTATGACGGTCCGCTATATATCTAATAGGCAGACAATGCGCTCGCGCGACAGAGGCGAGCCGCTAGGTGGGATGAGACAAGGATTGGGACGGTCATGAAACACATTGACTCCTTGCGCCGTGGGGCAGTTGGGGCGATGGCGGCATTGGCCATGCTGGTTCCGGCAGCCGTTGAGGCGGGGCAGATCACCGTGCACATCCAGGGCGTACGCAGCGACGACGGCCTCGTGCGCATCGGTGTCTTCAGTGACGAGAGCAGCTTTCCGCAAGGCAACCGGATCGCGGGACAGAGCGTGCAGGCGCGCCGGGGCGACGTGATCGCGACGTTCGACGATCTGGCGCCTGGCGTCTATGCCATCGCCATCCATCACGACGAAGACGGGGATGGAGAGTTCGACACCACGTTCATCGGTCTGCCGGATGAGGGCTACGGCTTCTCCAACGACGCACCCGTCGTGTTCGGCCCCCCGAAATTCGACGAAGCGGCGATCGCCGTTGTCCAGGATGGCGTCACCACAGAGCTGCGGGTGCGCTACTAGAGTTTCGGGCCGCTCCCGCGGATGCTGACCCCAGTCGCTTTCCCTTTCCGGTGGTCATTTGCCGCATGATCGCGGCAGCCGGAAAAGGGGGGCCTGGCCCTGTGGTCAGAAGGGTCTAATACGCCCTGCGGGTCAGCATCTGGCGAAACAGCACATCGCGTACGCGCCCTAGCCCGACCGCCTCTGCCACGACTGCCAGGATTTCTGCACGCAGCCGCTCGACGGCCTGTTCCCCATTCAAGTGCGCAGAGGTCTTGTAGGCGAAGAGCTGCAGGATCCCGTCGGTGATGAGCGGCATCGACTGCTCCACCTCGGCGCCGGCGGCACCGTCCTCAAGTTCCAGCGTCAGCCCAATCGTCAGCCGCACTGGCTGAGAGCCCGTATCGGAGGCGATGAAGAAGACCATGGCGGGTATCTCGTACAATAGGTCTTCCGGTTCCTCCGATGGCGCCGCAGCCGCCGCAGCTGCCGGCCGGGCCGGAAGCGACAGGGCCAGCGCCAGGGCACACACAATTGCCGTGCCCATGCCGACGCACCTCCCCCCGATCCGGCGCCCAGGTCTATGCTGTCTCATCCCTTGATGTTCCGATGTCGCATTAGGAAATCAGCATTTTCGTGAATACTATTTACGAAATCGTAGCGAAGGACTGCCTATCGTATCGTTAACACGGTGACGTCGGCGAAGCCGGCGTCCCTGTCCCGCCGAGTAGGGCAATCGGCGGCGTCCGACGGAACGGGTGCCGACCGCAGTAACGGGGCAAGACGGATATGAGACGGCGCCGCTATGTCACCGAAATCACCGTTCTGATCGCTCTCGGCCTGGCGGCCGGGGCCGGCCGCGCGTCGGCTGAGTCAGCCGGGAGCGACGAGCACCCTGCGGGTCTGGCCCATGCGGTTGAGGGTGAGGGCATTCTGCGCTTTGAGCGGCTGACAGCCGGATCGCAGGATGCAGACGAATGCCAGGCGCGCGTGCTGCTCGACTGCATCGGCGTTCCGACTGTCCAGCGTCTCGATTCGATCGGCCCGGCCCTTCTGGATGAAAGCGACACCGAGCCCTCAAGCGATGGCGAAGTCGCCGGCGAGGCTGAAGTTGCCACCGGTCCACAGGCCCTGCGCCGGTTACTCAACCTTTCGAGCTCGCAGTCGGCGGAGCCGATGCCTTCTGAGGAGGATGCCGGCGGCGAGCCGGCCGCCGCGGAGGCGCCTGCTATACCGTCGACGGAAGAACAACTGGTCGCGTTACGTGAGGCCGTTGATGCGGCTGGGTTCAGCGACCAGCTTCAGGTCGCGGCCGACAGCACGGGCGATGCCTTGGAGATCATCTGGCCGGCCGAGGCCGCGCGCGAACCCTAAGTCGGGCCGGATCGCGTTTCAGAGCAGGTGGGTGTCGAAGAACGCCAGTGTGCGCTCCAGCGCCACTTGCGCGGAGTCAGGGCTGAAATCGGCGCGCTCGGTGCAGTTGAAGCCATGGCCCGCGTCGTAGACATGGATTTCCGCGCTGGGCTGGGCGGCCCGGATCGCCGCAACCGCTTCCGACGTAATGATCGGGTCATGCTCGCCAAAGTGCATTAGCACGGGGCAGTGCGGGGCTTCGTCTTTGAAGTCGATGATCTGGCCGCCATAATAGCAGACCACGCAGGCCGGCCGCAGGCGCGTTGCCGCCAGCCATGCAACCGAACCGCCCCAGCAGTACCCCATCACGGCGACCCGTCCGTGGGTCTGGACGGACTCCATCGCTGCGGCGACGTCCCAGACGGGGCCGTTCCAGCCGATCTTCGTGCGCAGCTCGCGACCTAAGGCAAGGTCGCTCTCCCCATACCCCAGTTCCACGCCGCGTTCGGCCCGGTCGAACAGGGCAGGGGCGACCACCGCGAATCCGCGTTCCGCATACTGGTCGGCGACCGCGCGGATATGGTGATTGACGCCGAAGACCTCTTGGATCAGCACCAGCGCCGCCTTGGACTCGCCATCCGGCAGCGCCCGATAGGCGGAAAGCTCGTGTCCGTCTTCGGCGACGAGCGTGCAGGTCGAGGTGTCGATCATCGGCGTTGGCCCTCTGCCACCAATCAGGGGCGATATACCACGCGCAGGTCTGCGACCGGAAGCAGTGGCAGGCAGGCCGGTCAGACGTTGAACCGGAAGTGGAAGATGTCGCCGTCCTGAACCGTATAGTCTTTGCCTTCCTGGCGCATCCGGCCGGCATCCTTGCACGCCTGCTCGCCGCCCAAGTCTACGAAGGTGTCGTAGCCGACGGTCTCGGCCTTGATGAAGCCGCGCTGGAAATCGGTATGGATGACGCCCGCGGCCTCGGGCGCTGTGGCGCCGCTGCGCACGGTCCAGGCCCGCGCCTCTTTGGGGCCTACGGTGAAGAAGGTGATCAGGCCCAGCAGGTGATAGCCGGCCCGGATGATCTTGTTCAGCCCCGGTTCCGTCAGCCCGAGGCTCTCGAGAAACTCCGCCTTTTCCTCCGCGTCCTGAAGCTGTGCCACCTGGGCCTCGATGTCGGCGGAGATGACGACCGATTCCGCGCCCTGCTCTGCGGCCAAGGCGTCGACCCGCCGGCTGTGTTCGTTGCCGGCCGCAGCCGACCCTTCGTCGACGTTGCAGACGTAAAGGACCGGCTTGGAGGTCAGCAGAAACAATGCGTCGAGCGCGCCGCGCTGGTCACCCAGGTCCTTTGCCAGCGCTCTTGCCGGCCGACCGTCACGCAGGGCGGTCAGCACATGCTCCATCAGCTCCAGCTCGGCTTTGGCTTCCCGGTCACCGCCGCGGGCGCGTTTCATTGCCGCCTGCACCCGCCGCTCCAGGCTCTCCATATCGGCCAGCATCAGCTCGGTCTCGACCGTCTCGGCATCGCGCACAGGATCGACCGAGCCCTCCACATGGGTGACCTCGCCCTCGAAGCAGCGCAGCACGTGCAGGACGGCATCAACCTCACGGATATGGGCCAGGAACTGGTTGCCCAGCCCTTCGCCCTGCGATGCACCGCGGACGAGGCCGGCGATGTCGACGAATTCAAGCTGCGTCGGCACGGTACGCGCCGACTGGCCGATCTCGCTCAGCCGCCACAATCGATCGTCCGGCACACCGACGCGGCCGGCATTCGGTTCGATGGTGCAGAACGGATAGTTGGCCGCTTCGGCGGCTTGCGTCGATGTCAGTGCATTGAACAGGGTCGACTTTCCGACATTGGGAAGGCCGACGATCCCGCAGTTGAAGCCCATGGGCCCAGTGCTCCGAATACCGCCCGTGTCAGGATGGCTGCGCCAGCAGCGCCAGTTTGGTCATCAAACGGTCGGCCTCCCCCTCGGCCAGCAAGCCGGCATCGGCGGCGAGGGAGTCCAATAACGGGTCCAGCCAGGCACGGTCGGCCTTGGCGAAGTCGTGCAGCACATAGCCCTGTACGCGCGCCTTGTCGCCGGGATGGCCGATACCGATGCGCACGCGCCAGAACTCCTTGCCGATATGGGATTCGATCGAGCGGATCCCATTGTGCCCGCCATGCCCGCCGCCACGCTTGATGCGCACCTTGCCCGGCGGCAGGTCAAGCTCGTCGTAGAAGACGACCACATGCTCCGGATCGAGCTTATGGAACCTTACGGCCTGGGCCACGGCCCGGCCGCTCTCGTTCATGAAGGTCGCCGGTTTCAACGCGAACGCGCGCTTACCCACCAAGCGGCCTTCCGCCAGCTGCCCTTGGAAGCGCTGTCGGAAGGGCCCGAAACTGTGCGCCGAACAGACGGCATCGACCGCCATGAAGCCGACATTGTGACGGTGCTTGGCGTACTGCGACCCGGGGTTTCCCAGGCCGACCAGAAGCAGCATGGCCTCAGGCGGTCGTGCGCGGCCGAACCAGCTGAGGATCAGCCTTCCGTCTCCTCATCCTCCGCGGCTTCCGAGGCTTCCGACTTCACGGCGGACGGTGCGGCGATCGTGGCGATGGTGAAGTCCCGGTCGGTGATCGTCGGACGAACGCCGTCCGGCAGCGCCACCTGGCTGATGTGGATGCTGTCGCCGAGATCGAACCCGGCGAGATCCACGACGATGGCTTCCGGAATGGCGTTCGCGGCGCAATGGACTTCGATCTCGTGCCGAACGATGTTCAGCACGCCGCCACGCCGCAGCCCGGGCGAACGCTCGCCGTTGACGAAGTCGCACGGGACTTCGATGGTCAATGCCGTGTCACGGCCGATCCTCAGGAAGTCGATGTGGATCGGGTCGTCGGTGACCGGGTCGAGCTGGACATCGCGGGCCAGCACCGTATGGCTGGCGCCCTCGACCGTGACGGCATAGGTGCGCGTGGAATAGCTGGGGTCGCGCAGCATGGTACGGACCGACTTGTCGTCCATGCTGACCAGAACGGGCGCCTGCTTGTCGCCATAGATGACTGCGGGAACGCGGCCCGCCCGCCGTGTCGCGCGAGCCGCCCCCTTACCGGCCCGGTCCCGCGGTTCCGCGGCGATGGTGATGGCCTCGGCCATTGAACTCTTCTCCTTCGCTGCTCATCAGCTTGCATCAATGCGTAAAGGCGCCGGCCTCCAGGGGTGCCGACGCCTTTTCATGCGATAGTGCCGTCTTACGCCGCGACGGCATCGTCTGTCAAATCGATCGAACTTCGCTCAGGCGCAGCCGGGCAGGGACGCAACAGACTACCCGGCGGGCCGGGCGGCCGCCTTCCTTGGTCGGCCGCACCTGCTCCGTCGACTGGCCCTTACTTCTTCTGGGCCATCGCCTTCAGTTCGTCGAGGCTTTCGCTGATCCGCGCATTGATGACCGTCGCCGCTTCGCTGTTCGACTTCGACAGCATCTCCGCCAACTCTTTCATGTTGGACAGGATCTTCTCGAAGGTCTGCTTGGCGAGATCGGCCTGGCGCGCCACCTTCTCTTCCGGCGTGCCGGCGCTCATCATGTCGGAGATCATGCCCGACATCTCTTCCATCATCTGGCGCATGACGTCGGCCTGACGGCGCGCAACGGCCTGCATGCCTTCGAACGCCAATTTGTTGGCCGAGGTCAGCGCTTCGATATTCTTGCGCTGCGTGGCCATGATCGAGTCCATGTCGACCTTCGGCAGCTTCATCTCAGCAAACATCTTCGACATGTCCATATCCCACATCGGCTTGTCCGCCATGGCTCTAACGCTCCTTCCCGCGTTCAATGCTGCACTGCACCTAAGCGAAATATGGCGTCACCAGAAGTCCAAGTCAAATGATTTTGTGCAGTGCAGCAAAAAGTTAGGCTTGTATCGAATTACTCGCTTCTTTCCCTTCGTCGCTGTCCTTCGCGCGGCGCTCCCGGCGCAGGACAAACCCCGCAAGCTGCTCCGCCTGGGAGAGGCGGCGGTCCAGCGTCGCCATCGTCTTCGCCATGTCGGGGCTGTCGTCGTCGACCCAGGTGCGCAGCACCAACAGATAGATCAGCCCGAGGGCGCGTACCTTGATCTGGCCCATGAAGCCGTCCGGCTGATCTCCGGCCAGGTCCAGCGTCCAGGCCATGGCACGCTCCAGGCTCGACAGCTGTGCCAGTGCCGCCAGCGGATCGGCGGGAAGATCCTTGACCACAGCAATGATGCCGGCACGCTGTGCGTTCAGTGCATCGAACCGGCGCATCAGCAGGTCGAAGATCCGATCACGCACCGAGTCTTCATCGTCCGGCGATCCTCCTTCCAGCACGGCTGCGTCAATTCGTCGCGTCAGGCCTTCCAGAATCGCCATCTTGGATTGGAAGTGCCGGTAGATCTCCGTCAGGGGCACGTCAGCGGCAGCCGCGATCCTGGACATCGAAAGGGAGCGCCATCCCTCTTCGGCGGCCAGCGCCAAGGCGGAGTCGATCACGTCGTCCGCCACATCCGTCTGTTGGTTCATGGTCCCAGCCACTCCCGCATTGCGCCGATCGAGTCGGCCGGCAAGATAGGCTGAGCCGTCGTTTCAGGCCAAGCCGGCGAAATGTTCAGGCGGAACTTGATCGGGCGGCGATCGCCGCCACCTGGCCGCCGGTCATCGTGACAAGCTGATCGGGCGTGAGCGCGAATACCGCATTCGGCGTGCCCGCTGCGGCCCAGATCTCGGCGTGGCCGAGCAGGTCGCGATCGATGACGACGATCGGTGCAGTTGCGTGGCCGATCGGCGGCACGCCGCCAATCGCGAAGCCGGTGGCGGAGCGCACAAAGGCCGCATCGGCGCGCCGAATACGGACCGTGCCTGTCTGCGCCGACAGCGCCTCGGCGACGCGTGCCTCGTCCACGCGATTGGTGCCGCTGGCGATCACCAGCACCGGGCGATCGCCTGGATCGGACTTGAAGACGAGAGACTTCGCGATCTGCGCAACGGTGCAGCCAATGGCTGCCGCCGCCTCGCCGGCCGTGCGCGTCGTCTCCGGAAAGGTGACGACCGGCTGGCCATGGCCCATCCGTGTCAGCAGGTCCTGCACCTTGCGGGCGCTCTCAGGCAGGTCTGTCATGGCCAGGCTCACTCCGCCAGCGCGCGCGACCGCGCGGCCGCGGCGGCAATCGCGCGGTCGAACAGGGACTGCAGGCCCGCGTCGGCCATCAGCACGCTCAGCGCTTCGGCCGTCGTTCCACCCGGGCTGGTAACGTTGCGGCGGAGCGTTTCCGCATCTTCGGTCGCCTGTTCCGCCAGTGCGCCGGCGCCGATCACCGTCTGCCGGGCAAGGCGCATGGCCAAGTCTGGCGTCAAGCCGGCGGAACGGCCGGCGGCGGCAAGCGTCTCGATCAGCAGGAAGACGTAGGCTGGGCCGCTGCCGGAGACGGCCGTGACGGCGTCCATTAGCGCTTCGTCTTCCACCCACTCCACAGCCCCTACGGCCTGCATCAGCCGGTCGGCCAGCGTGCGCTGTCGTTCATCCACACCGGGACCTGCGGCCAGAACCGTGATGCCTTTGCCGACGGCGGCCGGTGTGTTGGGCATGGCCCGCACGACACGCGCTACGTCCCCAAGCCGTTGGCGGAAATAGCCGATCGTCTTGCCAGCCGCGACGGAGAGGATCATCGATCCGTCGTTGGCCAGGGGGGCGTAGGCAGGCACCACAGCGTCCATCATCTGCGGCTTCACCGCGATCACGACCGCGTCGGGGGGAGCCTCAGACTCGAGTGCGCTGGCACCGCTTAGGAGATAGAGGCCGGCGTATCCCGCAAGAGGCTCGGGCAGCCGGTCCCAGGAAGGCTCCACGACATCGACCCGATCGGCGACGCCGCGGGCCAGCCAGCTCGAAAGCAGAGCGCCGCCCATCTTGCCGCAGCCGACCAGCAGTAACCGGTATCCCATGGATGTCTGTCGGTACCCGCGCGGGACTGATCAGGCTTCCGCCACCGTATCCAGGATGGCGGCGGACACGGCTTCCGGCGGCGACTTGCCGCCCCAGATGCAGAACTGGAACGCGGGATAGAAGCGCTCGCATTCGCTGAGCGCCACATCGACCAGATCTTCAAGCTGCTCGACCGTGGCACCGTGCGCACCCCGCAAGAGCGTGGTGTGACGGAACATCGGCGCGCCGTCATCGGAATCGATATCGAAATGGCCGAGCCACAGCTTTTCGTTGATCATTGCCAGCAGCTCCCATACGGCGGCGCGGCGCGCCGACGGGACCTTCAAGTCGAACTGACAAGAGAACTGCATGGCGCTGACATCGTCGTGCCAGAAGAAGAACAGGCGGTAATCGCACCAGCGGCCCGAAACCTCGACGATCATCTCGTCACAGCTCGACCGGTCGAACAGCCAGTTATTGGCGCTGACGATCTCTTCCAGGATGTCCAGCGGATTGGCTGTGAAGGCAGCGTTTGAGACGGACATGGCCGTCATGGCTGAGCCCTCCTAGGCTGGGCGCTTGTCGCGGGCCTTCGAGTAATCGCCGCGTTCCGCGATTGGATTAGCACCGCAAGTGATCGGGCACAACCCGACATATAGAGGTTCGCTCGTCGGATCCTACCAGACAAGGTACGGTCCCACATCAACGCGCAGTCGCGCAACATCATTTAGCCCAAAGTCGATAACGGTAATGTGAAATTCTCTTCGCCAATGCACAGAATTGTGGGGAAAAGTTCATTCAGACCTGCTTGCAGGCGTCTTGCGCCTGCGGGCGCTTGTCTTCGAGTCTCCGCCTTTCGCAATCTTGGCTTCCAGCGCCTCGAGCCGGGCGGCCATGGCTTCCTGCTCTGCCCGCGCTTCTGCCGCCATCTCGCGCACTGCTTCGAATTCCTCACGGCTGACCAGATCGAGATCTGCAAAGACGGTGGCCAGCCGCTCTTTCACCTGGGTCTGCACTTCCTCGCGCAGGCTGACGGCCGCCCCCAAGGCGCCGGACGCAATGCGGGCCAAGTCGTCAACGATCCGGGTGTCTATCGCCATTCACATCATCCAATACATCTTGACAGGCGCGAATATGAAGGTGGGCCGGCTGCATTGCAACTGTCCGCACGACCGACGTATATAGGCGCCCGAAACAGCGTGCCCGTGCGACAAAGCGACGGATGCGCGAGACAGGGCCTATAGCGCTCCATGATCGATAGCGCTCCATGATTATCGTCACCGGCGGTGCCGGCTTAATCGGCTCCAACCTGCTGGCCGGGCTTGAGGAACGTGGTCACGACGACCTTGTCCTGGTCGACTGGCTTGGGACCCAGGATAAATGGCGCAACGTCGCAAAGCGGGCGCTTGCGGCCGTCATTCATCCGCCGCACCTGATGGATTTTCTTCACCGCCAGGGCAGCGCCGTCTCGGCGGTCTTTCACTTGGGTGCGAACTCGGCCACCACAGAAACGGATGGTGACCGCATTCTGGAGCAGAATATCGCACCCAGCCTCGATCTCTGGGAATGGTGCACGACCCATGGCATTCGGCTGATCTACGCATCCTCTGCGGCGACCTATGGCGACGGCACCGCCGGGTTCGACGACGATCCCGACCCCGCGGCACTGGCGCGGCTGCGGCCACTCAACCTCTACGGCTGGTCGAAGCATGTGGTCGACCGGCGCTTCATGACACTGGCGGGCCAGGGGCGGCATCCGAGGCAGTGGGTGGGGCTGAAATTCTTCAACGTCTACGGCCCCAACGAATACCACAAAGGCGACATGCGCAGTGTGGTGGCGCGGCTGTTCCCCCAGGTCAGAGAGGGGCAGCCGGCCCGTCTGTTCCGCAGCTATCGCGACGACTATCCCGACGGCGGGCAGAAGCGGGACTTCATCTTTGTCGACGACTGCGTGCAGGCGATGCTCTGGCTCTTGGACCATCCGGAGGTCAACGGGCTTTTCAACCTGGGTACGGGCGCGGCGCGGACCTGGGTCGATCTCGCGACATCGCTGTTCGCAGCCCTGGGCCGCGAGCCTCACATCGAATTCATCGACATGCCGGAATCGCTGCGGGCGAAGTATCAGTATTTCACCGAAGCCGGGATGGATCGTCTGCGCGCTGCCGGGTACGATCGGCCGTTCACCTCGCTGGAAGATGGCGTGGCGCGCTATGTGCGCGACTATCTGGCTATGCCGGATCCGTATCGCTGATCCCGCACCGATCCTCGGAGAGAGCAGACCATGCTTGCCCTGCCGTTTCCGGCAATCGATCCGGTGGCCATCGAGGTCGGGCCGATCGTCATCCGATGGTATGCGCTGGCCTATCTGGCCGGCTTCATTCTGGGGTGGCGGTACTGCATCTATATTGCGCGCCGCGCCACCCAGCGGCCCGATGCGCATGAGATCGACGAATTCCTGACCTGGGCGGTGATCGCGGTCATTCTGGGCGGCCGCCTCGGCTTCGTTCTGTTCTATCAACCCTCGTTCTATCTGGCCAACCCGCTGCAGATCCTGCAGGTCTGGGAAGGCGGCATGGCCTTTCATGGCGGCCTGATCGGTGTGGCGCTGGCAGAGATCCTGTTTGCGTGGCGGCGCAAGCTGCATGTGCTGAGCCTGGCCGACGTCATTGCCGCGGCCGCGCCAATCGGTCTGTTTTTTGGGCGCATCGCCAATTTCGTGAATGGCGAGCTCTGGGGGCGGCCAAGCGACGTGCCCTGGGCCGTTGTCTTCCCGCATCCCCTGGCGGGCGACGTTCCGCGCCATCCAAGCCAGCTCTATGAGGCGTTTCTGGAAGGTCTGGTCCTGTTCGCGATCCTCGCGCCCATGGTGCGCAGCCAGGCGATCCGCCGGCGACCGGGGATCGTCGCTGGGACGTTCCTGATCGGCTATGGCGGGTTCCGGTTTCTCGTCGAGTTCGTGCGCGAGCAGGACCCGGGCCTCGACTGGCTGCCCGGCTGGCTGACCATGGGGCAGCTCTTGTCGCTGCCGATGATGCTGATCGGTGTGGGCTTCATCTGGTGGGCGCTTACCCGTCCGCCCTTGGCGGAACTGGAGTCTGCGGGTGCTGACCGCAGGGCATCGAAGGCGTGAAATCGGTGGCGACGGCGTGACGGAGCCATTGGCCGAGGCACTGGCCCGACGGATCTCGCGTCAGGGGCCGATCACCGTTGCCGACTTCATGTCGGCGGCGCTCGGGGATCCGCGCTTCGGGTACTATCGCACGCGGGACGCGATCGGTGCGACCGGCGATTTCGTGACGGCGCCCGAGATCAGCCAGATGTTCGGCGAACTGATCGGCCTCTGGTGTGCCGAAAGCTGGCGCCAGCTCGGTCAGCCCGATCCCTTCCTGCTGGTGGAACTAGGGCCGGGCCGCGGCACCCTGATGCGCGATGCGCTGCGGGCGGCCGCCCGCGTGCCGGGCTTTGTCGATGCCGCACGCCTGCATTTCGTGGAATCGAACGAGGTCCTGCGCCGCCAGCAGGCTGCGCTGGCGCTGCCGTCGACACCGACCTGGCATGACGGTCTGCACGACGTGCCGGAAGGACCCATGATCGCGATCGCGAACGAATTCTTCGACGCGCTGCCGATCCGCCAGTTCCAGAAATCCGAATCCGGCTGGCATGAGCGGCTCGTGGGCTGGGACGAGGTTGCCCACCGGTTCGAATGGACGCTGTCGCCGCCGTCGGACGGGCTGGGCGCGGCGCTGGCCGGCCTGTCCGCCGCGCCGGCCGGCAGTGTCGTCGAAGTGTCTGCCGCCGGTGTGGCGGTCGCGCGCGAGCTCGCCTTTCGCCTGCAGACGCGTGGCGGCGCCACGCTGATCATCGACTATGGCTATGCGGCCACGCCACTCAGCGACTCGCTTCAGGCGGTCAGCCGTCATCGCAAGGTCTCGCCGCTCATGGCACCGGGGGAGGCCGACCTGACGGCCCATGTCGACTTTGCCGCACTGGCCGAGACGGGTCGACGGGAAGGGGTTGCGGTGTTCGGGCCGGTATCCCAGGCGACGCTGTTGGGTGCTTTCGGCATCCATGCCCGGGCTGGTCAACTGAAGCGGATGGCGTCGGCGGACCAAGCCATGGAGATTGATGCGGCGCTGGAGCGTTTGACCGGGCCCGACGCCATGGGCCATCTGTTCAAGGCGCTGCTCTATTGGCAGGGCCCTGCCGGCAGCGTGCCCGTCTTTCCATCGGACCAGGCGCCATGATCACCGCTGAATCTCTGGTCAGCCTCCCCGGCGTGCACCATGGGTTCTTTACCCGCGAAGGCGGGGTCAGCGGCGGGCTCTATGCCTCGCGCAACTGCGGGTATGGGTCTCAAGACCGGTCAGACCATGTGCGCGAGAATCGCAGGCGTTCCGCTGAAGCCTTGGGGGCCGACGCGCAGGCGCTGGTCACCGTCCACCAGACCCACAGCAACCTCGCCCTGTTCACCGAATCACCGTGGCAGCCGCTGGATGCGCCGAAGGCCGATGCCATGGTGTGCGACCAGCCGGGGGTTGCGCTCGGCATTCTGACCGCCGACTGCGCGCCCGTGCTGTTCGCCGATCCGGATGCCGGGGTGATCGGCGCTGCCCATGCCGGGTGGCGGGGGGCGCTGACCGGTATCCTGGACAACACCGTGGCAGAGATGGAACGCCGCGGCGCCGATCGGGCGCGCATCCTGGCCGCGATCGGGCCGCGGATCGGCCACGACTCCTACGAGGTCGGACCGGAGTTCTACGATCGGTTCGTGGCCGAGGATGCCGACAACGCGCGGCACTTCAGCGCGCGGGACGGCAACGGGCGCCATCGCTTCGACATTGCCGGCTATATCGTGCGACGACTCGGGGCCCTGGGCCTCGATAGGCTTGAGACAGTAGCGCATGATACCTTCGCCGAAGAGGACCGCTTTTTCAGCTATCGGCGCTCGGTCAAGAGGGGCGAACCCGACTATGGCCGGTGCCTTTCGGCGATCGCCCTGGCGGCTTGATCGGGGAAAAGGGCGCCTGCCATGCCCTATCTGATCATGTTTGGCATGATCTGCTTCGTCGGCCTGATGGCGTCTTGCATGCTTTAGGCGAAGGCCGGCATGCAGCGTTTACACTGGACGGGGCCGCTGATATACCGGCCGCCGCAAGGGTCGCGTACGGCTATGGGGAAATCCGAGGGGCGCGGACCTTGAGCGACTGTCCTCCCGCCCGAAGGGCCCGACGGCGCCCATGAAGATCATCTCAGGAAACAGCAATCGACCTTTGGCTGAAGCCGTCTCGACGGCTTTGCAGGTGCCGCTGACGCTCGCCAGCATCCGCCGCTTTGCCGATATGGAAGTGTTCGTCGAGATTCTGGAAAACGTGCGCGGCGAGGACGTGTTCGTGATCCAGTCGACCAGCTATCCGGCCAACGACAACCTGATGGAACTGCTGGTCACGATCGACGCGCTCAGGCGCGGATCGGCGCGGCGCATCACCGCAGTGCTGCCCTATTACGGATATGGCCGGCAGGACCGCAAGACGGGGCCGCGCACGCCGATTTCCGCCAAGCTGGTCGCCAACATCATCACCCGTGCGGGTGCGGACCGGGTGCTGACCGTGGATCTGCATGCGGGTCAGATCCAGGGCTTCTTCGATATCCCGGTCGACAACCTCTATGCCCAGCCGGTGTTCGCCGACGACATCCTGCAAAGGTATGAGGGCGACCTGGTGATCGTCTCGCCCGATGTCGGCGGCGTGGTTCGTGCCCGCGGCATCGCCAAGAGAATCGACGCCGATCTGGCCATCATCGACAAGCGGCGCGAGCGCGCGGGCGTGTCGGAGGTGATGAACATCATCGGCGAGGTGCGCGGCCGGCGCTGCTTGCTGCTCGACGATATCGTCGACAGCGCCGGCACCATCTGCAACGCCGCCGGGGCGCTGATGGAAGCCGGGGCGCTGGAAGCCAGCGCCTATGTCACCCACGGTGTCCTCTCCGGTGGCGCGGTGGCGCGCGTGACCGCCTCACCGCTGAAGGAGATGGTGATCACCGACAGCATTCTCGCCACGGAGGCCGTGCGGCTGAGCGACACCATGCGCCAGCTCACCATCGCGCCGCTGATCGCCGACGCCATCGAGCGGAT
>JANQQD010000217.1 GCA_028285185.1 Anaerolineae bacterium | reverse complement strand
ATAGCGGGCCTTGGCGCGTTCCTGCTTCAGATAGTCCAGCCGCTCGGGCGTGGAGGCGAGGTAGATGCCGCCCGGCCGATGGATGCCGCAGGACTGCTCCCCCAGTTCCTCGATCTCTTCATAGAGCTTGATGGTATAGCCCTGCAGGCGCGCGATGTTGGGATCGGCATTGATGGTGTGGATCACGCCCGCGGCATGCCAGGACGAACCTGACGTGAGCTCCGTGCGTTCCAGCAGCACGACGTCGGACCAGCCCATCTTGGCGAGGTGGTAGAGGATGGAACAGCCGACCACACCGCCGCCGATCACCACCACTTGCGCATGCGTCTGCATCTCTTTCCTCCCTCCAGGGTCCCTAGTACCAAGCGTCCGGCATCTCCGCCTTGCGGCGGTCGATGAAGTCGCGCAAGGCCTCGTCCGTTGCTTCGTCGATCGATGGGGCCTGGTATTCGTCTAGCATGCGCGTCCAACGTTCATGGGCGCGGCGGCACGCGTCTTTCTCGCCCCGCTCGGTCCATTGCTCGAAGCTCTCGCTGTCGGATAGGCGGGCGTCGTAATAGGCCGTTTCGTAATTCGCTAGCGTATGGCCGCAGCCCAAGAAATGGCCGCCTGGGGCCACCTCGCCGTAGGCGTCTCGCGCCAGCGCGTTGTCGTCGACGGGCAGGCCTCCCAATAGGACATGGTAAGCCCCCAGCCTATCGGCATCGAGGATCAGCTTCTCGAACCCCGTCACCAGCCCGCCTTCCAGCCAACCGGCGGAATGCAGTACGAAATTGGCGCCGGCGAGTGCCGTCGACTGCATCGAGTCCGCGCTTTCATAGGCGGCCTGTGCATCCGGGACCTTGGAGGCAGTCAGCGATCCGCCACAGCGGAGGGGCACGCCCAGGCGCCGCGCAAGCTGGCCGATCACGTAGTTGGAGATCACCGGTTCCGGCATGCCGAAGGTGGGCGCGCCGCTCTTCAGGCTCATGGACGACAGGAAGTTGCCAAGGATGAAGGGCGCACCCGGGCGCACAAGCTGGCTGAACGCGCAGCAGGCCATAGCCTCGGCCAGTGCCTGGGCGATCGAGGCCGCCGTGGTGACCGGCCCCATGGCGCCCCCGAGGATGAACGGCGCCACGATCATCCCCTGCCCGGCTGCGGAATAGACGCGGATGGCTTCGGTCACCACCTTGTCGACCAGCATCGGCGAGTTGGTGTTGACGTTGCCCATGATCACGCAGTGCCGGTCGACAGCCTCGTCGCCGAACAGGATGCGCGCCATGGCCACGCTGTCCTCGGCCCGTTCCATCGCCGTGATCGCGCCGAGGAACGGTTTGTCGGACCAGCGCATATGGGCATACAGCATGTCCAGATGGCGCTTGTTGACCGGCACGTCGCAGGGCTCGCAGGTGACGAAGCCGGAATGGTGCAGCGACGGCAGCATGGCCGTCAGCTTCACCAACTTCTCGAAATCCTCCAGCGAGCCATAACGACGCCCCTTCTCCAAGCAGCGCACGAAGGGTGGGCCGTAGACGGGCGCGAAGACCTGATGCCGGCCACCGATAGTCACCGACCGGTCGGGATTGCGGGCGGCCTGGGTGAACTCCGCAGGCGCGGTGCCGCACAGCGACCGCGCCATGCCGCGGTCCAGCCGCACACGCGTCTCCTGCACGTCGGCACCGGCCGCGCGCCAGATTCTGAGCGCTTCCGGATCGTCGCGGAACTCGACCCCCACCTCTTGCAGGAGCCAGTCGGCCTGATCTTCGATCCGGGCCAGCGCGTCTTCATCCGCAAAGTCGTAGAAACCAACCTTGCGGGTGATCGTCGCCGGCGCCGACGGTCCACCCTCTCCGCGCCGTTCCCGCCGCGCCCCGCGCCGCCCGCCGGGGCGGCGTTCTGGAGCAGCGCTCATCGGCAAACGCCCCCGGCTCGGCGCCAATCCATGCCGCCAGACCAAACCATCGAATGCGCCCCTCCCAAAACAGGCTTGTTTGTTCCGTTGCCTCAGAATAGGGCGCTGCCTGTTGCCCGAAAGGTCAGGAAACGAAGGGAAACAGCGTCATCTGCGCCCCTCATGCGCGCGAAGGGCGATGCCGAGGCGACCAAGTGGACACCGTCTACCGCAGACGCAGGTTGCGCGCTGTGCGGTCGAACGCGAAAGTGAGTTCTCTGGGCGGTCTTGGTGAACACCCTCGCTCTAGGGCGGCGTACGCCTCCGGCGCGGAGCGCTTCGGATCCCCCGTCGGCCGATCGACCGATCGCCTGGAGAAGGGCCCAGCCGTGTCATCCCGTAGTGGAGGCCAAGCCATGTCGATTTCAGGGAACCCACTTCGCCGATTAACCCTTCCGACCGGACTGTTTGTCGCCACCGTGATTGCCGCCGGATCGGCGGCCGCGGAGCCGATCCACATCCGCATCGTGCATGTCAACGATATCGACCGCATGACCGACGAAGACGGCAGAGGCGGCCTGCCGAAGCTGGCCTCGGTGGTCGCCGGAGCGAGGGCGGATGCCGAACATGTGCTGGTCACGCATGGCGGCGATACGATTTCGCCCTCTCTTCTCTCCGGTATCGATCAAGGGGCGCATTTCATCGACCTGCTCAATCAGGTCGGGATCGACGTGATGGCGCTGGGCAACCACGAGTACGATTTCGGACCGGACGTGATGGTCCAGCGCGTGGCGGAGGCGGAGTTCGCGATCGTCTCGGCCAACTCCGTGGCGCCGGATGGCGGCCTGCCGGAGGGGGTTCTGGCCAACACGCAGTTCGCCTTCGGCGACTGGACCATCGGCGTCTTCGGGCTGACCACGCCAACCACGGCGGAGCGCGCCAGCCCGGAGCCCGTCACCTTCCGGGACGTCACCGAGGTCGCGGCTGAGCAGGCGGCAGCGCTGGCCGCCGATGGCGTGGATTTCGCCATCGCACTCGCCCACACGACGGTTTCGGAAGACGACCGCTTGATCGCCCAGGGCGCGGTTCCGCTGATCCTCGGCGGTGACGACCATGACCTGCGGATCAAATGGTTTGGCGCGACGGCGTTCGTGGAGTCGAACAGCCAGGCCGACTTCGTCACTGTCATCGATTTGACGCTCGATCGCGATGACGAGGGCGCGGTGGTCTGGCACGCGTCGTACGACGTCGTGAACACGCTGGGGGTGGAGCCCGACGAGGCGATCGCCGCTGCCGTGGCCGTCTATGAGGCCCAGCTGGACGAAGAACTAGGCGTGGAGATCGGCACCACGGCGACCGCGCTCGATACCCGCCGCCAGAGCGTGCGAACGGGCGAAAATGCCTTCGGCAATCTGGTGGCCGACGCCATGCGTGCGGCCGTCGGTGCGGATGTCGCGATCACCAATGGCGGCGGCATCCGTGCCGACCGCGAATATGCCGCCGGAACAGTGCTGACCCGCCGCCATATCCAGGAAGAGCTGCCCTTCGGCAACCGCACCGTGCTGTTGGAGATGGCGGGGGCAGATGTCATCGCGGTCCTGGAGAACGGGTTCAGCCGGGTAGAGGATGTTGCCGGCCGGTTCCCGCATGTCTCCGGAATCAGCATCGAATACGACGCCACCCGGGCTCCGGGCGAACGGGTCGTCGCCGTGACCATCGCCGGCGCACCACTGGACCCTGAGGCGCACTATCTGGTGGCCACCAACGACTACATTGCCGGCGGCGGCGACGGGTATGACGCGTTCGCAGCCGGTCGAGTCGTCATCGATGCCACTTCGGGGGACTTTGTGGCCACCCAGGTAATGGCCTTCATCGCCGACGCCGGAGAGGTCGCACCCGCCGTTGAGGGACGCCTGACAGTCGTCAGCCCGTAGCCCGCAGCGATCCAAAAGGCGACGATCAAGCGGGAGGCGAGCACCCGCAGTGCCAAGCGCCGTCGGGCGCGTCGGCGTCTAGAATTGCCCCGCTTCCGCCGAGGGCCACCTGGTCGAGCGCGAACTTCTTCTCGACGGCGCGCGATGCGCGCGCCGCAAATCATATCCGCTTGGCGTGCGACGCCCGATTTACCGCGCCCTAACGGAAACTGCACTGACCATCGGCAAGTGAGGCGATCCGTCCGGGCGACCGAGGCGCCAGGCAATCAGAAACCGCTCTTGTCCCACCGACGATGCTGTGTCTTGCCAGGGAGTTGCGATAGCGTTGCGCCTAGCGCATCCGCCAAGAGGCTGGACGGACCGATTGGGCAGGCGAAAGCGCTCGGGGGCTGATCCATGAAGACATGGCTGTGTTGCGTCGGCCTGTGCCTGATACTGGCCTGTGCGCCGTCAAGCGGTCTGGCGACCGACGAAACACCGGGCACGGTGCCGCACGATGGTTCCAATCACCTGGGCCTGCAGACCGTCTTCGTTCACAGATCAACGGTGATCGACGTCTGCGGCGAAGCCGGCTCGGCACCCGGCCTGGCATGCGAAGCGCTAGTGCTGGGGCTGTTCAACGGCTTCCTCTACGGCACGATCTACGGCGACTACGTCCACTGCATGCCCGAACAGATCGGACCGGACAAGCTTGTGCCCGTGTTCGTCACCTATGTTCGAGATTCGTCGGCCGCCGACCTGGAGCATGCCGGTTCTCTTATGCTGGACATGATCGAAGCCTTGGGGTGGGCAGGACGGGCTGGCGAAGCCTGCCTTGCCCAAGCGGACCAGGCGGCCGGCGACAGTGGGACGGTGCCTTCCGATGGGGAAGACGCCGGCCCTGTGTCCGACGTCCCGCTCGAAACCCAGGTGGCGAACGCCGACGCGGACAGGGGGGAGCGCGTGTTCCGCAGGTGCAGCGCCTGCCATTCGCCAGACGTCGATGGCCGGTCCCTGATCGGGCCTCGTCTATGGGAGATCGTCGGCCGGCCGGTCGCATCGATCGATGGTTTCCCCTATTCCACCGCGATGATCAGCCATGGCGAGGTGATCGGCACATGGGGCCTGGCGGAGCTGGACGCCTATCTTCAGAGCCCACGAGACGCCGTGCCTGGAACGATCTCTGCCTTCCCAGGCGTCAGGGATGCGACGGAACGCATCGATCTGCTTGCCTACCTGACATCCCTGGCCGCGGAGTGATTCAGACGGTAGGGCCAAGCTAGACCCAATCTCCGACCCTGTGGCTGACCAGGCGCTCAACCATGTATCAGGTTTTCCGCGCTCGATCGTCGTTCAGAGGCAGGATGCGTCGTGCTGCGCCGTCACGAAATCAACTTTGTTGACCCTTCTGGTCTGGATGCTACAACCGCGCTTTCGATAAACGACCGCGATAGCAGCGAAAATGGTTAACCAAGTCGACACGGAGGGTTACGAGGGCTTGGTCTGGCCGATTGCCCTGAGCATCTACTTCCGCTGCGAAGACCACGGAGACGGCGTGGCGGAGTTTGAACATCTTGGTGAGAACGATTTCGATCTTCCTTCCGACATGCTGGCCCGGCTCGGAATGATGCGTGAGTGCGATCCGGGGAGAGCGCTTCGACCGCTGCGACACACTTTCAGACCGGGCTGGACGCCAGCCCACGGGCTCCAACTGCAGCGGCATAGGGGCGAGCCAACGGTTTTCGATCTCATTGCCGCAAACTGCTTTTTCGTCTCTTGGGATTCATGCAGTAATCGGAAGACCTTGGCAGGCGATGGCCATACGATGACGGAGCTGCCCCGACTGCCGGATATCACTGCAAACCGGCGATCTGCGGGGCCAGACAGGACACGTTTTGCAGAGTTTGCCTTTCGCCTCGGGGCTTCACAGCTCTCTCGCCTCGGTCTCGGCGCGTGGAGGGATGGAGGTGGTTTTGACGTGATCGACCCGCTGTCGGGAAATGGGTCATTTGATTTAATCGACACTTATCAATATACACGGGGAAACTTGATATCACTTCTTGGAAGCAAAGATCTCTTGTATCCACCGAAATGATACGTTGACCGTTCCCCGTTGATGCGCGCCGTCCGGCCATACATCGCCGGAATGGGATCCCATCAAGGTCAGGTGTCGATGACGTAGATCGATGCGTGCAGATCGCCGTCCGCCGTGGAAACCTTGGTAATAACCCTGCGATAGCCGGCACCTTCGAACCCGTCGAGACGCGGCCAATGGTCGGTCAGGTCCGGAGATTCGAAGACGTGGACGTCAATGTCCTGCCCGGACGGATCGAGGATCAATCCGGGATAGCCGAGTTCGGCTCCCCATCCGGCCTGGACGAGCCGGCCCCTGACCGTGCCCTGCCGCCAATACCCCCGCAGGTCTGCAAGTTGGCCGTTGTTGACCCGTCCGGGCGCAAGCGTTCCGTACGTCGCCAGGCGTGTTTCCGCCGAAATCTTCGACTCTGCCATCGCCGTTCGCACTCCATGGGGCAGGATCCGGTGCCAGTCGAGGCCGCCGGGCCCAAGAGGGGAGCATCGGCGGCCTCGTGGCGATTGAAAGCTCTAGCACATGGCAGTTTATCGCGCCGCCGATCCCGGTCGCCTTTCGGCTCACGCCGTGTGGTGCACCTCGGCCACGCCGTAGACCGGTGTCGGCATGCCAGCCTCGCGGGCCTTCAACTGCAAGGACAGGAACTGGGAATAGTGGCGGGACTGGTGCAGGTTGCCGCCGTGGAACCACAAAGCTTGCTGCTGCGTCGGCTTCCACATGTTGCGCAACTCGCCCTCCCAGGGCCCCGGGTCTTTGGCCGTGTCGGAGCCGAGCCCCCAGACCTTGCCCACCTTGTCCGCCACCTCCTGGCTGATCAGGTTGGCAGCCCATCCGTTCATGGAGCCATAGCCAGTGGCGAACACCACCAGATCGGCCGGCAGTTCGGTGCCGTCCTCCAGCACGATGCCGGTTTCGGTAAAGTGGGTGACCTGGCCGGTCTTCAGCTTGATCGAACCATTCGCGATCAGTTCCGACGCGCCAACATCGATATAGTAGCCCGAACCGCGGCGCAGATACTTCAGGAACAGTCCGGTATCGTCGGCGCCGAAATCCAACAGGAAGCCCGCCTTTTCCAGTCGTTCATACAGGTCGGCGTCCCGCTTGCGGGTCTCGTCGCATTGTGGGCGCTGGATGGCTGGCAGCACCTTGTAGGGGATCGAGGCGAAGATCAGGTCCGCCAGATCCGTGGTGATGCCGTTGGCCACTGCCTGCTCCGAATAGAGCGCGCCCAGCGCCAACTCCATCAGCGTCTCAGACTTCACGATATGTGTGGAGGAGCGCTGGACCATGGTGACGTCGATGCCGGCCTCCCACAGCGCGCCACAGATATCGTGGGCGGAGTTGTTGGAGCCGACCACGACGACTTTCTTGCCGACATAGTCGTCCGGTCCCGGGTGGCGGGAGGAATGGTGCCTTTCGCCCTTGAAAATGTCCTGTCCGGGCAGGTTCGGAACGCTCGGCACGCCCGACATCCCCGTGGCCAGCACCAGGTGCTTGGGCTTCAGGATCACCTCTTCGCCGTCCCGGTCGACCACGATGGTCCATTCGCCCGACGCTTCGTCATATTGCGCCGACCGGGCCATCGACCGGGTCCAGTAGTTGAGCTCCATGATCCGGGTATAGCTTTCCAGCCAGTCGCCGATCTTGTCCTTCGGGCTGAACACCGGCCAGTGATCGGGGAAGGGCAGGTAGGGCAGGTGGTCGTACCAGACCGGGTCGTGCAGGCAGAGCGACTTGTAGCGCTTGCGCCAGCTGTCGCCGGCGCGGTCGTTCTTCTCCAGGATGACCGTGGGCACATCCAGGCGGCGGAGGCGCGCGCCCAGCGCAATGCCGCCCTGGCCGCCGCCGATGATCACCACATAGGGCTGGGCCTCGTACCCCAGTTCCGCTGCCTCACGGGCGCGGGCCTCGGCATAGGTCTCCCGGTCGCGGAAGGCGCCGTGGGCCACGCCATGGTCGCGGGTCGGGCCTCTCTTCTCTTCATGCCCTTTGAGCTGTTGGGCCGTGGTCAGCAGCGTCCAGCACGCGCCATCCTTCAGCCGCACATGGCCCCTGCCCCAGACCGCGTCGGTCTCGAAGGTGAACCAGGCATCGGTCACTCCGTCCGCTTCCGTCGCATCGCCGTCGATCTGCCAGGCTTTCGGATTGACGGCATCAAGGGTGGCGGCGGCCATGTCGCCGATGGCGTCGCGGCCTTCCATCGTCTTGATGTTCCAGGTGAAGGCGACAAGGTCGCGCCAATAGCACTCGTCACCGAACAGTGCCTTCAGCGCCTCAATGTCCCTGGCGTCAAGCGCGGCGGAGAACTTTGCCAGCCAAGTCGATACCTTGCCGGCAGGGGCGTAAGCATCCATGCGATCCTCCCGAATCTTGACGGCCGCGCCGGATTGAACAGGCCGGTCTCTGCCGTAAAGTCATCAACATGTAACTTAGCGCGCTGTCTGGCAATCCCGCGCCGGCCCGCTGTCCGAGCCGGACCGATGCGCTCCGGGCCGAGAAACAGAAGAGCGGCGCCCCAGGGAGCCAGGGCGCCGGCCTCATCGCCGATCAGATCGGCAAACACGCATGGGTCGTATGACATCATTCCGGAGGAAGTGGCCGGCTGTAGGTTTCGACGTCCAACCGGACAGCCGGCCACTCCCCCTTGGCCATGGCGGTCAGTCCACGCCGCCGCGGCCGCCTCCACCGCCACCACCGCCGGAAGGCCCGCCCGGCTGTCCGCCGTCGTTGTTGCCTCGGTAGTCGATCGGGCAGTGAAGGTGATTGTCATAGTTTTGGCTAAGCGGATCGATGCAGCGATCCGACGACGTGGTGTACAGGCAACCGGCCAACATCACGCTGGCGAGCAGAGCAGCTGCGGGAACTTTCAGGGCCTTCATCTTCAGTATCCTTCATATCGAGTGTGCTTGGCTCCGACATCCGTCGGCGGGCCGCCGGGGTGGAATGTCGGTCGTTGAGATGCGTGAAATCTGGGCCCGCTAGTCTTCAGTCGTGTTTCGGGAAGGGCAGAAAAGCGTTTCAATTGTTTCAGGCGCCGGACGCCGATTTGGACGATGCCCGGCCCGATCGCACGCCCACCGGTCTTGCATCGGCGTGCCCGTCGGCTAGGTTGGGGATGTTGCACTGCAAGAAGACAGCTACGACACGCAACGCGGGACGAGTGTCATGGGCGAAGGCCCGATCTACCGGTATCGCCAGCTACTCGCCGAGGGCGCGCTGAAGCCGGATCCGGAGCAGGAACTGGCGGCGGAGAAGCTGCAGCTTCTGCATCACGCGGTTACCAACTACACCCCGCAGAGCGGCATCACCGGCTGGCGCGCGCGGCTGGGTATCACGCTCCGGCCGAGGGAGGCAGCACCACAGGGCCTTTACCTGTTCGGCGGCGTCGGACGCGGCAAGAGCATGCTGATGGACCTGTTCTTCGAGACCGCGCCGGTCGAGGCCAAGCGCCGCGTGCATTTCCACGCCTTCATGCTGGAAGTGCACGACCGGCTGCACCGCTGGCGGTCAGACCCGCACATCCGGCCCCGCATCCGCCGCGCCGGCAAGGACGCCGACGATATCCAGGTGCTCGCCCATGTGCTGGCGGACGAGGTGTGGCTGTTGTGCTTCGACGAGTTCCACGTCGTCGACATCGCCGACGCCATGATCCTGGGGCGTCTGTTCACCCAGCTTTTCGAATTGGGCGTGGTGGTCATCGCCACGTCCAACTGGCCGCCCGACGATCTCTACAAGGATGGCCTGCAGCGCGACCTGTTCCTGCCCTTCATTGCGCTGTTGAAAGTGAAGCTGGACGTGCTGGAACTGGACCATGGCATCGATTACCGCATCGAGCGGCTGAAGGGCCAGAAGCTCTACCATCATCCGCTGGGGGCAGCGGCCAGCCGGGCGCTGGCTCGCGCGTTCGACGAGATCACCGACGGTGCGGAACCTGCGCCCGACCACATCCTGTTGAAGGGCCGCCGGCTGGAGATCCCGCGCGCGGCCCGCGGGGCTGCCTGGTTCGCGTATGAGGATCTGTGCGAACGCCCGCTGGGACCGGCGGACTATCTGGAACTGGCGGTGCAGTATCACACGGTGCTGGTGGATGGCGTGCCCCGCTTCACCGAGGACATGCGCAACGCGGCCAAGCGCTTCATCACGCTGATCGACGCGCTCTATGAGCACCGGTGCTATGCCATCATCGCCGCCGCCGTCCCGCCCGACCGCCTGAACGGCACGGAGACGCATGCGCTGGAATTCACACGCACGGTCAGCCGCATCATCGAGATGCAGGCGGAGGACTATCGCCAGCGCCCGCACCTGACCTGACCCGCCGCCGGGCCATAAGGTCGGAAGCAAGCCAGATCGCTCCGCCCGCCAGCCCGGCGGCGGCCAGAACGGCACCGAACACCAGCGACACTGCAAGGGCCGCATCCGCGGCAACGCCGGCATAGCCGAGGCCGATCACCATCGCGCCTTCGCGTACGCCCCAGCCGGCGATCGAGATGGGGGCGAGCGCAATAATCAGCACGGCGGGCCCGATCACCAGGAACTGGCCGAGGCTGGCCGGCGTTTCGAACAACCATCCGATCGCGGCCAGGATCATGATTGAACCAAAATGCATGGCGACGGAGATCAGCAAGGTGGCTGACAGCGTGCTTGGTGCGCCCAGCAGCCGGCGCGCCGCCAGCCCGAGATGCTTCAGCCCCACCAAGGGCTTCCACCGCATCCAGCGGCCCGGAAACCAGCCGAGGCCGATCAGCGTCACGACGCCACCCAGGCCGGCCGCGCAGAGCAGCACCACGGACCATGCGGCCATGCTGCCGCCGGTGAGCGGGAACAGCCAGGGCAGGCCGCAGAGAACGATCAGCACCAGTGCAACGAGCGCCACCACCCTGTCCAGCACCACGCTGGCGATGGCGTCGCCGGGTCGGGCGCCATACTTGAAGGCCCCCCAGCCGCGCACGGCATCGGCCCCCAGGGTCGAAGGCACCGCCTGCAAAAAGAACAGGCTGAGAAAAACGATGCGCACCGCCGGAAACAGGCGGCGATGGCCTTCGAGCATCGCGAGGATGCGACGCCACCGCCATGCCTGGGCCACCCCCAGACCCAGCATCGCCGCAACCAGTCCGGCCAAAGGCCACACCGGGACATCGGCCAGCCTGCCGATCAGCGCGTCGCGGTCGACGCCGCTCAGCACCCAGACGAGAAGTGCCACGGATAGGCCAAGCTTGACCGCCAGGCGTGCCAGCATGCGCCAGCGGCTGACCGGCGCCCTTTCAGCTGTCGCCTCAACCGTCACGGCAAAGCACCAACAGCAGTCGGAACCCCATCAGCCGGCCGACAATGGGCTCAAGCCCCCGTTCCAGCCAAAGCGCGGCCGGCACGAGACCTGCGGGGATCAGGCTCCACGGCCGGAAACCGCCGGACAGCGGGTAGGCCAGCAGGCTGAGGTATCTGGCCTCAGCCAGCGACAAATCCGGCACCGTCTGCCGTAAGGCGTCGGCATGACGACGGACCAGTAGGCTGGCAATAGCCTGGTTGGCGTCGAACGGGTCGCGGTCGGGGCTCAGCGGGCCGTCTGCCAGCGGGTCTGCGGCCATATCCACCGGTTCGGGATGGAAGCGGTGGTAGAAGGGATGGCTGAGCGTCGTGATCGCCGGTTCCAGCAGGATCAGGCGGCCGCCGGACGACAGAACGCGCGCGGCCTCGCGCAGGAACCGGACCGGCCGTTCGATATGGTGCAGCACGTCGACGGCGACGATATTGGCGAAGCTGGCGTCGGTGAACGGCAGGGCCTGGGCGTCGGCCGTCACGTCCAGCCAGGGCAGATCCACGATGTCGCTCGACACTACATCGGGCAGCATGGTCTTCAGGTTGCCGGACCCGCCACCCACCTCAAGCGTCCGGCCAGGGCGGCATCGCTCGACGATGCGGCGGTAATAGTCGCGGTAGATCGCACGCAGAACCGGCTTGTCTTCCCAGGTCTGCCGCTGCGCGTGCAGCCGGCTCACAGCGCCTTCAGCTTTCGATAGGCGAACAACACCATGCGCAGCAGCAGCCAGCCATGGCGGAACCGGGAGATCTGGGTGGAGCCATAGCTGCGCGCGGCATAGCGCACCGGCACCTCGACGATCTTCAGGTTCAACCGGGCCGCCCCGAAGATCAGATCGAAATCGCCGAAGGGGTCGAATTCGCCGAAATAGTCGCGGTTGGCGGCAATCCGCCGATAGGCACTGCGGGTCAGCACCTTGGTGCCACACAGCGTGTCGGTGAATGTCTGGTTCAAGAGATACGAGAAGATCGAGGCGAACACCCGGTTCGCCCAATAGTTCAGGAAGCGCATGGCCTCGCGTTCCATGGGATAGACGAAGCGGGTGCCGTTGACGAACTCGGCCTTGCCCCGCTCGATCAGCCGGTGGAACTTGGGGATGTCTTCCGGCGGCACCGTCAGGTCGGCGTCGAGGATGATCAGCACATCGCCCGATGCGGCGTCGAAGGCGGCCCGCACGGCATCGCCCTTGCCCTTGCCCGGCTGTTGCAGGCAGGTGATCTTCAAATCGGGATAGGCGTCGCGGACGCGCAACACCTCGTCCCAGGTGCCATCGCTGCTGTGGCCTTCGACGAACACGATCTCCTGATCAGGCGCGAACTGCGGCAGGCGCTGCACCGCCGCTTCGATATTCCCCTTTTCGTTCCGGCACGGCACGACGACGGAACAGGACATGGCCCGCGCCTCCTGCTTGTCGGCGGACCGTGCGACCACGTAGTGGCGCAGGCATAAACGGCGGATCACCGGCAGCGGGGCCAAGAAACGGTTGATCAGGCTGCCCAGCCCGAACAGACGATAGGGCACGGCCATGCGCCATTCGCGCTTGATCGGCTCGAACCCACCCAGGCTCAGGAGGTTGAGGATCTCGGCCGACGAAAGCCAGTTGATCTGGCCCGACGGCATGCGCGAACGCGTTGCCGTCGCCAGCTTCAGCGGCGGCTCCCACAGGTGGGAGTAGTGGGCGATCACAATCCGCGTCTCGGGGCCCGACAGCGCCTGCAGCCGTTCCAGCGCCGTCTGGCAGTCGTCGAGATAGCCCAGCGTGTCCGACAGGATAATGGCGTCGAACGGCCCTCGCGCCGCGAGCGTGTCGATCAGCGCCGGGTCTTCCAGATCGCCTTCCAGGAAGTCGAGATCGGGGTGCAGCTTGCGTGCCTCCGCCACCATCTCGGCACTGAAGTCGACGCCCACACCCTCCACCGGTTCCAGCGCGGCCAAAAGCCGGCCCGTGCCGCAGCCCAGGTCCAGCACCTTCTGCCCCGGTGGGACCAGGAACCGCATGTAGCTGAGGTCGTTGCGGTGAAAGTAGGGATTACGGTCGATCCACCGTTCGCGCTCCGGCGCCAGGCGGTCGAACAGGGCGCGGATGTCGGATTTGCGCGCCGAGGGTTGGAAAGCGGGCTCGAAAGGCATGGTCTATGGGGTGTCGGTGACGGTTGGATGAATCTGATCGACCAAGAGCACGTTTGCGACGCGCCGTCCACAACCGCGGATCGGGCCCGCTGGCAGGGCATCCCCCGGGATCACCAGCCAGCTCATCCGGCCCAGCGCGGAATTCCAGCGCCGTGTCAGCACGAACGGCGGCGGTACGTCGATCGTCAGTCGGGTGTCGTTGTCGGCCGCGAAGGCGCCCGCTCGGCGGAACGCCCGCTCGCCTGACCGCGGGTCGTCGTCCGGCAGCACGACGATGCTGCCGTCGGCCCGGTCCAGTACCGAGATGGGCAGATGGTCGCCCTCGCAGACCGGCGGCTCGGCCGCCACAGTCGCACGGCCTGCATACAATGGTACGGCAGGCGCGATGAGAAGACCGACGGCCAAGAGCAGTGCAAGACTCGGCGCCGCCATGACTGTCTTTGCTTCCGATGTCTGCCTCGCCCCGCCGAGACGCGACAGGATCGCAACCAGGCCAATGCCGATCAAGGCGGCCGTGGCCGGTATGCTGGCTGCAAACACGCGCGTTCCCCCATCGGCCAGCATGGGCACTGAGAGGAATACGCCGAGTTGGATGGTGAGCAGAAGGGCGCATTCCGGCTGCATTCGATGCCGCCAGGCATGCCACAGTCCGACTAGCGTCAGAATCAGCGCGACGGATCGCGAGACCGGATCGTCGTAGAATTCGTGCCAGTCCGTGTTGATGAAGAAGTCGTTGTAGGTGTCGACCACACCATGCAGCGCCGTCAGCGGTGCATCCGCAGCCTGCTCCAAAGCCAGGCGGTAGATCTCACGGTACTTGTCCGCCGAATTGGTGATGTCCTGCACCTCAGGATGATCGCGGTAGACCTGCAGCCAGCCCTCGTTGCCGGCGACGACGCCGTAGAGCGTCGGGGCGAAATTGCCGAACGGCAGCCCGTCTTCGGTTCCGTAGGCACGATCCAGGGCGGCACCGGCGACGAAACCGCTCGCTGTTGCCGCAAGCGTCCATAGCAGCGTCCCGGCGACCGCAAGCGAGCCGCGCCGGCGAACGCGCCATGTCAGCCACAGCACCAGGATCGGCAGGACGAACAGCGCGCCCGCCCTGGCATTCATGCCCAGAGAGAGGGGGACCAGGCCGGCTGCAATCAGCCCGGCCCGGTCGCGCCTGACACCCTCCCACAGCAGGGCGAATGCCAGCGCCCCCAGCGCAAGTCCCAGGTTTTCCGACAGGAACGAGCCGATATGCCAGTGGTAGAAGGTCAACAGCGCGGCAAAGCAAGGCAGCGCAGCCGCCAGACCGTGCGACACAGCAACGGCCCGCGATGCCAGGAACACCGCGGTTGCGTTCAGCCAGACGAAGACAAGCTGGGCGAAGACAGCGCTGCCCCCGCTGACCGCAAAAAGCGCCCCGAGGGCGCCGACGGTGAACGGGCGACGCGCCCCGAATTCATCCAACTCGCCCATCTGCCAGAGACGGTAGGCCCCCTCCTCATAGGCAGACGCATCGAAGCGTTGAAGCGTGCCCAACAGCACGTTGTCGCCGTCGGGTCCACCCGCCCACATCGCAGCAAGAGGCAGTCCGAAGACGGCGAGAGCCAGGGCATAGCCGGCAAGGACCGCAATCGGCCCCCGCGGAGTCGGAAGCCGGCCAAGGGCCGCCAGACACGCTGCGGTCAGGCACAGGGCGGAGATGAGAATCGGCCAATGGACCATCAGGCTGCCCGTCGGCGCCGGCAAACTCGGCAGCAACAGAACCCATGCGACCGCGAAGCCTGCGGCCGCCGCCGCGCAGGCCGCCCTCGTGCCGCCGTCCAGGGCGGCAGAGCCGGTATCAATGGATCGGAAAATCTGCATCTTTCCTGAATGGCGGCCCGTTATCCGGATCCGCCGGTCGCCCTGGTCCGTCAATCGCCTGCGTCCCGGATCCTGGAACGCGTGATCTGCCTTGCGGCCTTCTCTAGGCCCGTTCACGTCGCGGCTGCACGATAGTCATCGGCGATGCGCAGGCAAGGGGCGTTGTGAGGGCTCGTGTTCATCCGATGAACATATGGCTTGACACCTTCCGGGCGGCGGTGAAGATACCGCGGTGCAGTCCTCCCGGCGCGTGAGCCTCTCACCGCCGCGGCGGTAGCGTGTCCTCATGCCCCGTCATCGAGGGCAGGCCACGCGGAACCGCGAAGCTGGCCCGATTGCCGAAGGCGGCCGGGCTACGAGTGAAACAGTCAGCGCGAAATGACCGATTCTTCCTATACGTTGGCCGGCCGTTCGATCCTGGTGACCGGAGCCACCGGATCCTTCGGCAGGCGTTTCGTCGAGACGATCCTGAGGGACCATCAGCCCCGCCGACTCGTGGTCTTCAGCCGGGACGAACTGAAACAGTTCGAAATGGCCCATGACCTGAGTGAGGAGCGGTTCCCGGCCCTGCGCTATTTCATCGGCGATGTGCGCGACCGCGAACGCCTGATGCGCGCCTGCGCCAATGTCGACGTGGTCGTGCACGCCGCCGCGATGAAGCACATCACCGCGGCGGAGTACAATCCGACCGAATGCATCGCCACCAATGTGATCGGCGCGCAGAACGTGATCGACGCCGCCATTGCCAACGACGTGGATCGCGTCGTCGCGCTTTCGACCGACAAGGCGGCAAACCCGATCAATCTCTACGGCGCGACCAAACTGTGCTCAGACAAGCTGTTCGTGGCGGCGAACAATCTGGCAGGCCGGCATCGCACCCGCTTTGCGGTGGTGCGTTATGGCAACGTCATGGGCTCGCGCGGCAGTGTCGTTCCCTTCTTCAAGCGGCTCTTGGCGGACGGTCAGCGAGAGCTGCCGGTAACCCACGAGGAGATGACGCGCTTCGTGATCACGCTGGATCAAGGTGTGGCCTTCGTGGTGCGGGCGATCGCAGAGATGACGGGCGGCGAGCTTCTGGTGCCGAAGCTGCCCAGCCTGCGCGTCATGGACTTGGTGCGGGTGCTGGATGCCGAGGCGACGTACAAGATCATCGGTGTGCGGCCCGGCGAAAAGATCCATGAAGTGATGATCCCGTTCGAAGAAAGCCGCAACTGCGTGGACATGGGAGATCACTACATCCTGCAGCCATCCCATCACTGGTGGAACGTCAAGGCGTTCATGAGCCGGATCCGGGAGAAGGGACGCGCCGTGGAGAAGCCGTTCGAATACTCCAGCGACAACAACACGTCCTGGCTGGACGATACGGCGATTGCGGAATTGGTGGCGGGCATCCCGGCGGCGTGAGGCGGGCGCATCGCAACCAGACGACGGAAAGGCTGTCGCGTTGCCACGGACGCGCCGCAGGGTGTGATCATTGGCCCTGAATCCTGCAACAGGGCACCATCCACCGGCACGTGCACCGTTTACTTGAGCACCATCGGCCATCCTTTGCCGTCAGCGGCCGACAGTTCTGCCCTTGCCTGCTGACGGTTGACTGGGGCACCGTCCGATGCAACGGCAGCTCTGCCGTGCGCAATCGAGACAGGAAGTCGAATTGGCCGTGGTCGGAGGGAGCTTGCATTGGGGTCTGCGCGTCGCCGCCCGGCGATCGGACAGGCCGCGGTTGCGCCGGTGTCTCGCCCTCGCGGAAGCCCTGGAGCGGAAAGGCCGGCCGGTTCGCTTCTTCATTGACGAACCCTCGACGCACTGGCCCGATATTGGCAGCCGGCTGCCGAACTGGCAGCCGGAGCCAGAGCCGACGGACGCCCGCGCGCTGCTGGCCGCCGTCGCTGCCGGAGAGATTGAAGCGTGCGTCTTCGATGGCGACGCGTTCGACACGAGGTGCATCGAGCGTGCCGCCAACTACGTTCTGAGCGTGGAGATCGACGAAGCGCACCGCCAGCCGAGCGGACACGTTATCGTCAACCCCGGTCTGACCGCAGACCCGGCGCGATATGCGCTGCCACCGGATTGTGTCCTCTGCGGTGTCGGGTTCGCACCTTTGCGCCGCAGTCTTGGCGACGCGCGCCATGCGGCTCAGCTTCGGCTGGCGAATGATGCGGCGGCGCAGCCGGCCGATCGGCTCTTGGTGACCCTCGATACGGCGGAGTCCACCGAAGGTACGGCTCTGGTACTGGACGCCCTCTCGCTGATTCCGAAACGGGGTGTTGTCATCGTTATCCTGGACAGCCGAGCCCCCCAATTGGATGCCGTCATGCGGCGCGTGACCGCCATGGAAGCCGTAATGGCCGAGATCGACGTCGACGACCTCTGCGACTATTACCAGGCAAGCGATCTGGTCATCGGTGATGGCGGCGATCTGCTGCTGGAGCGTATGTGCTGCGGTACGCCCTCCATCTCGCTGGCGACGACTGAACAACAGCAGCAGTCGATCGCCCGCGCCGCCGCTGCCGGGGCAACGGTGGACGGCGGTGCCGTCTGGTCACAGGGCAAGGTCACGCTGGCGCAACCGATCTTGGAGCTGATGGCCGATGGCGATGGGCGCCGTAGGGTGGCGAAGGCGGGCATCGATCTTGTCGATGCCTTGGGCGCCGACCGGACGGCAGAGGCCCTGATCGATCTTCACCAGCGGCTCGGCGCCGGCTGAGCGGCCGTTGGGAATGTGGGGCGAGACGCCGGTGGACCGCTCGGGCGCAATCGGGCATCGTGATTGCGTGCATTGTGAGGGCGATGAACGCCCGATGTTCTCTCACGTGAGCTGAGAGTTTCCATGTCGATGGGTTTCGATATCGCGGGGCGTGCGGTCGGCGCGGGCCATCCGGTCTTTGTCATAGCCGAGATCGGCATCAATCACGGCGGCGACGAAGGCTTAGCCGCCGCGATGATCGAAGCGGCCGCCAAAGCCGGCGCCGACGCCGTCAAGCTGCAGACCGTCTCCGTCGATGACAGCTACCAGCCCGGCACGCCGTCTTACGAGGAGTTCCAGGGCAAGGCCTTCGCGCTCGATGCGCTGAACCGGCTCGGCCGCATTGCCCGGCAGCATGGGATCATGCTGTTTTCCACACCGGGCGATGTCCCCAGTGTGGACCTGATGCTGTCGGCGGGAATGCCCGCCATCAAGATTTCGTCCGGCCTGTTGACCAACCTGCCGCTGATCCGCCGGGCTGCCGGAACCGGCCTGCCGCTGATCGTGTCCACCGGCATGGCCCGACTGTCGGAGGTCGAAGCCGCCGTCGCGGCCGCCGAGGGGGCGGGTGCGCGGGGCATAGCGATCTTGCAGTGCACTTCGCTCTATCCGGCTCCGGCCGGCACGCTGAACCTCCGCGCAATCCCTGCCATGGCAGCGCATTTCCGCTGGCCCGTCGGCTATTCCGACCATTATCAGGGCGATACGGCCTGTGTCGCCGCCGTGGCGCTGGGGGCCACGCTGATCGAGAAGCACTTCACGCTGGACAGCCACATGCCGGGGGCCGACCACAGCATTTCTGCCGAGCCTGACGACTTCGCCCGGCTGGTGGCCGGTGTGCGGGAAGTGGAGCGCATGCTGGGCTTCGCGCAGAAGGCACCGGTGCCAGATGAGGAACCGCTGCGCAACGGCCGGTACCGCTTCCTCGTCGCGCGACGCCTCATCTCGGCCGGCAAGGCGCTGGAGGAAGCCGATATAGCCATGAAGCGCACGAAACCGGGCGAAGGCGTCATGCCCGCGAACGACCTGGACCGGGTGCTCGGCCACGTCGCCAAACGGCTCATCGCGCCGGGCGAGATCCTCCGACCGGAATTCTTGGAGGGTTTGTGACCACACCGTTCCGCGTCCTCCTCACCTCGGTGGGGGGGGCGATGTCGCCGTTGACCATTCGCACGCTGCAGGCCAGCGAGCGTCACCAGGTCAAGGTAATCGGCGTCGACCAAAGCGCCGATGCCATCGGGCGGCACTTCGCCGATATGTTCTCAGTCGTCCCGAACGGCGCCGATCCTGCCTATGCCGAAGCTGTCCTGGACGTGGCCGCGCGGCATGGCGCCGATCTGATCCTGCCGTGTTCGGACGAGGAGGCCCTGGCGCTGGCGGCGATTGCCGACCGGGTGGCCTCTGCCGGGCACATCTTGGCCTGTGCCCCGGAAGGCACGCTTCGCCGCATGTCCGACAAGGCCGCGTCCTTTCGCCTGCTGGGCGATCACCACCTGCCCGTACCGCACTGGCGGGTCGCGGAGCGGCCGGATGAGGTGCGCGACGCTGTCGAATCCGTGGCCGAGGCCAGCGGCGGGGAGTTCGCCGTAAAGCCGGCGAAATCGCGTGGCGGCCGTAACGTCTATGTCGCCCGGTTCGACATCGACGGCACCGAAGCGGTCAACGACGGGCGCGAGACCCATTGCCATCCGCGTGTGTTCCGCGAGCGGTATCTGGACGAGGTTGCCGAGATGGCACCGGTCATGGTGATGGAGCGCCTGCAGCCTCCCGCCTGGGACATCGATGTGCTGACCTGGCAGGGGCGCGTGCTGCGATCGGCACCACGCCGGCGCATCAACCCGGCCGGCATTCCCTTCAAGGGCGGTGTTGTGGAAGGCGATGCCCGGCTGCTGACGCTGGGTGAGCGTGTCACGGCCGCGCTCGAGCTCTCCTGGCTCTATGACTACGACATCATGTCCGACAGGAACGGCGATCCCCGGATCATCGAGCTGAACCCGCGTCCGAGCGGCAGCATCGCCGCGGCAACGGCCGCCGGCGTACCCCTGCTGGACGATCTGGTTTCCTTGGCCAAGGGGGAAAGCCTGCCGCCCCTGCCGCCGCCGGCGACCTGCACGGTACTGCCGTACATGGCCGTTACCGTGGCTGAGGGGGAGCTATGACCGGGCCGGTCGTCGCCATCGTGCAGGCGCGCATGACCTCGAACCGCCTGCCCGGCAAGGTGATGGCCGATGTGGCCGGCCGGCCCCTGATCGGCTGGGTGCTGCACCGCGTGCGCAAGGCGCGCCTGGTGTCGGAGGTCTGGCTCGCCTGCACGGTCGATGCTGCCGACGATCCGCTGGCATCCTATGCCGAGCGTGAGGGGTTTTCCGTCTTCCGCGGCTCGGAGGCCGATGTGCTGAGCCGCTTCGTCGGAGTCGCCCAGGCAACCGGGGCGGCGGCGATCGTGCGCATCAGCGGCGACTGCCCGCTGATCGACCCCGGCGTGATCGACGATGCGGTCGCGCAGTTTCAGCGCGACGGTTCGGACTATACGTCGAACGGCCTGAAGCGGTCCTACCCCGACGGCCTCGATGTCGAGGTGTTCACGCGTGACGCTCTCGACCGGGCCGATACCGAAGCGACGGACCCGTTTCTGCGGGGCCATGTGACGCCCTATATCCACGGCCGACTGAAGGACAGGCTGCCGGCCGGCGATTTCACCCGGACGCATCTGGTGACGGACCCGGACTTCACCCATCTGCGCTGGACGGTCGACGAGCCGGAGGATCTGGAGTTCATGCGCCGCGTGGTGCCGATGCTGCCGGAGGATTTCCGGTGGATCGACGTCGTCGCCGCGCTGACCCGAGAACCGGCGCTGAGCCGGATCAACGGCCATCGCCGCCCCTATATCGGGACCGAACGCGATCTGGTGGCACACGGCCATGCCGCGCGCCCGCAGCGCAGCTTCGCCCAGTCCGATGCCCTGTTCGAGAAGGCGAGCGCCCTTATCCCGCTGGCGAGCCAAACCTTCTCCAAGAGCCATCAGCAGGTGGTGAAGGGCGCGGCACCGCTGTTCATCGTCAGCGGGCGCGGCTGCCGCATCCGGGACGTCGATGGCAACGAGTACATCGATTACGTCATGGGCCTGCTGCCGGCAATCCTCGGCTACGGCGACGCGGATGTGGATGCCGCCATCGAGCGCCAACTTGCCAACGGCATCACCTTCTCGCTGGCAAGCCCGCTGGAGACGGAGCTGGCGGAACGCTTGGTGCACCTGATCCCCTGTGCGGAACAGGTGCGCTTCGGCAAGAACGGGTCCGATGCGACCACCGCAGCGGTGCGGCTGGCGCGGGCCCATACCGGCCGCGACAAGGTGATCATGGCCGGCTATCACGGCTGGCACGACTGGTACATCGGCACCACGGCGCGCGATCTGGGCGTGCCGGAGGCCGTCAAGGCGCTGTCGCGCAAGGTACCCTTCAACGATCTCGACGCGGTCGACCGCCTGTTGACGGCCGACCCCGACGGCTTCGCTGCGATCATCCTGGAGCCAGCCGGCACCATCCCGCCCGCGCCCGGCTATCTTGAGGGCCTGCGGGCGCTGGCCCATCGGTACGGTACGGTTCTGATCTTCGACGAGATCGTTACTGGCTTTCGCATGCACATGGGCGGCGCCCAGGCGTATTACGGCGTGGCGCCGGATCTCGCCTGCTTCGGCAAGGCCATGGCTAATGGGATGCCGATCGCCGCCGTCGTCGGCCGCGCCGACATCATGGCGCGGATGGAGGACATCTTTTTTTCCGCCACCTTCGGCGGCGAGACGCTGTCGATCGCCGCGGCGATCGCGACGCTCGACAAGCTGGAGCGCGAAGATGTTCCGGGCCGGCTATGGCGACGCGGTGACGGCCTGCGCGATGCGGCCAACACCCTGTTCGACCGTATTGGTCTCGGCAATTCGATCCGCTTCGAAGGCGAGGGCTGGTGGCCACGCCTGTCCGTCGGTGCGGGACCGACCGACGCCAACATTATCCGCAGCCTGCTGCGGCAGGAGTTCATTGCCGATGGGCTCTATCTGCTGTCGTCGCTGAACCTGTCGCTGTCCCACGATCGGGACGTCGTGGTGCGGGACACGCTGACGGCGATGGAGGCGGCACTGGCCCGCGTGGCCGAAGCGCTCGATGATGTCAACCCGGCGGCGCATCTGAAGGGGCCGCCGATCCAACAGACTTTCTCGGTGAGATGACGACGCCCACACTGACCCTGCGCCCCGCGACCTGGGCCGACTGCGAACGTCTGTTCGCCTGGGTGAATTCGCCCGATTCGCTGCGGAACAAGCGGCTGACCCGGTCGACGATCCCCTATGAAACCCACCGCCAATGGCTCGAGAAGCGCCTGGCAGCGCCGGATGTGATCCTGCTGATCGCGGAAGAAGGCGGTATGCCTGTCGGCCAGGTACGACTTGAGCCGCGGGACGATGCGCACGAGGTCGACATTTTCGTGATCGCCGAAGCGCGTGGCCGCGGCATCGCTGAGGCTGCGATAAGGGACGCCTTGGATCGACTCTGGCATCGAAATGCGAACGCAAGGGCGCGGGCCCTGGTGGGTCGGGACAACGCCGCTTCGGCCCGTCTGTTCGAACGCCTGGGCTTCAGCAGGATCGGCGTGGACCGCGATCACACGCTGTACGAGCGCGCACCTGCCGGAGGCAACGCGTGACCCCGGCCCAACCGGCACCATCACCGGGGGCTGCCGATCTTGAATTAAGCCGGCCCGCGACGATCGACCTGGCGCCCGACGACGGGTGGCGCACGATCGCAGCCGGTCCTGTATCCGTCCACGTGTTCGGCCACCTGTTTTCACCCGATGAGGCCGAGGCTGCGGCTGCCGTCGCGGCGGCCGGTGGTGACACCGAGCGCGTGGCCGAGGCCCTGACACGCCTGGACGGCCATTTCGCGCTGATGGTGGAGGGCCCCGGCTGGGTTCTGGCGGCCGTCGACCGCGTACGCAGTTCGCCGCTGCTCTTCGTGCCGGCAGGGGCACCGCCTGTGGTTGGTCCGCACGGCCCCCGCTTGGTAGCGCGCGCCGGCCTCGAGACTTCCGGCGATGGCATCGATCGGACCGGGGCCCTTGCACTTGCCATGTCCGGATACACGATCGGCGGCGACACGCTCTATCGGGAGCTGCGGCAGCTCCGCGCCGGAGAGGCGGTTCTGTTCCGCACGGGCGAGACACCGGAACTTCTCCGGTATCACCTGTATGCGCCCTGGCAGCCCACCGATGCCGGCGGAGCTAGCCTTTCCCAAGATCTCCATGACCTGACGCTGTCCATTCTGGACAAGCACCGGCAGTCGGTCGGGGGCCGAACGATCGCGATCCCGCTCAGTGCGGGCATGGATTCGCGCTTGATCGCGTCCGGCTTGGCGGCCCTCGGGCATCGCGACGTCCGCTGCTTTTCCTATGGGCTGCCTGGAAATCATGAGGCTGAGGCGGCACGGCGTATCGCCCGGCGGCTCGGCTATCCGTGGACCTTCGTGCCCCTCTCGGTCCCCCGGCAGCGGGCGTATTTCCTCAGCGAGGGCTTTCGCAGCTTTCTGCAGTATGCAGATTGCTGCGCGTCCACACCCTTTCCGCAGGACCAGTTGGCGATCGCCACGCTTAAGGAAAGCGGCTGGCTGCCGGCCGATGCGGTGATCGTCAACGGCAATTCCGGCGACTTCATCTCCGGCGGGCATGTTCCTGCGGGGCTTGGCAGACCTTCGCCGGATGCCGAGGGTCAGGTTCTCGATGCCCATATCACCAAGCACTATCGGCTCTGGCAGGTGCTTGACCGGTCCGACGCGCGTGCAGCCTTGGAAGCACGCCTGAGGGAAGAGTGGCGCGCTGCGGGGATTGCGGACACAGCAGATGCCGCCCCCCATGGGCTGGCAGAGTTCCTGGAATTCCAGGATCGCCAGGCGAAGTTCGTCATCTCCGGCCAGCGTATCTATGAGCATTTCGAACTGGACTGGCGCCTGCCGCTCTGGGATGCCCAGTATCTCGACTTCTGGCAACGGGTACCCGAGGCGGCCAAGAGAGGCCAGCGCCTCTACCGCGACATGCTGATGGCCGCAGACTGGGGCGGTGTGTGGCGCGACTGGCCCGTGAACGCCAAGACCATCCGGCCGCGATGGATAGTCCCGCTGCGGCTCGCGGCTAAGGCGATGCATGCGTCCCTGGGACGGGACCGGTGGCATCGGTTCGAGCGGCGCTGGTTCCAGTACTGGATTGAGCTGACCTGCAATCCGGCAATCGTGCCCTATTCCGCGTATGTCCGTGATCGCCGCGGCCATCGGCATTCGATTTCGTGGCATACGCAAGCCTATCTTGCCGACAAGGGTCTTGCCTTCGACGGTACGCCTGTACGTCAGGGGCCATCGCTGTCGTGACCGCCAGGCGTACACTGCATATCGACATCGAAGGCGGATGGGGCGGATCGTCCCGCAGCCTGTTCGAGCTGATATCGCGCCTCGACCGCGACCGCATCGCACCCCTTATCGCGCATCGGGAGGTCGGGCCGCTGGTGGACTGGTACAAGCGGATCGGCGTGCCGACCGTCCATGTGCCTGAGATCGGCAGCTATGTGCCCCGCCGCGGGACCGGCCTGAAGATCCTGCTGGCGTCCCTGCCCCGGTTGCGGCGGCTGGGAACGGCGGCAGAGCGGCTGGCGGGCCTTGCCAGCGAGCATGGCGCCGAGGTGATCCATCTGAACTATGAAGGCCTGTTCCTGTTGGCCAACCGCCTGAAGCCGCGCGCGAACCTGCCGATGGTCGGCCATTGCCGGGCCCTGTGGCCGGAAGACCGCTGGGGCCGCTGGCTGGCCCGGTCGCTCGCGCGGCGTGTCGACCGGCTGTTCTTCATCTCCCCGCAGGAAGAGGGGCGGTTCCGCCGACTTTCCGGCTCTGCAGGAGAAGGGGTTGCGGGCTCGGTCATGTGGAATATCGCGCCTGAGCCCCTGCCCCGCGTGCTCGACACTGAGAGGCCGTTTGCCGTCTATTTCGGCAATCTCGACCCGTCGAAAGGCACGGACCGCATGGTCGACATCGCCGAAGCGCTAGAGCGCCGGGGGGCGCCGCCGATTACGCTGAAAGTCTTCGGCCGCGCACGCAGCAAGAGCAGCTTTGCGGCCGAGCTACAGGCGCGCTGTGCCCGCGTGGGCCTGGCGGACCGTATCGAGCTGTGCGGCTACGCCTCCGATCCGGCACCGATCCTGGCGGCGGCGACGGCGCTGATCCGCCCTTCGCGCGAAAACGACCCCTGGGGCCGCGACGTGATCGAGGCGACGCGCTTCGGCGTGCCAGTGCTGGCAACGGGGTCCTTCACCGGCGTGGTCGAACCCGATGTCACCGGCTACCTTTTCGATCCGTTCGACGCCGACGCCGTGGCCGAGCGGCTGGATGCCATGGTCAGTCAGCCGGAGCTGGCGCGGCAGCTCGGCACCGCAGCATGGCAGAAGGGCGAACGCCAGTATTCCGGCCGCAGCCAGGCGGCCGAATTCACCGACGCCGTGGAAACCCTGGCGCAGGCATCAGAGGGGGTACCTGCGGTGGCGCAAGAACTGAGGCAGAGTGCATGAGCGACGTCTGGATTCTGGGCATCCATGATGGCCACAACTGCGGGGCCAGCCTCAGTTGTGGTCCCCGCGTGATCGCATCGGTGCAGGAAGAGCGGCTGACGCGGCGCAAGAACGAAGCCGGCTATCCCGAGCGGGCCATCGCCGACTGCCTGCGCATCGCCGGCATCGACGCGTCCGATCTCGCGGCGGTGGCCTATGCATCGAACTTCATGCACGACCGGGACCATCTTCTGGATCTCGAGCCCTGGTACCTGGTCGGCATCGAGGACCAGCGCCGAGATTTCGCAACGCGGTCCGACTATAACCGGATCATCTTTGAAGAGCGGCGCCGCCAGCGCATCGATGACGTCACCCGCCATCTCGGAGTTCCGGCCGACAAGGTCAGCTTCGTCGAACACCATCGGGCCCATCTGACCGCGGCCTATTACACGGCCCCCAACGTGGCACCGGGCGACCGGGTGCTCGGCCTGACCTGCGACGGGGCGGGCGACGGTTTGTGTGCCACCGTGTCCGTCTGCGAGGGGACCCGTATCGACCGGATCGCCGAGACCGACCGGCATGCGTCGATCGGCAAGATCTACTCCCGAATGACCATGCTGATGGGCATGAAGCCGTGGGAACATGAATACAAGCTGATGGGGCTTGCCCCCTATGCCGATCTCCAGCGTGCCGACCGCGCCGCGGAGGCGTTGCGCCAGCTGGTGCGCTTGCGCGAAGACGGGCTGGGCTTCGAACTCGCGGGCGAGCTGTCGACCAACTATTCCTACTATTACCTGCGCGAGGCGTTCGAGCGCGTGCGGTTCGACACCATGGCGGCCGCCGTACAGTTGTTCACCGAACAGCTCCTGGTGGAGTGGGTGCGAACCTGCATTGCGAAGACGGGGCTCGACACGCTGGTCTGCGGCGGCGGTGTCTTCATGAACGTGAAGGCCAACATGTTGCTTGCGGCCTTGCCGGAGGTCCGGTCCCTCTATGTGATGCCCAGCGCCAGCGACGAGTCCCTCTCCATTGGCGCCTGCCTTGACACCTATTTCCAGTCCTACGCGGGGTCGCGCGACGACGCCGTCACGATCGACAACCTCTATCTCGGTGGCCAGAACCCTGAGACCGACGAGACGGCAGCGCTCCGCACCCGGCTGAACGGCGCGCCGGTGGAGGTGACGGAGCCGCGCGATATGGACATTGCCATCGCCGACCGGCTGGCGCTCGGCGACATTATCGCCGTGTGCCGTGGGCGGATGGAATGGGGCGCACGCGCGCTCGGCAACCGCAGCATCCTGGCGCCGGCCGAAGACTTCCGGGTGGTCGACACGATCAACGAGATGATCAAGAAGCGCGACTTCTGGATGCCCTTCGCCCCGTCCATCCGCGAGGACGATGCGGGCCGCTATCTGGAGGATCCGAAGGATCTGCATCCGTGGTTCATGACGCTGGCCTATCCGGCGCGGGATGCCGGTTATCGCGATCTGATGGCGGCAGCGCACCCCCGCGACCGGACGATCCGGCCCCAACTGGTCACGGAGCGCGCGAACGCCCCCTATCACCGCATGCTGTCCGCATTTGCCGAACGCACCGGCAAGGGCGTCGTGCTCAACACTTCGTTCAATCTGCATGGCGAGCCGATCGTCTACAGCGCCGACGATGCGATCCGCGTCCTGCTCGCCAGCGGCCTTGAATGGCTGGCCCTGGATCGGCACCTGATCCAGAAAACCGGCGCGACGGACCAGCCTCACTAATCCCTCCCCCGCTTGCCCAGCGGGGTGGCACCGTGACTGAGCCGCACTGGCGGCGTGACAAGGCGCCGGTCGGACGGCCGGACATGGCCTTCGTCCTTCCCTCCTTTGCCGGTAGCGGTGCTGAGCGGGTTCTGCTGAACCTGCTAACCGGCGTGCTCGACCGCGGGGCGAATGCCCGTCTGATCGCTTTCACGCCGGATGGCCCGCTTCGGCCACAGGTGCCGGACGCCAGTGCGCCGATCATCCTTCACCGTCCACGGCTGCGATCTGCGATCGTGCCGCTGGTCCGCACGCTGCGGCAGCTTCGGCCGGGCGCCGTCTTCTCCACGCTCGGCTACGTCAACCTGGCGCTTGCCGCGGCCCGGCCCTGGCTACACCGGGACACGCGCCTGGTGTTGCGCGAGGCGAACCTGCCATCGCTCAGCCTGCCCAATACGCCGTGGCCGGTCGCCTTCAGGCTCGGGTATCGGCGCCTCTATCCCCGGGCCGATCTGGTGCTGGCAACTTCCGACCGCATGGCGCAGGAGTTTCGCCGCGATTTCGGTCTTTCGGCAGAGCGGCTGGCCATCCTGCCCAATCCCGTTGATGTCGGGACAATCCGGTCGGCGGCGGCATCCTCGGTCCGCCATCCCGGACCCGGCCTTCGCTTCGTGGCGGTGGGACGGCTGGTGCACCAGAAAGGGTTCGATCGGTTGATTCCGACGATGGGACAGCTACCCGAGACCACGCACCTGACCATCTTGGGGGACGGCCCGGACAGGGAGGCCCTCGCCGGACTGGTGGCGGAAGCGGATCTTGCGGAACGTATCACCTTCGCCGGCTATCGCGCGGATGCGCCACGGTTCTTGGCCGGTGCCGATGCCCTGCTGCTGCCGTCACGATGGGAAGGCATGCCCAATGCCGCGCTGGAGGCACTGGCCTGTGGCACGCCCGTGATCGCAACGCCCGAGGCCGGCGGACTGGCTGAGGTGGCAGCAGAGACGAATGGGGGGGCGGTCGTCCTTGCCAAGGCAGGTGATGTCTTTGCGGCCACCGCCGCAAGCATGTCGCCGCGTGCGGACGCCGGCCTGCGCGCAAGCCTGCTGCCTGGCCGGTACGATCGCGCGGCGGTCGTAGACGCTTTTCTGCGCATGGTCGCGGGAGACGGCCGATGACCCGGCGGCCGAAGCTCATCTACCTGGTCACGGAAGACTGGTACTTCTGGTCACATCGCCTGCCGGTGGCACGGGCGGCGCGGGATGCGGGATTCCAGGTGGCCGTGGCCACGCGGGTCGCCGACCACGAGGCACGCATTCGCGATGAGGGGTTTGACCTGCACCCGCTCGGTTGGCGGCGCGGCTCGGTCAGCCCGCCGGCGCAGGTGGCGGCCGTCCGCGAGATCACCAAGCTCTATCGGCAAGAGCGGCCGGACATCGTCCACCATGTCTCCATGAAGCCGGTGGTGCTGGGCGGCCTGGCGGCGTGGCGGGCGGGCGTGCCCGCGGTCATCAGCGCGCTGACGGGCCTCGGCACGGTCTTTATCGCGGACGGCCTGAAGGCGCGCCTGGCCCGCCCCCTGGTCTTCGCCGTGTTGGGGCGGCTGCTGAGGCGCAGCGCCAGCCGTGTGATCATGCAGAACGGTGACGATCTGCAGACACTGGTCCGCCTGGGCCTCATCACGCCCGACCGGGCCGTCGTGATCCGCGGCTCCGGCGTCGATGCCGACGCGCTGCCCCATCTGCCGGAACCACCGACTCCGCCCATCGTTGCCGCCTTCGTCGGCCGCATGCTGGAGGACAAGGGCGTGCGGCCCCTGGTCGAGGCGCAGAAAACGCTCTGGGCGCGCGGGATACCGCTGCACTTGCACTTGGTCGGTCCGCCCGACCCGGAAAACCCGACCAGTATTCCTGAGGCCGAGCTGCAAGAGTGGGATCGGCTTCCCGGTATCTCCTGGCTTGGCCACCGGGACGACATCCGATCGGTCTGGGCCGCGGCGCATATCGGCGTCTTGCCGTCACGCCGCGAAGGCCTGCCGAAGAGCCTGTTGGAGGCGGCATCCTGCGGCCGCCCCATCGTCGCGACGGACGTTCCCGGCTGCCGGGAGATCGCACGGACCGGGGAGAACGCGTTCTTGGTTCCTCCCGACGACGCCGCTGAGCTGGCGGACGCCATGGCCGCACTGGCGGCCGACGGCGACCTGCGCTGCAGGTTCGGCGCGGCGTCACGTCGGCTGGTGGAGCAGCACTTCTCCGCCGGCCATGTGAGCGACGCCACCGTCGCTCTCTACCGCTCGCTGCTGGGCCACGCACCCGAGGCCGGCGACGCTGCAGCGGCTTGAAGCTGCGGCAGTCTGGTCGCCGGTCCCCGCAGCAGCCTCTCTCCCCTTCCTTTCGGTTCTTCTCGTGTCGCATGGCGGGCGGCCTATGGCCGGCTCGCAGCCGATGGCGCGTCATGATTGCGCCGAACGTGACCTTCTCCCCGATTGCGTCACGGTTGATATGCGTCATACGGGCGCTGCCGACGCCTGCGGTATATGTCGGTGTTTGGTCCCGTCGGATGGCGATTGGCCTGCACGGGCAAGGTCGGGACGTATGGATCAAGATTTGATCAAGAGGATCGGCGACCACCCGGCGTTTCGGGACTTGGTCCGCCGCCGCTCGCGGTTCGCATGGCGGCTGTCGATGACGATGCTGATCGCCTATTTCGCGTTCATCGGCCTCATTGCCTTCGCCCCGCAGGTTCTCGCTCAGCCGATAGCGCGGGACTCTGCAATCTCCATCGGCCTGCCCGTCAGTCTGGCGCTGATCGTGCTGTCCATCGTGTTGACGGGCGTCTATATGCGCCGCGCCAACCGGACCTTCGACGACCTGGACCGCCGGATCATAGACGAGACGAAGGAATGACGGGGCGTTCGCTGCGGGCGTACGCGCTTCCGTTCGGACTGTCAGCACTGCTCATCGCTGCCCCGGCGCAGGCCCGGACGATCCAGGTGCCCTGGTCGGACCGGCCGCTCGACCTGCGGGCGATCATAGTCTTCTTCGTCGTGCTGCTGGCCGCTCTGGCCGTCACGCACTGGGCGTCGCGGCGCTCACGGTCGGCGGCCGACTTCTATGCCTCCGGTGGCGGCATCATGGGGCTGCAGAACGGCCTAGCCATTGCCGGCGATTTCATGTCGGCTGCGTCCTTCCTCGGCATTGCCGGACTGGTGTTTGCCGTCGGCTTCGACGGCCTGATCTACTCCGTGGGCTTTCTCGCGGGCTGGCCGATCGTCCTGTTCCTGGTGGCGGAACGTCTACGCAACCTTGGCAAGTATACCTTTGCCGATGTCGCCTCATACCGCCTGCGCCAAGTGCCGGTCCGGTGCCTCTCGGCCTGCGGATCGTTGACGGTCGTCGCCTTCTACCTGATCGCGCAGATGGTCGGGGCCGGCAAACTGATCGAGCTGCTGTTCGGGCTGCCCTATGAAGGGGCTGTGGCGGCCGTCGGCATCCTGATGATCGTCTATGTGATGTTCGGCGGCATGGTCGCCACCACCTCCGTCCAGGTGGTCAAGGCGGTGCTGTTATTGTCGGGCGCCACCTTCATGGCCGCTGCAGTGCTGTGGATGGTCGGCTTCGATCTCGACGCGCTGTTTGGGCGCGCGATCGCCGCGCACCCCCATGGCGCCGGGATCGTTGCGCCCGGCGGTCTGGTGTCGGACCCGGTTTCGGCCATCTCGCTGGGGATCGCGCTGATGTTCGGGACGGCGGGCCTGCCTCACATCCTGATGCGCTTCTTCACCGTGTCCGATGCCAGACAAGCGCGCCGTTCTGTTGTCTTCGCCACGAGCTTCATCGGCTATTTCTACATCCTGACGTTCATCATCGGCTTCGGGGCCATCGTGCTGGTGACGAACAATCCGGCATTCTACGACGCCGCCGCGCAGCTGATCGGTGGCGGCAACATGCCCGCACTCCATCTCGCCAATGCGACCGGTGGCAGCCTGTTCCTTGGCTTCATCGCGGCTGTGGCGCTAGCCACGATCCTGGCGGTGGTGGCGGGCCTGACGCTGGCCGGAGCCTTCGCGATCAGCCACGACCTCTACGCCTCGGTCCTGAGGCGCGGGCAAGCAAGCCGGCGGGAGGAGCTGCGGATCTCGCGCTTTGCTACCGTCGCCCTCGGGCTTATGGCGATCGGCCTCGGTCTGGTGTTCGAAGACCAGAACATCGCCTTCATGGTGGGGCTGGCCTTCGCGGTGGCGGCCAGCGCGAACTTCCCGGTCCTGTTCCTGGCCATGTTCTGGCGGCGGCTGACGACACGCGGCGCTGTTTATGGCGGCTTTCTCGGTCTGGGCACGGCCATCGTGCTGGTGATCCTGAGCCCGACGGTCTGGGTGTCGGTATTCGGCAACGCGCAGGCCATCTTCCCCTACCAATACCCGGCGCTGTTTTCCGTCGCGGTGGCGTTCTTGGGCATCTGGGTCTTCTCGATCACCGATCGCAGTGCTGCGGCGGCGGCCGAGGCCAGAGCCTTCGAGGCACAGTTCCTCAGATCGGAAACTGGGATCGGCGCCGACGGCGCGGTCAGCTACTGAACCGCCGGCGAGGTTATGGGCAATACCGGATCATGCCGAAATCGTTCAACTTCTCAGACCCGCCCTTCGATTGCCTGACGCCGGCCGAGCAAGAGCTGGTGCGCAGCTCACTGGACATCGCCTTCTTTGCGGAAGGCGAGCAGATCATCGGCGCCGACGTGCCGTCCGACCATCTCTACGTCGTCATCAAGGGCTATGTGGAAGAGCGCGACGGCGAAGACGTGGTGGCCATCTGCGGCCCGGATGACGTGTTCGATGCCCGCGGCCTGGTGATGGGCGACGCCTCACACAACAGCTTCGTCGTGCGGGAAGAGGCGATCTGCTACGTCCTGCCGAAATCGGTCGTTCTGGACCTAACCAAGGCCAACGCCGCCTACGGCGCCTATTTCTACCAAGATCTCTCGCAGAAGCTGTCGCGGCTGTCCGAGCGATCCCGCGCGCGCGAGCTGAATTGGCTGATGATGGCGCGCGTCCGCGACGCCTACATCCATCCCGCATACTACGTAGAGGCCACGGACACGGTCCGCACGGCGGGTCGCGAGATGCGCGACCGCAAGGTGAACGCGCTGATCGTGCGCAACGGGGCGCGCTCGGGCATCGTCACCGGCATGAACCTGACCAAGGCGCTCGTTCTGGACGAGCAGCCGCTGACTGCACCCGTCGGCGACTTCGCCCATTTCGATCTGGTGACCGTGCGGGCCGACGAGTTTCTCTACAACGCCCTGATCCTGATGACCCGCCATTCGATCCGGCGCGTCG
>JANQQD010000190.1 GCA_028285185.1 Anaerolineae bacterium | reverse complement strand
GCACTTCGCCAGCGTCTTCCTCTACGACGACGCAGAGGATGGCTGGTCGCTTGTCTTCGAAAGCAATATCGACGGCGACATCGAGGCCTATATCGACAGCCTGTTCGCGGTTGCGGCCGGTAAGAACGGCGGGAAGTTCCTGATCGACCTCTATGCGCATTGCCAAGGCTTTGTCGGAAAGTCGCTGCCCGATCTGAAACGCTACATGCTTGATCGCGTGCACCGCCCACAGGCGGGGTATGTCTCCGCCGTCAACATGACGCGCGATCGCATTCTGCAGGATGCCGCAGTCTATGAAGTGGTCGATGAAACCCTTGGGCCCGGTGCCCCTGCCATGTCGGCGGAACAGGCGCAGGCCAAAGTCTTTGCCGCCCTCGACTCCGATCAGAGAACCGCGGGCAAATGGGAAGAAGCCGACCAAGGCACAGGGCCGGGCCTTGCCCGTGGAATCGGCGCCGTCGCAGCGGGCTTGCTTAATCTGATCGGCTTCCTCATCGCCGGCGTTATCAACCTGATCCCGGAACGCGTGGCCCGGCAGGACAGTCTGCGGCCGGATCTCGATCTCGTCGGCTCACAGAAGCGGTACGAAGACTTCCTGCCGACCAACCACATGGTCAGCGTTGTCCACCTGCATTCGGATTTCGGCCGGCTGACGGCCAAGCGCTGCGCCTACGGTCTGCTGAGAGCCCTTGTGACTTTGCTGTATCACAAGGGCAAGCTGGGCGTGATCGAGACGATCCACTTCGCCCATTGGGTCATCTTGAATCGCGGCAGGCGGCTCTTGTTCGTCAGCAACTTCGGCGGCAGCTGGGACAGTTATCTCGACGACTTCACCTTGAAGTCGGCCAGCGGTCTGACCCTTGCCTGGGCGCACGGCATCGGCTTTCCGAAATCGTGGTTTATGGTGCGCGGTGGCGCAGCGAAAGGGCCAGAGTTCATCGACTGGGCGCGCCGATCCATGGTGCCAACGCAGGTTTGGTACAAGGCCTACCCCGGCGTGAGCGCCAAGAACATCAACCGCAATCGGAAGCTGCGGGACGGATTGACGAAGGCCAAGGCGAACCCAAGCAAGACCGAATGGCTGGAGCTCGTTTAACGCCATGGGAAGCGAAGAATTCACGCGGCATCCCGATATCCAGGGCCTCCTGTTCCGCGGGTACGCGAATCTCTACCATGCGGGCTACGGCTTTTTTCGCATTGTGGATCGAACAGCCTGCAAGTCCTGGCTGACTGGCCTGCTGGATAGCGAACGCATTTCCACCGCCAAGGACGGCCCGCCCGAGCTCGGCACACAGCGGCTGAACATCGCCTTTGCGGCGTCGGGGCTTGAGGCGTTGTTGGGTGCTGGCTGGATACCGGACAGCTACGAGCCCCCGTTCGTGGAGGGTATGGTAACCGCGCACCGCTGCCGGCTGCTGGGGGATGTGGAAGACAACGATCCGGAGCATTGGCGCTGGGGTAAAGAGCAAGATTTCGACGGCCTTTTCATGGCGTTTGGCAACTCAGGCGATGAGGCCGAACAGCTTCTGGCCGATCACCTCTGCAGCGACAATGGTGTCGCTCGCGTACAGACCGTCTATGGGCACCTGAACGGCCACGAGAAGAACGGCGAAAGGGAGGCGTTCGGCTTCAGGGACGGCATCTCGCAACCCATCATCGAAGGTACGAGTCGGTATAGAGATTTGCCAAAGGAGGCCGCCCTGCACGGCGTTCCGGCGGGGGAGATGATCCTTGGCTATCCCGACGGCACCGGCAAGCTGCCGCGCACGCCGGCCGTCAGCGCAGCAAGCGATCCCCGAGGATGGCTCAAGCCGCATTGGGAGTGGCCCGAACGCCGCGACCTGGGCATGAACGGCAGCTACCTGGTCTTCCGGCAGCTGGCCCAGGATACGGAGGGGTTCTGGCGATACCTCAACGAGGCGGCCGCCGGCGGTCAGGAGACGCCTTTGGAGCTGGCCGAAAAGATGGTCGGACGGCAGAAAGACGGTACCTCGATGGAGAAGTATCCCAAGTCGGACAAAGAGAACAACAACCTCTTCAACTTTGCGAAGGATGATGCCCAGGGGAAGTTCTGCCCTATTGGCTCTCACATCCGGCGCAGCAATCCGCGTGCAACTGGGTCCAAGACGGAAGAAGCGTCGCTGAAGGTGACTCTGCGCCACCGGATTCTCCGCCGTGGCCGCGTCTACGAGGACGCAGAGCTGGGCGAGGTCGGATTGCAGTTCATCTGCTTCAACGCGTCTATCGCCCGGCAGTTCGAGTTCATACAGGGGTCCTGGTGCAACAATCAGTTCTTTGACGGACTGCAGCGAGAGGTCGATCCGATCATCGGCACGGTGCGAAAGCCTGGAAATGGTCTCGACGCTGTTGACCGATTCACCATACCCCGGGATCCCTACCGGCGACGTCTGGACGGCATACCCACTTTCGTGACTATGAAAGGCGGCGGCTATTTCTTCATGCCCGGCATGGCCGCCCTTCGGTGCATTGCTACCGCGCCCTGACTTGACCGGTACGGTTCCGCAACAGCAGGGCAAGTGAACGGTTCGGCCGCGCTAACGGTGCTTTCACGCCGCTTGGCGATCGTCACCTCCAGCGGTTCCCAGCGTCGTCATCCGGCCGTCGTCACCCACCACAAGGCACCGGTCGGCGGCATCGAAGTAGCGGTCGTCATGCGACACGGCGACGACCGTGGCCCCGCGGCGCTTCAGTTCGGGCAGCAGTTCGCGATAGAAGACGCGGCGGAAAATCGGATCCTGCTCGGCCGCCCATTCGTCGAACACGATCACCGGACGGCGGTCTAGGTACACCTGCAACAGCGCCAGGCGCCGCCGCTGGCCGGCCGAGAGATGGGTGGTCGACAGCCGTCCGTCGGTGACGGTCACCTTGTCGGCCAGCTTCAGCCGCTCAAGCAGGCCCTCGATTTCGCCGGGCTGCAGGTCGACCGGCAGGATCAGATCATCGAACAGGTGGAAGTCGTAGAACACCGTGGAGAACAGCTTGCGATAACTCTCCAGTTCATCTTCGCCGATTGTGCGGCCATCCAGTTCCACCGACCCCGCCTTCGGCTGATAGAGGCCCGTCAGCAGCTTCAACAGCGTGCTCTTGCCCGCCCCATTCTCGCCGGTGATGAAGACGACCTCTCCACGGCCCACCGTGAGGTCCACGGGACCGAGGGTAAAGCCGGCCGCCCCGTCATTGCCCGGATAGGCATATTCCGCGCCGCTCAAATCGATGCGCTCGAAGGCAGGCGCCTGCGGCCGCCCCTGAGCCGGATCGCTCGTCAGGCGGTCCACTCCAAGGCTCCTCGACAGGGCCGTTATGCGGCGCAGCGCCACCTGGCCGCGGCTCAGCAGCGGCAGGGCGTTGACGAGCTGTTCCATCGGCCCGCGCACGAACAAGAGCGCCAGGATGAACGCCCCCGCCGTGGTCTTTCCGGCCCAGTCTTCCAGCGCCAGTACCAGCACCACCGTGGCGAACAACAGCCCCGAGGCGATGGCATCGGCCACACCGAACTGGCGGCGCATGCGGATCTGCAGCCCGGCGATCCTGTCGATGGCGCCGACCAGCCGCGTGTTCAGCAAAAGGTCGCGGCGGGCACGGTTCATGCGCACCTCCTTGCCGCCGTCGATCACGCCGCGGAAGTTCTTCAGCAGGTCTTCGTGCGCGTCGCGCGCTGCTTCCATGCGCTTGATGCCGGCCCGCCGGGCACGGGCGTTGGCGAACACGCCGATGCCCACGGCGACCGCAACGGCCGCAAACAGGGCCGGCGACAGCCAGGCGAGATAGCCGAACACGGCCATGGTCGTAGCGGCCGCTACGATTAGGGGCGCGATGGCCAGCGTGATGCCGCTCAGCGCCTCGAGATCGCTGGTCAGCACCGCCATCAGCCGCTGCGGCGTCAGCGCCTCGATCCGCTCCAGAGGTGCCGCGACGATCCGCTGGCAAAGGCTGCGGCGCAGGGCTGCAACGACCCGCTGACCGACGACGGTGTTGCAGAGTTCCGAGCAGAAGGACATGGCGAGCGCCACGGCGACCAGGCCGCCAAGGCCAAGCAGAACGCCGTCGATAGTTCCGCCGTCGGTGTTGAGCGCGCGGTTGATCGACGCTAGCAGCGTCGCGATGGTTGCCCCGCCGGCAAGCCCCAGAACCAGGGCCAGCGCGGCCAGCGGCCAGACCGGCTTCAACAGCCGCACGGTCTCGCGCACAAGGTCTGCAAGACTGACCGGCTGGGCAAGAGAGTCGGCGGTGGGGCGGGGATCTGCGGGCCGGGTCATTGCTCAAGGGTCCTCTGGTCAAGGGGGGCTGATCTGCCGTCCCGCCAAGAGAATATGGATTGCCATCGGATCGGGAGTTGTCAAACATAGTCAAAGTCGCTTAACGCGACACGATCCGACCGGCCATGCGGGCCCAGGCCGAGCCGAATTCAGACGCTTTCCGTCGACGACATCCCTGTCGGGGCAATCGGGGCCGTACAGCGGGCATCCGCCGCCCTGTAGAGGAGCGGCACCCGTAGATGAGAGCAAGGAGGCTGAAGATGGTTGTGAAGACGGAAGCTCATATCGTCGATGTCGAGACTGCTGAGCGGGACGCAGGGCAGTCCGTGTATCGCAGCCCGGAGCTGCGCTCCGCCGGCCGCGCGGCGAAGCTGATCCGGGGTGTGGGAGAATACAACAGCTACGACCAGTGCGGCCACGCGTCTTGGGGCTGCTAACGCGCTGCTGACAGGTACGGCCCGAGCCGATCAGGTTTTCGGCCGTGCCGCAGTCGTCAGAAAGATAGCGCCGTCCCTCCCGTTAATGTCGGCGGGACGGCGCTTTTCTTTTTCCATTTGCGTGGCTCTTAGGCGCGGCCGCCTTTCGAACGACCGGGGTCTCCAACGCCAGCGATTGAACAGTCCTGACAACTGCCGCCGCGACCGCCCGGCCCATACCTTGGGGTCATCGAGGCGACGCGAGCCTCACGGACAAACGACACAACCGCTGACGACGAAGGAGATCCAGACCATGTTCCAGGCGACCCAGGCCCTGACCGCCGCCATCGAGACCGCCGACCAGGATGCCGGCGAGACCGGGTACCGGACGCCAGAGCTGCGCTCGGCCGGTTCTGCGGTGCAGTTGGTCCAGGGCTACAGCTGGATGTCCGGCTACGACATGTGCGGCCACGGCATCTACGAGTGCGAGTAACCGTCACGCCGGCGGAAGCGGTCCCGCACCG
>JANQQD010000184.1 GCA_028285185.1 Anaerolineae bacterium | reverse complement strand
CGCCAATGAAACACTCTTGCGCCATGGCCGGCATGGTCGCCGACAGCGCGGCAAGCGACACACAGGCACCGGCCGCAGTCTTCCAGATCGTCATTGTGGTCTAGCTCCTCGTTCGAGGGGGGATTCCCCCGTTGTGCCAGCCCCGATCCGGGGTGTCACCGCATCCGCCACGCCTGCGTCCGGCCCAGCACGCGGTTGGCGAAGATGTGGTGAAGGATCCGCACGCCGGCATTCGTGTAGAAGATCATCATGCCCATGGCGGCGGCGGGCGCGATGTCGCCCGCATCGTCCATGTTGAGCACGGCAACCGAGGCCAGCGTGGTCGACGGGCTGTAGAGGAAGACCACGGCCGACACCGTCGTCATGGCGTTGACGAACAGGTAGATCCAGATCTCAGACATGGCCGGCAGGCAGACCGGCATGGAGACGCGCGAGAAGGTGCGCCAGAAGGGCTGCTTCAGCGACGCAGCGACGGCCTCGAATTCGGGGTCCATCTGCTTCAGCGCGGTCGCCGCCGTCAGGTGAGAGACGGTGTAGAGATGCGTGATCGTGCAGATCACCAGGATCGCCATGGTCCCATAGAGGAAATTGAACGGGTTGGCCGGATCGTTGAAGAAGAAGATATAGGCCAGACCCAGCACCATGCCGGGCACGGCCATCGGCATCATGGCAAATAGCTGGAACAGGCTGCGTCCCTTGGTGAAGCCGTTGCCCTTTTCCACCAGATAGGCGCCGAAGAAGATCAGGAACGTGCCGATGAACGCCGTATAGAGCGCCATGCGGATGGAATTGCCGTAGGAAGCCCAGCCGCCGCCGTCCATCTGGTTGAAGGCGAAGTTGCGCAGGCTGAGCGACAGGTCGTACGGCCAGAACTGGAAGACGGCCGCGAGCTGGCACATCAGCAGGATGCCGAGGATGAACAGACCGACGACCGAGCAGATGCCAAGGAACGTCAAGTCGCGCTGGCGGTGCGGCTTCGGCTGATACGGCACGGCGCGGGCGGAGAGCAGCGCCACCTGCCGGCGCGTCACCATGCGATCGACGGTGAACGCGACGATGGCCGGCACCAGCAGGATCATCGACACCACCGCGCCCATCTGGAAGTTCTGCTGGCCGATCACCTGTCGGTAGATGTCGAGCGCCAGCACGTTGTACTGGCCGCCCACCACCTTGGGCACGCCGAAATCGGTGATCACCAGGGTGAACACCACGAAGAAGGCGGAGATCAGGCCGTAGCGGGCACCCGGCAAGGTGACGGTCAGGAAGGTACGCAAGGGCGAGGCGCGGAGCGCCGTTGCGGCCTCATAAAGGCGTGCGTCGGTCACCGACAGCGCCACCAGGAGGATCAGCACCGCGTGCGGAAACGCGAAGAACGCGCTGGCCATGACGATGCCGATGGGGCCGTAGATCGACTCCCCCATCAACAGTGGCGTCAGGATCCCCTGGTTGCCGAACAGATAGACCAGGCCGATCGCCGGCAAGAGCGAGGGCACCAGGATCGGCACCATGGCGATGGTTTTGAACACAGGCCGCAGCGGCATCAGCGTTCGCGTCAGCCCGTAGGCATAGGCAAAGGCCAGCGGGATGACGATACCAGTGGTGATCAGCGCGATCGTCAGGCTGTTGACGATCGAGACTCGCAGCGCCGGCGTCTCGAAATAGTGGTCGAAATTGCCCAGGCCGTAGCTTCTGGCGGGGCGGATCTGCACCCGCGCGAATTGCCGGCGGTCGACCTCGATCCACGCGTCACTGTCGCTCAGATCGCCCGCATGCAGGATCAGGCCCTTTTCCGGCGACAGGTCGCGCAGCCGGAACAGCTCGATATCCTGGCGCGCGCCACGCGGGATGATCTGAGCCGGCTGCTCGCGCGTGCGCTCCGATGCGCGCAGGCCGTGATTGACCTCGTAGTCCGACCGCTCCACCCAGTCCGCGAGGGTTGCGCGCTCGACCCACGCCCCGTCGCGGAAGAACTCCACCTCAACCTGATCCAGGGTGAAGTGGTAGGTCTGGACGGACTTCGTCAGCACCAGCAACAGCGGGACGATCAGCGCGAAGGCCAGATAGACGATGATCACCACGATCAGCCCACGCATCGAATAGTCGTCGCGGCTGAGCTTCGCCTTGATCGGTTTGGCGGGCGCCGACGCACCGGCCCCGTATGCCGCCTCCACCGTGGCCATGGCGCTAGTCCTTCGGATAGACGTGCAGGCGGTTGGCCGGAAGGGCCACAGGGATCTTCGTACCGATGTCCAGGTTCAGCCGGCGCATCAGGTTGGCCGAAATGTCGGCGCGCAGCGTCACTTCGCCGATGGCCTCGCCGCCGACATAGGCGCGCACGAACGAACCAAGGAACTCCAGATCGCGGATCTCGCCGACGAAGTGGTTTTTGTCCTGGGCATCGGCCTCGGTCAGCACGATGTCTTCCAGCCGGATCGCCATGGTGGCGGCGGCCGGCGTCGCTGCACCATCGGTCTCACAGGCGCAGCACAGGTCCGGGCCCACGCGGATCTCGCCGCGCGCCACGATGTCGGCCGGGACAAAGTTCATCTCGCCGATGAAGTCGGCAACGAAGGCCGTCGCCGGCCTGCTGTAGACCTCGTGCGGCGTGCCCACCTGCTCGATCACGCCGACATTCATCACCACGATGCGGTCGGCCATGGCCAAAGCCTCTTCCTGGTCGTGGGTCACCATGATCGTGGTCACGCCCAGGCGCCGCTGCAGCGCCTTGATCTCCAGGCGCAGGTGCTGGCGCACCTTGGCGTCCAGCGCCGACAGGGGCTCGTCCAGTAAGAGCAGCCCCGGCTCCGTCGCCAGCGCCCGCGAAAGGGCCACCCGTTGCTGCTGGCCCCCGGAGAGCTGGGCCGGATACTTGTCGCCCTGGTCCGCCAGGCCGACGGTGTCCAAGAGCGACCGCACCCGGTCGCGGATGTCCTGCCGCTTCAGCCCGCGGCCGTGCAGGCCATAGGCCACGTTCTCGTTGATCGTGAGATTGGGGAACAGGGCGTAGGACTGGAAGACGATGCCGAAATCGCGCTCCGACGCCGGCAGCGCCGAGATGTCCTTGCCGCCCTGGTGGATCGTGCCTTCCGACTGGATGTCCAGCCCGGCAATGGCGCGCAAGAGCGTGGTCTTGCCGCAGCCCGAGGGACCGAGGAAGCAGACGAACTCGCCGCGATCCACGTCCAGCGAGACATCGCGTAATGCCGTGAAGTTGCCGAAGCGTTTGGTGACGTTGGCGACGCGCAGATAGGGCTGCTCGCTCATCTCTCGCCCTCCCAGGGCTATCGCACGGCGGCGGAGTTCTCCCCGCCGCCGCCTTCCCGTTCCGCCCGTCTCAGTTCTGCGGTTCGGACTTGGAGTCGTAGCGCTCCTGCCACTCGCTCAGAATGCGCTCGCGGTTCATGGCCGCCCACAGGAAGTCGCTGTCGATCATCGCCTCCAGCGCGTTCTCCGGATAATGCTCCACTGGCTGCGCCAGCTCCGGCACGGCGAGAACGGCATAGCCGACATTGTACTCGCGCATCGCCTCGTCGGAGATGGCGAAGTCCATCAGCCGCTCGGCCTCTTCCTGGAAGTCCGTGCCGGCGACGATGGCAGCCGCTTCCATGTCCCAGCCCACGCCTTCTGAGGCCAGCACCAGCTCAAGCGGCGCGCCTTCCGCGATCGACCGCGCCCCCCGGAACGCGAAGGAGATGCCGATCGAGACCTCGCCGCGGCCGGCGTCGCGGCACGGCTTGGAGCCGGAATGGGTGTAGTAGCGGATGTTCTGGTGCAGCCGGTCCATATAGTCCCAGCCGCCCTCTTCGCCGAACATCTGCAGCCACGACGACACGTCCAGGAAGCCGGTGCCCGAGGAATTCGGGTTCGGCATGGCTACGTGGTTCTCATAGACCGGATCGGTCAGGTCTTCCCAGCTGGCCGGCATGGGCAGACCGTGGCGCTCCGCCTCCACGGTGTTGACGCAGATCGCAGCGATCCAGGCGTCCAGGCCGACCCAGGCCGGCGGATCCGCCTCGTCGCGGAAACGCGGGTCCAGCCGCTCCAGCCCCTCCGGCGCGTAGGCCTCCAGCATGCCTTCGCTGTCCATCAGCAACAACGACGTGGCCGCCAGGCCCCAGATCACGTCGGCCTGCGGATTGTCGCGCTCGGCCAGCAGGCGGGCAGTGATGATGCCGGTGGAGTCGCGGACCCATTCGATTTCGATGTCCGGGTTGGACGCCTCGAAGGCCTCCTTGAACCGCTGCAGATCGTCGGCCTCGAAGGCGGTGTAGACCGTCAAGGTCGTCTGGGCATTGGCCTGTGCGGCCGCAAGCGCGATCAGCGCAGCCGCAGGCAGGGTCAGGATCCGCATGGGGGATGGCCTCCGTAGTATCGGTCTTGGTGATGGCGACGGGGGCATTGCACGAATGGCGTGCCGCGCCGTCGCATTGGCAAAGTGACTGTACAGATGCCTCTTTGCGGTTTGATGACGGCCGCCTCTCGAACCGCACCTGGCTTCGCAGCGATGAGCATTGCATGCGCATTAGGTTCCGCTGGGGTGTTCCGCCTAAGGTGGCCGGACCGCACCGCTGGAGACTGCAGGGATGGCACGCCTAAGCCTGACTCGGATCGAAGATGCAGTCTCCAGAATTTCCGATGTGTTCCTGAACTCGCCCCAGTTCGAGATCGCACCGCTCAACCAGGCCTTGGGCTGCCGCATCGTCTTGAAGGTGGAGACGATGAACCCCATTCGCTGCTTCAAGGGACGGGGAACGGACTTGGTCGTGGCCCATCTGGCAGACGGCGATGGCCCGAAATCCGCCATCTGCGCCAGCGCCGGCAATCTCGGC
>JANQQD010000178.1 GCA_028285185.1 Anaerolineae bacterium | reverse complement strand
GGTTGGTCTTGGCGCGTCGGCTCAGGCGTGCAGCAGGGGAGGGGCATCGCTGGTGTAACAGCCAACAGGGATGGCCCAAAAATGCTCAGGGTAAGTCTGGAACAGTGGCGCGCGTTTGTTGCCACGGCGGAGTTGGGGAGTTTTCAGAAGGCGGCTGAGAAGCTGCACAAGACGCAGTCGGCCATCGGTCATTCGATCCGGAAGATGGAAGCGTCTCTGGGGCAACGGCTGTTCGAACTGGACGGCCGGCAGGCCAGGATCACGGAGTTGGGACGGATCCTGCTGCCCCATGCGTGCGATCTGATCGATGAGGCGCGCCAGGCGGAGGAGCTTTGCCAACTCGCCCGCGTCGAGTGCCAGTGTGGCGCAAAAGAGGTCCCGATCTCGGTGAACGCGCTGTTTCCGGTCGACGTTCTGCTGTCGGCAATCAAGGAGCTTTCGCAGGTCTACCCGGGCCTGCCCATCCGCATACACGAAACCGCCCGTGCCGACGCCGCAACCCTGTTGACGGGAGGGGCTGGTGCGGGTTGCGATCGCGCAACATCTGCCGGCGTCGGTGAAGACTGAGCCGCTGATGTCCGTTCCCTTCGTCTGCGTGGCTGGGCCGGGCCACCCGCTGGCGAGGCGGCGGTCGATCTCGGCGGGCGATCTGAGACAGTACGTCAATGTCGTGGTGGAGGATGCGCCGGTGCCGGGCGGCGAGGCCAGCGGGCAGCGGCGGTGGACGATCAGCCATGTGGCGGGCTCGCTGTCGTTCCTGCGCAACAGCGACGGGTATGCCTGGCTGCCGGAGCATGTCGTCAGATGGGACCTGCAGAACGGATCGCTGGTCGTCCTGCCGATCGAACCGGAGCAGGACCGGACCCTGACCTTCAGCCTCGGATACCGGCAGGACGACGAGGATTGCGGGGTTATTCTGGAGTTCGCAGCGATGCTGAGGCAGGGCGTCGCCGGTTGGCGCGGGCCCCGGGAGCAGCGGCGTGCGTCGTGCTGACGGGGTTGGGGCCGGGTCGGCAATGTAATTGTGGATGACCTGGCCCCGGCCCGGCAGACGCTAAACAGGCTGGCCGCGCCCTCTATGATTGTCCGGCGTCCGGAATGACGCGGTGCTAGATCATCCAAGCTGCGGCGCTGCCTGCAATCTGACAAGTTCTCCGCAACGATTTCCCTGGTGGTCGAGCAGGTCCGATTCCGCTGCCATCAACTCCGCCAGAAAAACGTCCGTTCTCCAAGTGCGAAAGCATGCCAATAGCGGTCGTCGGTGACCGCTGTCGCGCTCTCAACTTCGCCGTGAGCACACTCTCCTTCCGGGTCGCATCGCTGCTTGATGGGCGTCATCAGAAATTCCTGGGAAGCGATCTCTTCAGCATCCTGAGCAGACGTCATGGCATTCGTTTTATGAATAACAGTTAGACATTCTGGGCATATACCGCCGAGAGATAGAATGACAAATACTGCCGTCAGACAGTCCTTCAACAACGCATGCCGTCTACGCAAAAGGAGAATCCAATGAACAACTATGGATCCCACACGATCGAAAGCGCACCAGAAGCGTCCAAACCCATATTGAAAGCCGCTAAAGCAAAACTCGGCTTCCTGCCAAATCTCATGGCAACGATGGCTGAATCACCGGTCATGGTTGAAAGCTATCTGACGATGATGGGTTTGTTTGACAAAACCGATCTGAGTGAGACCGAGCGCCAGATCATTCTGATGACAAACAATCGTTTGAATGGCTGCACCTATTGCATGGCTGCACACACGGCAGTCTCCAAAATGGCCGGCGTCGATGAGGGCGTAATCGAGGCGTTGCGCAGTGGCACACCGATCGATGATCCCAAGCTAGAAGCTTTGCGGACATTCTCGGCCGTCATTCATGAAACGCGCGGATGGGCATCAGAGGAGCAGATCGAGGCATTCCTGGCAGCGGGCTACACCAAGCAGACGGTGCTCGAGGTGATTGTGGGCACGAGCCTCAAGGTGCTCTCCAACTACACCACCCCGATCGTCAAGCCCAAGCTCGATAACGCTTTTGCGCCAGTGGCGTGGAGTCCGGAACTGGTCGCAGCGGAATAGATTGCGGTCAAGGCCCGCCACCTGGATCAGCCGAAGGCAATAGCGGGAACCAGGAGCGGTTGGTTCGGCGGTGACCACGAGTATGAGCGTCGCGGAGAGCCTATGCGGCGTGGATCGAACTTCATACCGCGAGAGGAAACTCAGATGACCTATAACCTTACTGGGAAGACGGCCCTGGTGACTGGTGGCGCTCGGGGTATCGGCGCAGCCATCGTAGAACGGTTCGCCGCCGAGGGCGTCAAAACTGCTTTCACCTATGTGAGCAACAAAGATGCGGCCGATAGCCTTGCTGCCCGCCTTGGCGATAACGTCATCGCTATAAGGGCCGATGCCGCCGACCCGTACATGACCGCAGGCGCGGTGGATGAAACTGTCAAAGCCTTTGGCCGTATCGACATCCTTGTGCACAACGCAGGCGTTTTTCGAACCGGCCCAATCACCGAAGCGGACTTCCACTGGTTTCGCCAGCAAGTCGCGATCAATGTGGACGGCGTATACGCGGGCACCCATGCCGCTATAACTCACATTCCCGAGGGCGGACGGATCATCGTCATTTCTTCGGTGAACGCAAAACGGATGCCGTTTGAAGGCTTTGCCGCCTACGGTGCAACCAAGGCCGCCGTGACAGCCCTGGTAAAGGGATGGGCACGCGATCTCGGGTCTCGCGGCATTCTGGTTAATGCGGTCCAGCCTGGTCCGGTCGACACGGACCTCAATCCTGCCGATGGGCCCTTTTTCGAGCCCGTCTCGGCTCTAACAGCGCTGAAGAGGTATGGGAAACCTGCAGAAGTCGCCAACCTTACGGCATTCCTCGCCAGTGATGAGGCCAGCTACATCACGGGCGCGGCAATAGACGTTGACGGAGGGATGGCACTTTGATCCACGCGGCAAGGGGCGGCTCCGAAGACTCGCCCCTTGCCGTATCCTGCACGATGGACGTTTCCCTGTTGATTACGACTTCTGGCGTTAACCCGCATTTCTCACACCCTCCACGGTCTGCGTCGCGGCCGGGCGTCCACCCGTCAGCAGCAAGCCGAAAAGCGTAGCGGCGCTACGGTCGAGGCTTGCGACGCCGCGGGCGGACGCCCGGCCGCGACCCTGCGGGCGGCACTGTGCCGGCGACAGGCTGCGTCGATCCGCTTGCCCGATGCCCCCCGCATCGCGCGGCGCGGATCTCCTGCCCTGTCGCCGGCACAGCGTCGCGCAGGCCATGGCGGGTGTGAGAAATGCGGGTCAAACGTTCTTGATGGCGGACGTAGACCTGCGGACGTCGCGAAGATGGTTGCTTGCGCTCAGTCTTCGTAGTCGCGGAAGGATTTCACGAGAAAGTCCGCAAAGGCGCGGGCAGACCGCTTGGCCGAGTGCCTGCTTGGGAGAACAGCGTTGACCTCGACCGTTCCAATCTCCCAGTCCGGCAGGAGTTGAACAAGCGCGCCGCTTTCGATCTCGGCTCTGCAACCCCATGAGGCAGTTGAGATAATACCCATACCGGCCACCGCAGCGGCCGTCGCTCCCTCATTAACCGTGACCATCACCTGGCCTTCAACGCGCACTGAAAGGGATTTACCGTCTTTCTTGAACACCCATCCTGCGGAGCCAACGCTTGAGGGGCCCAGTATTACCTGATGGTTCGAAAGATCGGATGGAATGCGCGGTGTGCCCGCGCGTTCCAAATAGGCAGGCGATGCCGCGACAAGCCGCCTCGGCGCGCCCAGCTTCCGCGCCATCAATGTGGAATCCCTTAGCTCGCCGTACCGGATCGCGAGGTCGATCGACTCGCTGATCAGTTCCTGACGGGAATCTGACAGTACGAGATCAACACGCAGATTAGGATGTTGCGCCGTAAACTCGGGCAAACGGGGGATAATCTCCCTTGTTGCAAAGCTGGTTGCCACACCGACCCTCAGCCGTCCTGTCAGTTCCCCTGTGCCGCGGGCAATATGTTCTGCTTCTTCTAACGCGCCCAGTATCGGCTCGATACGTACAAGATAGTCTTCGCCAGCCTCGGTCAGCTTCACCGCATGTGTACTTCTAACGAAGAGCGCAACCTGCAGTTCCTTTTCCAGGTTCGAGATGATGCGCGAGACTGATGGCTGAGAAAGCCCAATCTCTTTCCCAGCCGTCGTAAAGCTGCCCGTTCTGGCAACACGGGTGAAAAGCTGCAGTGAGGAGACGCGCGCGACCATTTGAATTTCGAATAACAGTCAGGCCACTTTTGATACTACAAAGAACAGTTCAAATGAGCAACATTCATTCCACTCACGCCAGATCAAAGACACCTGGCGCAAGCAGAGAGGAATGAAATCATGTCACTTCAAGAAAAACTCGACGCCTTCAAAGCCCAATTCAAAGTCCAGGCACCTCCGGGCGCGTTTGATACCTTTGCCCGTTCGACGCAAGAACTGATCGATAGCGGTCAGGCCGAGCGTGCCGTCAAAGCGGGTGACACTGCGCCCGACTTCACGCTGACGGACCAGGACGGCAACACCGTTGTGCTGAAGGACATGCTGGCCAAGGGCCCGCTCGTCCTGTCGTTCTACCGCGGTGTCTGGTGTCCCTATTGCAACATCGAACTGAAAGCACTGGAAGAAGCGGTTGGCAATATCCGGGCGCGCGGGGCGTCGCTGGTCGCCATTTCCATGCAAGGCGCTGCGGACAGCCGCAAGTCGCAAAGGGACAACAAACTCAGCTTCCCCATTCTGACGGACAATGCGGGTGAATTGGCGGCAAGGTTCGGCATCCGATGGACCCTGCAGGACTATGTCATAGAGTTCCACAAGATGTTCGGGGTCGAGTTGCCCAAGATCCACAACGATGGTGAGTGGAACCTGCCAATGCCGGCACGCTACGTCATCGGCACCGACGGCAGGGTTGAATATGCCGAGGTCAATCCGGACTACACCCGTCGCCCCGATCCCAGCGATCTGTTCCCCGTGCTGGATAAGCTTTCGCGCGTGGCGGCCGAATAAGATTGCACAACGCTGGTCTTTCCTCCCGAGGTTTACCATCCCCCATTCCTCGGGAGGACCGTTAGCCGAACCACAAAGTTGTGTCGCTGCGCGTTGGCATGAAGCACGACCTTTGACAATACGTTCGAGAAAAACAGCCGATGTTCGGTGTCTTGACGAGGAAAGAGCGAACGGAATCGTGAGATGAAGAACAAGGTCTTGTTGCCGTTGATCCTGATCAACATGCTCTGCGGCGTTGGATACCGGGAGGACGACGAGGATTGCGGGGTTTTTCTGGAGTTCGCAGCGATCCTCAGGCGGGGCGTCGCCGGTTGGCGCGGGCCCCGGGAGCAGCGGCGTGCGTCGTGCTGACGGGGTTGGGGCCGGGTCGGGTAATGTGGCTATGAAAGACCTGACCCCCGCAGAGCGACGCCGCATCGGTCCGAGCACGCGGCCGCAAACGGGTTCGGCAAGACGTCACACGTCCAGCGGGGCGTGGAGGCGCGTTTTGGGGGTCACGATGCCGCCGCGGTTGCCGATCTCGATCGAGCCGTAGCGCTGTTTGAAGCAGTCCGGCAGCGCGCGGTCGCCCGGCAGCGACAGCCATAGCCGCAGCAAATGGCGGCGGCGCTCGGGCTCGGGCCAATCGGTGAAGGCCGTGCGGTCGTGCAACTGCGCGTGATTGTAGACGAACTGCATGTCGCCCGGTTCAAGCCGCATGCGGAAATGCAGCGCCGGGTCGTCGGCCACCGCGTCGAACAGGTCGAGTGCTGCGACATGCGCTGCGGTCAGCCGCATCGCGTCGGGGAAGCGTTGGGCGCTGTCGATATACTGGCGCTGATAGAACACGGTCAACTTGCCGCCATGCCAGGTGAGCGGCGGGATCTCGACAAACGGCCGCATGCCCTCGGGGATTTCGCCGCGCCTGTCCGTCGCGATCGGATCGAACAGATGCGCGACGAGATCCGGGCGTTCGGCGCGCATGCGGTTGTAGATCGAGGCAGCGCTCACCAGCAGGGAGTCGCCGCCCTCCATGGCGTTCTGCAGACACAACAGACCGACGACATCCGCGCTGTCGGTGTGGAAGGTCTGCCGCGCCGATGTCTGGTAGATGCGGACGGTCGGATCTTGCGGGTCCGCGCCGACATTGCGGACATGGCCCAGGATATGGCCCGCGGAATTCTGCGACCGGGCGGCGCCGATATGCGCGCCGATCCCGCAGAAGATCGTTGCGGCGGTTCTGAGGTCATACCGGTCGAGCGGAAGCCCGCGCAGCACCTCCACGCCGTTGCCGGAGCGCATCTTCTCCTGAAGGGCGGCGAGATGGCGGCGGAAATGCGAGAGCGGAAACTCGGCCGCGGTGATCTCGCCCACATCCTGCCCGGATGAGAGAAAGTGCCGAGCCGCCTGCTCCAGGTCGGCGATATCGTCCCGGCTCAAGACATGCAGCCAGGCGCCCGGGTTGCGGCGCAGGTCGTCGCCGACCCAGGCTGTCGGCCCGTCGATCGTCGCAGGCATATCGGCCGGCAGGCTCAAAGCGCGTTTCCAGAGGTCACCGCACCAGCGGCGGCAGGGTGTGGATCGTCCATGTCGGATCTTCGACTGTTGCCGCTTGCGATCATGCTGCTCTTCAAGTGCGGTTTCCAGTCTCAGGCCCTCGCGGCCCTTGGGCTGACCACGACCCGGTGGAAGGATCGGCAGCGCGAGAGGGGGCTCGCGGGCTGTTCTGCGATATGATCGTGCAAGACTTGACCCCATCCCTTGCTGCCATGCGTTTCATCGCGCCCAAAGATATGGCAGTGAAAGACCTGACCCCCTATGTCGCCATGCTCTTCGCCTGGCGCCGTGATCCCCGGTTCGGTCCGGGGCTTGGTTTCCGTCGGCCTGCGTTCCGGATCTCTACCCCCCAAGACTTTTTTTGAACCGCTCCAGCTCGGCCAACGACCAATCGGCGACACGGGCATCCGAGCCCGGCCAGCAACTGGAGCATCACGATGACCAACAAGGTGTACGGCCTGAATCGATACAAGAAGAATGACAGGAAAGCCTTCGCCTTCGGGAATTTCCAGTGGGTGCTCGCGGGCACGCTGGCGAGAAGCGCTCAGCCCAACTACGTCGGGCCTCGTGACGCCGACCATAAACTGGAGCCGATCGATGTCCGTCTCTTGCAGGACAACAAGATCGTCTGTGTCATCAGTGCAAATAACTGTGCCATGAGCGACAAAGGGAAGGAGCTGCTGAAAGCGGCCGGAATCGATTTCTACAACTTCAAGGTCAAGGACAGGCATGCGCCGACAGTCGAGCAGCTGAAGGAGGTGGCGAATTTGATCGAGGCGTATCGCAACCGAAAACAGAACTACGGCGCGACATTGGTCTATTGCGGTTACGGCCAGGGTCGGACCGGCACGTTCGTCGCCGCGTGGGCGCTGATGAAGCACATCGCCGGTCAGCCGGGCGCAAATGTCGATGAGTTGTGCACCCGCACCTTCCTGGGCGGTGCGTTCGGCGTCGAGGAGTCCGGACAGGACCTGGCCATCAAGGCTGCCGTCAAAGGGCGCAGGCTGTCGCAGGTCAGCATGCCGCCTCCCCCCATCGTCCCCGGGTCGTCCGGGGCCGGAAGCTCTCGTCGGCCCTCCGCCGCCAGTTTCACCGGGCCGTTCGGTGCCGACGTTCCGGTCTTTCAGCCTCTGTCCAGCTTCAGCGGTTCCAGCGGGTCCGGCTCGTTCAGGCTGACGTCTGCCCACGACGACAACCGCAGCATGTCGACATTCGCCGATTTCGGCGGCGGCAGCGCCTCCAGCGGGTCCTAGATCGCGACCGCAGCGGGACCGTCCGGTCCGACACCTCATGCCCCCAACATGTCGGCGCCGGCCGTCCGGGCCGCGCCGGCGAATTGCTGGAGCACGACTGACATGACCGATTATGCTGCCAAACTCGCGCACTATGTCGAGCACTTCTACGATGCTGGAGAGGGCATCGAGCGGTACTGCCGCCAGCCCGAAGGCTAAGCAGGTCCACGGACAATAGGTGCAATTAGTAAACTGTCACCGAAATCGAATGTATGGCTATGAAAGACCTGACCCCACACAGGATTCGACTCCACATAGGAAGGGTGAAGATCGGTACCGGGCAGAGGAAACCCCTGGCGTTTCGAAGCGGCCGCCCCGGGCTCGCCTCGGTTTCGGCCGGCTTCAGCGGACGGAATACATCACGAAGAGCGCGACCGACAGGATGACCATGATCACGCCGGCATAGATGTAGAGCCCGGCTATCGTGCTCTTGATCGATCTGTGGGCCTCCGGGCCGAAGGGGGAGCCTGGGGGGCGCCCCATCTCCGTCGGCTCACCGTCTTCGTTTGAGCCGGGATCTGCCGTCGTTCCGGTCGGGTGGCGGGCCGCGGGAGGCTGCCGTCTTGCGGCGATATGTGCCCCGTGACGGATCGCTTCGCCGCGGGTGCGGATCTGCTCCCGGCTCTGGAGGGACGGGCCCCGCACCCGGGGTCTGGCGGTCGAGGCAGGTTGGGCGTCCGGCGCCGTCGCCTGCCGGTGGCGCTCGATGGCGATCGATGCCCGCATCTTCAGGCCGTAAACGGCCAGGGCGAAGCCGAGGATGACGCTCAATACCGTGGAGAGGATCACCGCGTTCCGGGCGATCCAAGACGCGATCTCGCTATCCATCAAACCTGTCTCATGCGTCCTGTGTCGGCCCGGGCCAGCCGGCCGAGATTAGCAGCTTCGGCAGGTTTTCGTATCGCTGCACTCTGTTTCGGCGGGCGGCGGCCCGGCCGGCGCGGACCGGCGTTGTCCGCAGGAGCGTCGCAATGCCATCCGCCAACAGATGGACAGACGATGCAAGCGCCTGTTCCTTCGGGTCGTCACCGGGACGGGCGACATGACAGAAGCGCTACGGGCGGTTGGCCGCTCGAAGGTCCATTCCTACCGGCTGCGCCCCGACCGATCCGGCCATCGCGGCCGCCTCAGCCCGGGCTGCGCTGGAGGCCAAAGTGCGAGGGCGGGCGGCGGTAGGGCATGGTATTACGGTGACAATTTGCCAATTCACATAGATATGCGATGCATCGCCGATGGCTCGCCTGTCCCGCCTCGTCGTGCCCGGTCTCCCGTATCACGTGACCCAGCGCGGCAATCGGCGTGCCCGGACGTTCTTCGAGGACGGCGACTACGCTCTCTACCGTGACTTGCTGGCCGACGCGGCGCGCAAGGCAGAGGCTGAAATCTGGGCCTACTGTCTGATGCCCAACCACGTCCACATCGTCATCGTGCCGGCCGACGAGGACGGGCTGCGGCGTTCTCTGGCGGATGCACATCGGCGCTACACGGGCTACGTCAACGCGCGCCTGCGGGTGACTGGCCATCTCTGGCAGGGGCGTTTTGGCTCGGTCGTGATGGATGAAGCGCATCTTGGCCATGCCGTGCGCTATGTGTCGCTCAATCCGGTGCGCGCCAGGCTGGTTGAGC
>JANQQD010000172.1 GCA_028285185.1 Anaerolineae bacterium | reverse complement strand
ATACTTCAACTATCTGGGTGAGATCTTAAGCGGCAATCTCGGCGACTCCATCACCACCTCGCGCCCGGTGATGGAGGATCTGGTGCGCTTCTTCCCGGCTACGCTGGAGCTGGCGACCCTGGCCACGCTGCTCGGCACCCTGTTTGGCATCCCCATGGGCGTGCTCGCCGCCGTCTACCAGGGGCGCATGATCGACCATGTGGTCCGGGTCGTCGGCCTGATCGGCTATTCGGTGCCGGTCTTCTGGCTCGGCATGGTCGGGCTCTTGGTCTTCTACGCCAAACTGCAGTGGCTGCCCGGACCGGGGCGGCTGGAGTTCTACTATGAAGGCTTGGTGCCGACTGTCACCGGCCTCTTGCTGGTCGATGCCGCGATCGCGGACAACTGGACCGTTTTCTGGAATGCCGCCAGTCATCTGGTGCTGCCGGTGTCGATCCTGGGCGCCTATGCGCTAGCCTATATCGCGCGCATGACCCGCAGCTTCATGCTGGACCAGCTGCGCCAGGAATATGTGCTGACGGCCCGGGTTAAGGGGCTTTCAGAACGCACGGTCATCTGGCGCCACGCCTTCGGCAACGTGCTGGTGCAGTTGATCACCATCATCGGGCTCACCTATGCATCGCTCTTGGAAGGCTCCGTGCTGACCGAGACCGTGTTCGCCTGGCCCGGCATCGGCCAGTACATCACCAACTCGCTGTTCAATTCCGACATGAACGCGGTGATCGGCGGTACCATCGTCGTCGGCACCTGCTTTGTCGGCATCAACATGCTGTCCGACGCGCTCTATCGGCTCGTCGACCCGCGGGCGCGGTGAGGGGCGGGCGGCCATGAGCGAGCAGGCTGTCGGCCGTCGCGGTGGCTACCGGGGCTGGCTGCTGTCGGACGCGCCGCGCACGGCATTCCAGGCCCGCTGCCAGCGCGTATATATCGCCTGGCTGACCTTCCGCACCAACCCCATCGCCATGGCGGGGCTGATCACCATCGCCACATTGGTGTTGATGGCGCTGTTCGCCCCCTGGATCACCAGCGGCGACGGCATCACCCAGGACCTGCCGAACCGCCTGCTGCCGCCTAGCAGCGAACACTGGTTCGGCACCGACCAGCTTGGCCGCGACATCTTCGACCGCATCGTCTGGGGCTCGCAGATCACGCTCTACATCGTCGGCATGGTGGGCATCATCGTGGTGCCCATCGGGCTCGCCATCGGCACCATCGCTGGCTATGTGGGCGGGATTGTCGACCAGGTGCTGATGCGCATCACCGACATCTTCCTGGCCTTTCCGCGGCTGATCCTGGCGCTGGCCTTCGTCGCCGCCCTGGGCCCAGGGATCGAGAATGCGGTGCTGGCAATCGCACTCACCACTTGGTCGCCTTATGCCCGCATCGCCCGGGCCGAGGCGCTGACGCTGCGCAACAGCGAGTTCATCCTGGCGGCGCGCACGCAAGGCGCTTCAACATGGCGCATCCTACGCCGCCATGTGGTGCCGCTCTGCCTCTCATCCGTGATCGTGCGGCTGACGCTGGACATGGCGGGTATCATCCTGACCGCAGCCGGACTGGGCTTCCTGGGGCTGGGGGCGCAGCCGCCGTCGCCGGAATGGGGGGCCATGATCTCCACCGGCCGCCAGTTCATCCTCGACCAGTGGTGGGTGCCGACCATCCCGGGCCTGGCGATCTTCATCGTCAGCCTCGGCTTCAATCTCTTGGGCGACGGTCTGCGCGACGTGCTCGACCCCCGCAGCCGAGGTTAGGCAGAACCGATGGCCGAAACACCGCTGCTGGAGGTCGACGACCTCCATGTCACCTATCGCACGCCTAAGGGGCCCGTTACCGCGGTACGCGGCGTCAGCTTCACGCTGGGGCGGGAGAAGCTGGGCATCGTCGGAGAAAGCGGCTCCGGCAAGTCGCAAACTGGCCGCGCCGTGCTGGGCCTGACCGCCGGCGGCGGCGACGTTCGGGCGAAAACGCTGAAGTTCTCCGGCACCGACCTGTTGACCGCCGACCGCCGTACGCTGCGCGAGATTCGCGGCAACCGCATCTCTATGGTCTTGCAGGATCCGAAATACAGCCTGAACCCCGTGATGACGGTCGGCCGCCAGATTTCCGAGGCGTTCCTGGTGCACCAGACCGCCTCGAAGGAAGAGGCGAGGGCGCGCACGCTCGCCATGCTGAAGGCCGTCCATATCCGCAATCCTGAGCGGGTTGCCCGCGCCTATCCGCATGAACTGTCGGGCGGCATGGGCCAACGGGTGATGATTGCCATGATGATGATCCCGGAACCCGACATCATCATCGCCGACGAGCCGACATCGGCCCTGGACGTCACCGTGTCGCTGCAGGTGCTGGCCATCCTGGACGAGATGGTGACGCGCCGCGGCACCGGCCTGATCCTGATCAGCCACGATCTGAACCTGGTGGCCTCGTTCTGCGACCGGGTGCTGATCATGTATGCCGGCCGGGTGGTCGAGACCTGCGCGGCGAAGGACCTGCATAACGCGCAGCACCCCTATACGCGCGGCCTGCTGAACTGCCTGCCCAAGATCGAGGCCCATGCCGACGTGTTGCCGACCCTGCAGCGCGATCCGCGCTGGGCCGAAGCAGACGGCAAGTCACCGTGATCCAGATCGACAGCCTGAACGTGCGCTTCGGCCGTGGCCCCAACGCTGTCCACGCCTTGCGGGATGTTTCGTTCTCGGTGGGCGAAGGCGAGAGCTTCGGCCTGGTGGGCGAAAGCGGTTCCGGCAAGTCCACCGTCTTGCGGGCGATCACTGGCCTGATCGGCGACTGGACAGGCAGCATTGAGATCGCGAGTGAAGTCCAGAATCATAAACGGAACAAGACGTTCCGGCGTCGTGTTCAGATGGTGTTTCAAGATCCATACGGATCTCTGCACCCTCGACATACCGTCGATCAGATCCTGAAAGAGCCGCTGGAGATCCACGGCTTCGACGGCATGGATGCGCGGGTCCTTCAGGCGCTGGACGAGGTGGGGTTGGATGCCTCGTTCCGGTTCCGCTTCCCCCACCAGCTCTCCGGCGGCCAGCGCCAGCGTATCGCTGTGGCGCGCGCGCTGATTGTCGAGCCCTCTGTCTTGCTGTTGGACGAACCCACATCGGCGCTGGACGTCTCGATCCAGGCCGAGGTGCTGAACCTGCTGATGCGCCTCAGGCGCGAGCACGGCCTGACCTATATCCTGGTCAGCCACAATCTGGCGGTCGTCAGCCATATGTGTGAGCGGCTGGCCGTCATGCGGTCCGGCGAGATCGTCGAGACACTGACGGTCGACCAGCTTCGCGAGGGCACGCCGGACCACCCCTACACCAGCCAGCTCTTCCGCGCCGCCTACGGCTATGACCCGGCCCTTGTGGCGGAACTGGCGGACAATCTCTAACGGCGCTGGGCAGAGACCCCATGGGAGCCATCGAAGCCCCCTTTGTGACCGGTTCGGGCGGTCGGGATGCCGACGAGTTAGGCGAACGTCTGATGGCGGGCGACATATTCGTTCTGCGCGGGCTGGCACCAATGGACGCGCTGGTTGCGCGAGCGCGGACGATCGCCTGCGAGGCGCTTGGCACAGACGCGCCCCAGACCGCCGAAACCGTGATGCCGGTCGACGAGTTCCGCAGGCGATCGGCTGCCGCGCGCGCTCGGTTCCGGGAGGATGCGGAAGCCAACCGCATCTGGCAGGAGGTGATGGCCGCGGCCGGCCTCGACCCGTCGGAGATCTATGCGGACAGACGGATCCTGCGCATCCAGCCCTCCGCCGCTGGAGCGCGTGCCTACCGGACGGGCCCGCTGCCGCCGCACCGCGACACCTGGGGGTCGAACATCGCCGCGCAGATCAATTGGTGGGGGCCGGTCTATCCCGTAAGCTCCGGCTGCACCATGCTGATGTGGCCGACGCTGTTTCGCACGCCGGTCGCAAACACGTCGGCCGAATGGGATCTGGACGAGTTGATGCGCCGGATCGAGGCCAAAGCAGTGGGCGATTATCCGCTGCTGCCAGCCGCTGCCGTCGATCCGATCCCGGCGAAGCCTGTGCCGGTGCTGATCGAGCCGGGAGAACTGCTGGTCTTCTCCGGCGCTCATCTGCACGGCAGCGTCGACAACCGAACGGGCGTGAGCCGCATCAGCATCGACACCCGCAGTGTCAGCACGCGGGATCTCGCAGCAGCGCGCGGCGCACCCAACGTCGACGGCAAGGCGCCGCGGGTGGGCTGGCGCTGGTTTCATCGCATCACCGACGGCGCCCCGCTCGCTCCGAGTCCGCCTGGCCTCTGATCCAGGCGCTGTTGCCGGTGACGAGCAACACTGCGCCCCTGACCCCTCAACGGTAGCGTTTCGCTCTTCGCAACGGTCTTGGAGGGACGGACGTGAAACCCAGAACCAGCGTCTTGTGCGTGCTCTTCGCCATATCTCTGACAAGCACGACGGCCGCGGCTGCGCAGTCCGGCCACGGCAGTGCTGAGGATTTCGAACTGGTGTGCCGGGCAACTGGTGGCGAGTGGATCGACCAGCCGCCCGGCAGCCCCATCACGGCCTGCTGCGCCAATGATGGATGCGTGATCTGCGACGAAAACGGCAACGAGTGCGAGCACGATCCGCCCTACAGCCGGCCGTCGGGGGCCAGCATGATGTTGCCGAACCCGCCGCAGGTCATAACCCCGGTGATCCCGCAGCCGGTTGACGCGGTGCGGCCTCGGCTGCTGATCCTGGACTAGCCCAAGGCCCTTGCATGGCGCGTGAGGTTGCCGGGGCCACCTGCAGACGCATTGCAGCCATGCTCTGACCGGGCGTGGCCGTGATTGCGGTGGAATGCTGGGGAGTGGCAGCATCCTGCGCATGACAGAGACTGCATGCGCTGCCCCCTCAAGAGGACGGGATGTCGAGACCGGAATGCTGATCATGGCCGCGGCCATGCTGGTGCTGCCGGGTATCGACGCCCTCGCCAAGCTGTTGTCCGCCACCGTGGCACCGGGGCAGGTTGCGTGGTCGCGGTTCTTCTTCCAGTCCGTGCTGATGCTGGCGGGCATCCTGGTGTTTCGCCGCCGGCTGACATGGGATCGTCTTGGGGTGAACGCCGCGCGCGGCGTCACCATGTCTGGCGCGACGCTGTGCTTCTTCTGGGGGCTGAAGTACCTGCCGCTGGCCGACGCTGTCGCGATCTTCTTCGTCGAGCCGCTGATCCTCACCCTGATGTCGGCCGTCTTTCTCGGCGAAAAGGTGGGCTGGCGCCGGCTGACGGCCATTGTCGTCGGCTTCGTCGGAGCGCTGATCGTGATCCGACCCAGTTACGAGGTGTTCGGATGGGCAGCCGTCTTGCCGCTTGGGGCCGCCGTTTGCTTCGCGACCTATCTCTTGCTGACGCGTTACGCCGCCCCCGGCGGCGACCCTGTGGCGATGCAGTTCCATTCCGGTCTCTTCGGGTGGCTGGTGATGACGATCGCGCTGGGCATTGGCGCGGTCACCGACATCGCCGTTCTTCAGACGGTCTGGCCCACGGGCCGCGAATGGCTGATGCTGGCCAGCCTCGGCGCTATCGCCACGGTGGGGCACATTCTCGTCGTAATCGCCTTCAGCCGGGCGCCGGCAGGCGTGCTGGCGCCGTTCCAGTATCTGGAGATCTTGAGCGCCACGCTGCTGGGGCTGCTGATCTTCGGCGATTTCCCCGACGCGACCCGCTGGCTGGGCGTGGCGATCATCATCGGTTCCGGCCTCTACGTCTTCCACCGCGAGCGCAAGCTGGCCGCCGCGGGCGGATAGCCGGCACTACGCACGTGGTTTGAGTGCCTTTCGCCGGATGCGGCTGTAAAGCGTCGACGGCTTCACCCCAAGCCGGGCTGCAGCCCCCTCGGGGCCGGAGACGCGACCGTTGGCGGCGGTCAGGGCGGCAAGGATGGTGTCCTCCTCAAGCCGGCGGCGGTCGGCCTCGGTGAGGATGGAGCCGTCGCCGACCGGCTCTGCACGCGTGGCCGGCCTGACCTGACGACGTGGGCGTAAATCGAAGGCGAGCTTCCCCCCGCGCGCCAGGATCACGGCGCGCTCGATGACGTTCTGCAGTTCCCGTGCGTTGCCGGGCCAGTCATAGGCCAATAGGTCTTCGACGCCAGCCCGGGTCAGCTTCGGCACCGGGGTGCCAAGCCGCTCGCAGGACTGGCGCAGGAAGTGCTCGGCGAGCAGTGGCACATCCTCCGGCCGCTCCCGCAGCGGTGCGCAGTGGATCGGAAATACGTTGAGCCGGAAGAACAGGTCCTCGCGAAACCGTCCGGCCCTGACCTCCGTCACGAGGTCGCGGTTCGTCGCAGCGATCACCCGGACGTCGATCCGGCGGGTCTGCTCTTCGCCGACGCGCTCAAGGCTCCGCTCCTGCAGAACCCGCAACAGTTTGCCTTGAAGCTCCAGCGGGATCTCGCCGATCTCGTCGAGAAACAGGGTGCCGCGGTCGGCCAGCTCAAAACGGCCGATGCGGTCGCGCACGGCGCCGGTGAAGGCGCCTTTGGAATGGCCGAAGAATTCGCTCTCGAACAGCTCACGCGGGATGGCGGCGCAGTTCACCCGGATCAGCGGCCGATCGGCGCGGCGGCTCTCGGTGTGGACGGCCTGGGCGACCAGTTCCTTGCCGGAGCCGCTCTCGCCGACGATCAGCACATTGGCTTCCGTAGGCCCGACCAGGGCGATCTGCTCGAGCACGCGGACGATGGAGGCCGAGCAGCCGATGATCTCGGAATGCGCGCTGCGGGTACGGATCTCTTCCTGGAGATAGGCGTTTTCCATCTCCAGCCGCTCTTTCAGGCGGTCGACCTCGGCGACTGCCTCGCGCAGCCGCCGCTCGTTCTCCTTCCGCGCCGTGATGTCGCGAAAGACGATCACGGCACCCTGGACCTGTCCCTGGTCGATGATCGGCGTGGAGGTGTACTCCACGCGGATGGGCCGGCCATCCTTGCGCCAGAACACCTCGTCCTCGACGCGGTTCACCTTGGCGAAGCGAAAGGCGTTGTAGATCGGGCAGTCTTCCACGGGGTATCGGCGCCCGTCGGCGTGGCTGTGGTGGATCATGTGGTGGACGGTGCGGCCGATCAGATCCTCACGGCTCCAGCCCAGCATGCGCTCGGCCGCCGGGTTGGCGAAGGTGGCGCGACCCTGGGGGTCGACCCCGTAGATGCCTTCGCCGGCGGCGGTGAGGATGAGCTGGTTGACCCGCTCCGCCTCGCGGAAGAGACGCTCGACACGCCGCCACTCCAGCAGGCCGCCGCGGGCGTAACGGTCCGCGTCGATCGCGGCGGCACGACGGGCGCGCTCGGCGAGATCCTGGGCGAAGAAGGCCAATAGCGGCCGGCCCGCGGCATCGAGCATGCGGCCTTCGTATTCCAGCTCGACCTCCGTCCCGTCCGGGCGGCGGCCCTTCAGCTCGTGGGTCCACGCCTGGCCGTATTCGGCGATCTCTTCGGCGAACACGATCAGCGCCGGCAGGCTGTCCGGGTGGAGGCGTGAGAAGCTCAAGCCCTCCAGCGCATCGCGGCCGAACAGCCCGGCGGCTGGGGCATTCGCCGCGCGGATCGTGTCCGTGGCCGGATCGACGACAAGGCAGGGCGTGGGAGCGGTGCCGATCAGTCGGTCGAGGAACCCGGCAATCTCACCGTCTTCCAGCCGGATCGGATTACGCATTTGAACAAGGGGATCACGCATTCGCATAGATTATGCAAACGCATAATCGACCTCGGCGTCAATCCCGGTTCGCGGAACGGCGGAGATCTGCGGAATTCGCCTACTCCGCCGATTTGGCACGCCGCTTGCTGTCCTGCGAGTGAATGCCGCGACGCCGCGCCGACCCATGCGTGGACAACAGGAGGCAAGCATGTCGGTAAAGAGCCTTGGCGACCCGTTCGATCCCGAGACCGATATCGCCCATGGTGTCGGCTGCGCTTGCCATGGCTGCAGTACTGCGGCACCTGAAATGGACAGCGAGGCCATGCTTGGCCGCGCCGTGGAGAGCGCCATCGTCCGCTCGGTCTTCGGCGGCAACGATCTGTCGCGTCGCGCCTTCGCCGGGCTGGTCGGCAGCGGGACCCTGGCGGCGGCGCTCGCGTCGGTCTTCCCGTTGGAGAAGGCGAAGGCGGCGATCCTGGACGATCTCGGCCCGCCCGAAAAGCCGGACCTGGATATCGGGTTCGTGCCGATCACCTGCGCAACGCCGATCATCATGGCCCAGCCCATGGGCTTCTACGAACGCCACGGCCTGAACGCCCAGGTGATCAAGACGGCCGGCTGGGCGGTCGCGCGCGACAAGTCGCTGAACGGCGAATACGACGCCAGCCACATGCTGACGCCGATGCCGCTGGCCATGACGCTGGGCGCCGGCTCCGCCGCGCAGCCGTACATCATGCCGGCGGTCGAGAACATCAACGGCCAGGCCATCGTCCTGCGCAACGATCACCTAGAGCGGCGTGATCCACGGGACTGGGCGGGTTTTCGCTTCGGTGTTCCGTTCGAATACTCCATGCACAACTTCCTGCTGCGCTACTACGTGGCGGAGCACGGCATCCATCCCGACCAGGATATCCAGATCCGCGTCGTGCCGCCGCCGGAGATGGTCGCCAATCTGAGCGCCGGCAACCTTGACGGCTATCTGTCGCCGGATCCGTTCAATCAGCGGGCTGTGTGGGAACAGATCGGCTTCATCCACATCCTGACCAAGGATATCTGGGAAGGGCATCCCTGCTGCGCCTTCGCCTGCTCAGCGGCCTTCGCGGAAGAACTGCCCAATACCTACGGCGCGCTTCTGAAGGCGATCGTCGATGCCACGCAATACGCGGCCAACCCCGAAAATCGGGTGGAGATTGCGGAAGCCATTTCGCCCGCCAACTACCTGAACCAGCCGGTCCCCGTGGTCCAGCAGGTGCTGACCGGCCGTTTCGCCGACGGGCTCGGCACCGTGCAGAACGTGCCGGACCGCATCGATTTCGACCCGTTCCCCTGGCATTCCATGGGCGTGTGGATCCTGACGCAGATGAAGCGTTGGGGGTACATCGAAGGCGATATCGACTATCAGGCGGTGGCCGAACAGGTCTATCTGGCGGCCGATTGCGCCAAGGTGATGCGGGACCTGGGCTACGAGCCGCCGTCGGAGACCTATCGCACGCACACCATCATGGACAAGGTCTTCGACCCCTTCGATCCGGAGGGCTACCTCGCCTCCTTCGCCATCGGAGCGACGGGATGACGGCTCCGCTGCCCCTGCGCGCCGCCATCCTCTCGGTCGTTCTTCTGGCGGGCGTCCTGCTGCTGTGGGAGCTGTCCATTCAGGACGAGGCGGCGACCGGCGAGCTGTCGGAGTATGAGCTGCTGACCGGTGCGGCGGCGCCCAGTGCCGGGGTGCCGCCGCCGTCGGAGGTGCTGACGCGCGCCTGGGAGGAGCTTGGCGATCCCTTCTACGATGCCGGGCCCAACGACAAGGGAATCGGCATTCAGATCGGCTATTCGCTCTACCGCGTGCTGTCTGGCTATCTGCTGGCAGCAGCGATCGCCATTCCGTTCGGGTTCCTGATCGGCATGTCGCCGCTGATGCATCGGGCGCTGGACCCGTTCATCCAGGTGCTGCGGCCCATTTCTCCGCTCGCCTGGATGCCGCTGGCGCTGTTCGTCATCAAGGACAGCCAAGCCTCGGCCATTTTCGTGATCTTCATCTGCTCCATCTGGCCGATGCTGATCAACACCGCCTTCGGTGTCGCCAGCGTGCGCAAGGATTGGCTGAACGTCGCCCGCACGCACGAACTGGGGCCTGTCCGCACGGCCGTCACCGTGATCCTGCCGGCTGCGGCACCGACCATCCTGACCGGCATGCGGATCTCCATCGGCATCGCTTGGCTGGTGATCGTGGCGGCTGAGATGCTCGTAGGCGGCACGGGCATCGGCTACTACGTCTGGAACGAGTGGAACAACCTCGATCTCACCTCCGTCATCTTCGCCATCCTGATGATCGGCGTCGTCGGCATGGCGCTGGATGCCGCCTTCGCGCGCATCCAGAGCGCTGTCGCGTATGCCGAGTGAGGGAACCCATGGGCCAGTCGTTTCTGAGCGTCGAAGGTCTTGCCAAGCGGTTCCCCACACCGGGCGGAGAGACGCTGACCGTCTTCGAGAACGTCGATTTCAAGGTAGAGAAGGGCGAGTTCGTTTGCCTGATCGGCCATTCCGGCTGCGGCAAGTCCACGATCCTGAACGTTCTGGCCGGCCTCGACGAGGCGTCGGAAGGCGCAGTGATCGTCAACGACAAGGAGGTGAGCGGCCCCAGCCTCGACCGCGGCGTGGTATTCCAGAACTACTCGCTGCTGCCCTGGCTGTCGGCGCTGAAGAACGTCACCTTCGCCGTGCGAGCGCGCCATCCGGAATGGTCGAAGGCACAAGTGCTGGAGCACTCATACCGCCATCTGGATATGGTCGGGCTGCGCGGCGGGGCGGAACACAGGCGGCCGGCGCAACTGTCCGGCGGCATGCGCCAGCGCGTGTCGATCGCCCGCGTCTTCGCCACCCAGCCGATGCTGCTGCTGCTCGACGAGCCGTTCGGGGCGCTGGATGCGCTGACGCGCGGCGTGATCCAGGACGAGTTGCTCAAGGTCTGGGGCGAGACGCAGCAGACCGTCTTCATGATCACCCACGACGTCGACGAGGCCATCTACCTCGCCGACCGCATCTTGCTGATGTCCAACGGCCCCTATGCCCAGGTGGCGGAATCCGTGGAGATCCCGATCCCGAGGCCGCGCGCCCGGGCGGAGATCGTTGAGGATCCTCGCTACTACCCGATCCGCAATCATCTGGTGCAGTTCCTGGCGCTGCGTGCCAACGCACATGCCGGCCAGCCGGGCGCCCGCAGGCCCGGTGGCCCGCTCGCCGTCCGCTTCGACGACTTCGGTCAGCCGGTCGGCGAAGAAGCGTCCCCTGAGCCTCCGCACACGCTCTACGCCGTCGACACCCAGAAGGAGAGGATTGTCATATGAGCCAAGCCGCTTTCGTGGAACCGATGATGGGCAAGGACGACGTTGCCGCGATGGCCCTTGCCCGCAAGAAGCAGACCGGCATGACCTGGCAGGAGATCGCCGACAAGATCGGCATGTCCCCGGTGTGGACGCATTCCGCGGCCATGGGCATGAACTCGATGCCGCCGGACAAGGCGGCCCACTTCATCGAGGTCATGGGCCTGCCGCAGGAGGCCGCCATCGTCCTGTCCGAACCGCCGACGAAGATGTGGGAACAGACCGTCCCGACCGACCCCTGCATCTATCGCCTGTACGAGATCGTCGGGGTCTACGGGCCGACCATCAAAGCGCTGATCCATGAGGAGTTCGGCGACGGCATCATGAGCGCCATCGACTTCGACATGTCGGTCACCCGGGTTGCGCACGAAAAGGGCGACCGGGTAAAGGTCGAGATGAGCGGCAAGTTCCTGAAATATGCGAGCTGGTGAACCCAGGGATCGCCGATGAGCCGCCCGCCTCTGCCGCCCTTCGATGAGGCGGGCGCGCGCCGGAAGGTGCGCCTTGCCGAGGATGCCTGGAATACGCGCGACCCCGGACGCGTGGCCATGGCCTATACCGAGGACAGCGTCTGGCGCAACCGGTCGGAGTTCTTCACCGGCCGCGCCGAGATCGTCGCCTTCCTGACCCGCAAATGGGCGAAGGAGCTGGATTACCGCCTGGTCAAGAACCTTCATGCCTTTTGGGGTGACCGGATCGCCGTCCGCTTCCGCTATGAATGGCGCGACGCCGAGGGACAGTGGTGGCGGTCCTACGGCAACGAGAATTGGGCGTTCGACGACACCGGCCTGATGCGCCGCCGCGAGGCCAGCATCAACGACGTTGCCATCACTGAACCGGAACGGATCTTTCGTTGGCCCGCGCCGGGCCCCCGGCCCGATACGGAACCGGAGTTGCCCGACCTGCCGTGGTGATGCGGGCCGGTGTCCCTCGGCGGGACGGCAACGGGCCGTGGCGGGCCTCCCGGCGCTATTCCCTTATCTTGAGAAAGTGAAATCCGAGATCGCCCTTCCCGCGACGGCAATCATCTGCTCCCTCATCGGGCCGTGTCCATCGTGACTTCTATTGGCGATATGCATTTATAATATATGAAAGACGAGTTTACCATCATTTAACGTGTATCGCAAAGATTTCAACCGCAGCAGATCAGCGTTTGTTCATGATTAGATTGTTCGAGATCCAGCAGTTATCACAGTTTTCTACTACGTGTCCTGTTCTAAATTCAGCAGTTATCTGCCGTTTATTTGAAAAACCCATTAAACAAATTTTATCGTTTTTCGATGACTCTTTTCAACGCTCGGATGTAGCGCCCGTCTAGAATCAAGACAAAGCAGGAGGAAACCATGGCTTTCAACCGGTTGGCCGGGAGTCTGGCCGCGTTTGTCGTTGCTCCCATGCTGTGGGCCAGCGCAGCGACCGCACAGGATCGGGGAACCCCCGACGAAGCCCAGGCGATGGCCGAAGCGGCCGCAGATTTCTACCACGCCGAAGGCGCAGATGCGGCCTTCGACGCCTACAACGCCAGCCCCGATTTCCATGACCGGGATCTCTATGTGTTCGCCCTCGACATGGACGGCGTCATGGTCGCCCATGGCGCAAACGAAAACCTCGTCGGTCGGGACATCATTGCTCTGCGCGACCCAGCCGGACGGGAATTCGTGCGCGAGTTCGTCGCGATCGAAGAAACGGGCTGGGTAGACTACCAGTGGCAGCATCCCGAAAGCGGGAACGTGGAAGACAAAACCACATACATCATCAATGTCGGTGATTACGTCATCGGTGTTGGTGCCTACCAATAGTCAGCTATCGCGTGAAAAGGGGCGGGATCTTCCGTCCCTTTTCATACTGCTTCGTAGGTGCGCCATGAGGAAGATCCACAATCTGCCGTTGATTGCGAAATTCTTTCTGACACCAATCTTGTCTGTCGTGCTTCTGTTGGCGATCGGGGGCGTTCTTTACACCGCCTATGACTCGATCAAGCGGGCCCAAACCGATGCCGCCCGCATTTCACATGTGTCCGCCCAGCTTGAAGAGGCAATGCTGCACATTGCCAGCGGCCACGCGGACATGATGCGGACGATCATCTCGAAGCAGTCGAACTTCGATGACGAGCATGTTGCGAGAGCCGCCGAGGAGTCGCGGGCCAACCTGTCCCGGGGTCTGGAGATGATCCAGCAGATACCGTCGCTGGGCATAGACACCATCGATGCATCCGTTGCCGGGCTTGGCGAACTGTTTGCCACCTATCAAGGGGGTGTCGAACAGACGCTGGAGATGGCGGTTGTCGATGCGGCCATGGCCAGCATGTTCCTTACCGGGACGCATATTGACTACAACGGCTTCACGGAAGCCTCGCAGTCATTGGTGGCGGCCGTCGCGGTCGCTGAACGGGAAACCACCGCCGCCGTGAATGAGGCACTGAGCCTCGCGGTGATGTCCTTCCTGATCGCGCTGGCCGTGGCTGTCATCCTGCTGATCGGGGCGGCCGTTGTGTTGGGTCGGGCGATCTCGCGGTCGACGCAGGCGCTGACCGGGTCCATGACCCGGCTTGCCGACGGCGACAAGTCTATGGAGATCCAAGGAACCGAACGGCACGACGAATTGGGCGCCATGGCGCGGGCCGTCGTGGTGTTCCGCGACAGTCTGATCCGGGCGGACGAATTGGCGGCTGAGTCTGCGAAGGACCACGAGGCCCGCGACCGGCGCGCCGCCAAGTTGAGCCAGCTGACCGAAGACTTCGACCACCAGGCAGCAAGCCTGCTGGAGGCAGTGGCGTCGGCGGCCACGGAACTGCAGGGCACAGCCGACAGCCTGTCCAGCACGGCGGACCGTGCCAAGGGCCAGTCTTCGGCTTGCGCCTCAGCCTCCGATCAAGCGTCCAACAACGTCCAGACGGTGGCCAGTGCCGCTGAAGAGCTGACCTCGTCGATCCAGGAGATCGGCCGCCAGGTGGGCACGTCCACGGAGCTGGCGACGGCAGGTGTCAGCGAAGCGGAGACCTCCAACCAGCAGGTCCAGTCGCTGGCCGATGCCGCGCAGCGTATCGGAGAGGTCGTCCAGCTGATCACATCGATCGCCGAACAGACCAACCTGCTGGCGCTGAATGCCACGATCGAGGCGGCGCGTGCCGGCGACGCGGGCAAGGGTTTCGCGGTCGTGGCGTCGGAGGTGAAGAACCTCGCCAGCCAGACGGCGAAGGCGACGGAGGAAATCGCGACCCAGATTACCGGCATTCAAGAGGCCACCGACAGTACTGTGGCGTCGATCAAGGGCATCGGCGGGCGTATTCACGAGATGAGCGAGATCGCAGCCCAGGTCTCTTCGGCGGTCGACCAGCAGAACGCGGCAACGCAAGAGATTGCCCGCAGTGTCCAGCAGGCGGCTGGCAGCACCGAAGAGGTCTCCGGCAGCATCACCGCCGTCAGCGAAGCCGCCGGTGAGACCGGCCAGGCTTCAGAGGATGTGCTGGCAGCCTCGGTCGAACTCTCCCGCCAGGCGGAGCAACTGAAAGCCTTCGTCCAGCAGTTCCTTGCCGACGTCCGCGCCGCGTGACTGGGTGCGGCGTGCCGGCGTCGATTTGATTTCCCGCCACCCGAGCTCACCGGCCATCAACTGCCGGTGAGCCGGCGGCGTCTCCTGTCGTCGGGACGGCCGCCCTGTGGCATTGTCTGCGTACGGAAGCCGGATGACCTCCAGGAGAGGAGGGAACGGTTCATGATGCGCAGCGTCGCCGCCGCCTTTGCGGCTGTCCTGCTGGTGTCGCCGGCGGTCGTCGGGCAGTCCGAGCCGCGTTGGACAGGCGCTTGGCCGGACACTGATTTCAGCCGCCACGCCGTACCGCTGGCGGAGATCGTCTCTGGCGGACCGCCGCGGGACGGCATTCCGTCGATCGACCGTCCGCAGTTCACCGCCGTTGGCGATGCCACGGACCTGGATGCCCGGGAGGCTGTGCTGGGCCTGAGCATCGATGGCGATGCCCGGGCCTACCCGATCCGCATCATGATGTGGCACGAGATCGTAAACGACACGGTCGGCGGCATCCCCATTGCCGTCACCTACTGCCCGCTGTGCAATTCCGGCGTCGTGTTCGACCGCCGCGTCGGTGGCCGGCTGCTGGAATTCGGAACCAGCGGCATGCTGCGCCATTCCGACATGGTCATGTACGACCGGCAGACCGACAGCCTTTGGCAGCAGTTCCTGGGTGAGGCCGTGGTCGGAGAGCTGACCGGCACGGCACTGGAACGTCTGCCCGTCCGTCTCGAAGCATTCGGGCACTTCGCCGAACGCCATCCTGACGGCAGGGTTCTGGTGCCGGACGATCCGAGCCTTCGCGACTATGGCCGGAACCCCTATGTCGGCTATGACGGCGGGGACTGGCCGTTTCTCTACCGCGGTGACTATGACGATCCGGTCCCTCCGATGGCCCGCGTCGTGGCCGTCGGCAATCAGGCATGGAGCCTGGAACTGCTGCGCGCGCAAGGCCGCATCGAGGCGGATGGCCTGGTGCTGACCTGGCAGCCCGGCCAAGCCTCCGCGCTGGACACCGCGGACATTGCCGCTGGTGCCGATGTCGGTACCGCAGTCGTGCAGCGCGACGGCGTCGATGTGGTCTTCGACATTCCGTTTGCCTTTGCCTTCAAGGCGTTTCACCCGGAAGGGACGATCCATCACCTCGGCTCGGAGGGCGGTTAGGCGACCGCAGCGCCGGCCGATAGGGCCGTATCTTCACTGCTCTGGCCACCGGTGCCTGCACGGTCCTCAGGTTCGGCATCGCTCGATTGAACAGTCCTGACAACTGCGGCCGGACAGCCCCCTTCGTTAGGTTCTCCTCAGACAGGAACCGGCGGGTCGGGGACACTCCCCACCGCCCACTGGGGAGTTACGGATATGACTGACCGTCGCCAAGAGAACGACCGACCGAACCTCAATCGCCGCCGCCTGCTGGGCCTGACCGGTGCTGCCGCCGTTGCGGGCCTGCTGCCCCGCGGCATGGCCCGCGCCGCCGAGCAGTGCACCGAGTTCGACTGGCAGGGGATCCAGCAGTGCATGGCGGGCATCCCGAGCCAGATCGCCGGCCAGTCGGCGCTGCCGCAGTACCAGAGCCAGTGGTGCTGGGCGGCCTGCATCTCGATGATCTTCGGCTACTACAACCGTCCCGTCCGCCAAGAGCGGATCGTGCAGGAAGCGTACGGCCGGATCGTCGACATGCCAGCCGATCCCGTGCAGATCCTGTCGGCGGTCAACCGTCCGTGGCGGGACGACCACGGCAAGCCCTTTCACGGCTACGGCGAGGCGCTGCCCATCGACCCGTACCTTGCCAAGCGCTACATGGCGGACGAGAAGCCGCTGATCATCGGGACGCTGGGTCACGCCATGGTGCTGACGGCGCTTTCCTGGGCCCAGGACAAGGGCGGCCAGCAGCAGCTGACGGGCATGGTCGTCCGCGACCCGTGGATCGGCGGCGATCGGCGTGAGCTGTCAGGCCAGGAGATCCACTCCACGATGTTCCTGGCGCATGTGGATGTCGGCTGAGGATTGCCGTCTCTTCATCGACGGGATCGCGAGGGGCGCTCGCGGTCCCGTCAGCCATGCGATTTGACATCGACGGCGGCGTGGCTATAGTCCGCGCCCATTCCCGAGAATGCGGGTGATTGCGATGGCGGGGCTTTGTGCCGCCGCCTGAAACGGATCGTGCATCACCCCGTCCCCCATCGGCGAAGCATCGCGCTGGGGATCAGACCTATCGGGACATGAGCGAAGAACGGAAGAGACGAAGGATCCGTCGATGAGCAAGCGTTTGAGTTCCAAGCACAAGATCGACCGCCGCCTCGGCGTCAATCTCTGGGGCCGGCCGAAAAGCCCGATCAACCGCCGCAACTATGGCCCGGGCCAGCACGGCCAGCGCCGCAAGAAGCCGACCGATTTCGGCACCCAGTTGATGGCGAAGCAGAAGCTGAAGGGCTATTACGGCAATATCGGCGAGAAGCAGTTCCGCCGCTATTACGATGAGGCCGTGCGCCGCAAGGGCGATACGGGCGAAAACCTGATCCAGCTGTTGGAGCGGCGGCTGGACGCCGTGGTCTATCGCATGAAGTTCGCGCCGACGGTGTTTTCCGCGCGCCAGCTCGTCAGCCACGGCCATATCTCGGTGAACGGCCGGCGGGTGACCATCCCGTCCTACCAGGTGCGCGACGGCGACGAGATCAAGGTGCGCGCCAAGATGAAGGACACGCCGCTGCTGCTGGAAGCCATGGGCTCGGCGGAGCGGGACGTGCCCGACTATGTCGAGGTCGATCACGACAAGCTGACGGGCAGCTATGTCCGCGCCCCGGCACCGGCCGATGTGCCCTATCCGGTGCCGATGGAACCCAACCTGGTGATCGAGTTCTACTCGCGCTGACGTTGGCCGGGGATTTGTAGCGTCGGATCGAGGCGAAGCCGAGATCCGACGCGGCCGTGTACGGCCCACCCGGCACAAGACGTCGGGTCTCGCTGCCGCTCGACTCGACCTACACGGTACCTTACCCGGGATCCGACTAGAGCTGCCGGACCAGGCCCTCGCGGACCAGCCGGCGGATCAGCACCAGCTTGCCGTCGTCGTCGAGATCGTCGGGGATATCGCGCACACGGTAGTTTGCGTTGGCCAGCGCGAACTTGACCGGTCCGGCGGCGTGTGCCGGGAATGTGATCTCGTGGCCATAGCTGCGCACGGCAATGCCGTCTTCCTTTTCGATGATGCGCAGGATCATGTCCGGGCGGGCGCCGCATTCGGTGTCCGGCGTCAGGTCCGGCAGACGGTTCACCTGGTCCATCTGACCACGCAGCACCGGCGTGCGGGAATTGACGAAGTTGTCGACGAATTCGTCGAACACATCGTCCAGCGTCGCCTCTTCGGCGATCCGCTGCATCAGCTTGGCAAAGGTCGCTTGCGTCTGCGACCGGTCGAAATCCGGCCGGGCAAAGCCGGGCGGCAGTGTGCGCCGGAAGTCCGGATCCTTCAGCGCCACCGCCGGCAGCGCCTCCAGCAGCAGGTCGGTCCAGGTGCGGCCGATCACGCCCAGCGTGATGTGCAGCGACGTCTCGTCAGTCGATTCCGCATCATGCATCACGCCGCGCGGCACATAGGCGATGTCGCCGGCCCGGAGCGTGAAGGTCTGGGTGATCTCGCCGGGCTTGTACATCTCCTTCTCGAAGCGCTGGCCGCGGAAGGGCAGGGTGATCGGCGTGTCGTAGATCTTCCAGTCTTTGCTGCCCAGCACCTGGACCACGAAGACATCGTGGTTGTCGTAGTGCGACTTGAACCCCTTGGCGTGCGGCGGCGTCAGATAGATGTTGGTCTGGAAATGGGCGCTGAACTCCGCCTCCATCCCGCGGCAGAAGGCGGCCAGCCGCTCAAGTCGCGTATGGAGCTGCGGTAGGATGATCGTGGCCCCGTCGGCATGGTGTTGATACATGCGCACCGCATCGATCATGCCGTCGGCGTCGGTGTAGTCGCGCGGCTGCAGCGAGCGGGAGGCGTCGACCAGCCCGGCTTCGTTGTCGCGCAGCGGCAGCGTTGTGATCACCCGGTCGATGTCGTCCAGGGTCAAGAGCGACGCGAAATAGTCCGGCTGGTCGCGGGTGAGGAAAAACGGCGCCTGCTCCCAGCTCTCGGCCAGGAAGCGCTCCGGATCATGGGGATGGATCAGCCATCCAAGAGACTGCCATTGAGACATCGCGCATCCGAATGAAGTTGGCCCGGCCGAACGCCGGCCGGGCCCTGCTAGCCGATGGAGGGCCCGACTGCAGCCACCGCCGCGATCATCGATCTGCGCGGCGGTGTCGGGCCTTTAGGCGAAAACCTGCGCCGGTTAGCCTTTGCCGCCGCCGCCGCGGCCGTTGCCTGCCGGGTCGGCGGACGGGCCGCTGTCGGAGTCCGTCAGCCCGGACCCGCGGCCGTTGCCCGCCGGATCGGCGTATTGGCCGGAATCGCTGTCCGTGAAGCCGGTGGTGGCACCGCCGCCGCGGCCCTGGCCGACCGGGTCGGCATAGGCGCCGGTGTCCTGATCGGTGATGCCGGAGCCGCCACCGCCGCGGCCCTGGCCGACCGGGTCGGCATAGGCGC
>JANQQD010000141.1 GCA_028285185.1 Anaerolineae bacterium | reverse complement strand
TAGAACTTGCGCTGGAAGCTCGACTTCAGGAACGCCTTGAGGCAGCCCAAGAGATAGCGCCGCCGCTGGCGGTCCCGTGTCCAGGGGTACGAGAAGAACGTCTTGTGCATGTAGAAGCGGCGGTAGTTCTTCATCGTGCCGTCGAGCAGCTCGGTGCGATCGATCGCCTCCGGCTTCATGATCGGCGTGACGAAGTTGTACTTCTCGAAGTCGAAGACCTCGACCTTGTCGCCCAACTCCCGGAACAGGTTGGAGAAGGGCCAGGGCGTGTACATCGCCCAGTTGGCCATGTCGGGCTTCCAGTCCATGGCCATCCGATACGTCTCTTCCAGGGTCTCGAGAGTCTCGTTCTCCAGGCCGACGATGAATTGCGCCTCGACGACGATGCCGGCGTCGCGCAGCAGCTGGACCGCCTTCTTGTTCTGGGCCACCGTTGTCTCTTTGTTGAAGCGGTCGAGCTTCAACTGGGCCGCCGCTTCGGTCCCCAGCGAGACGTGGATCAGCCCCGCCTCGCGATAGAACGGCAGCAGCGCCTCGTCACGCAGGATGTCGGTTACGCGCGTGTTGATGCCCCAGAGGATCTTCTTCGGCAGGCCGCGGGCGATCAGCTCCTCGCAGAAGGCGACGAACTTCTTGCGATTGATCGTCGGTTCCTCGTCGGCAAGGATAAAGAAGCCGACGTTATGATCGCGCACTAGCGCCTCGATCTCGTCGACCACCTTCTTCGGGTCGCGGATGCGGTAGTCGCGCCAGAATTTCCACTGCGAGCAGAACGAGCAGGTGAACGGGCAGCCGCGTGCCATGTTGGGAATGGCCACGCGGGTGTTCATGGGGATGTAGATGTACTTCTCCCACTCCAGCACGCTCCAGTCGGGCGTGATGGCGTCGAGATCCTTGATGGTCGGGGAGGCCTTGGTGGCGACGATGCGCTCGCCGTCGCGGAACGCGAGCCCCTCGATCTCGTCGCGCGCTACGGGCCAGCCGCCTTCGTCGACGGTGCGCACCAGGTCGGTGAAGATCGTCTCCCCCTCGCCGCGCACGATCACGTCGATCCACGGGGCTTCGCTCAACACCTGCTGGTACATGAAAGTCGCATGGATGCCGCCCAGCACGGTCACCGCATCGGGGTGCATTTCCTTGGCGATCTGCAGCAGCCGCTCGGCCTTGTAGATGGAAGGCGTGATCGCCGTCGCGGCGATCACGTCCGGCCTTTCCTCGGCCAATAGGGCACGCACGTCATCGTCGGACAGCTTGTTGGTCATCGCGTCGATGAAGCGCAGGTCCGTGTAGCCTGCCGATTTCAGCGCACCGGCCAGATAGGCGACCCAGGCCGGCGGCCAATTGCCGGCAATCTCGGCCCCACCGGAATGGTAGTTGGGGTGGATCAGCACGATGCGCATCGGCCGGACTCCATGCTCTGTCAGTTGACTTGCCCGTGGCACGGCGGCGGTGACGCCAGCCGCCATGCCGACGAGCCGCTCAGTCCGTCTTCCGCCTATTCGGCAGCGAGTTTCTGCATATCGCCCAGGCGCGCCCAGATGGTCGTCAGCGCTTCCATCAGATAGTCGATGTCGGCGTCCGAATGCAGCGGGCCCGGGGTGATACGCAGCCGTTCCGTACCGCGCGGCACGGTCGGATAGTTGATCGGCTGGACATAGATCGACCAGTCGCGCAGCAGCGTGTCAGTGATCTGCTTGCAGATGATCGGGTCACCGACCATTACCGGCACGATGTGACTGGGGTTGCGGAGATGCGGGATCCCGGCGGCATCGAGCCTGGCTCGGACCTTCGCGACCCTATCGCGCTGGGTGAGACGCTCCGCATCGCTGGTCTTCAGATGGCGGATCGACGTCAGCGCGCCGGCCGCGATGGCCGGCGGCAGGGCTGTGGTGAAGATGAAGCCGCTGGCGAAGGACCGGACGAAGTCGCAGAGCGCCGTCGACGCGGCGATGTAGCCGCCGACCACCCCGAAGGCCTTGCCGAGCGTGCCTTCGATCAAGGTCAGGCGGTGCATCAGCCCTTCCCGCTCGGCAACGCCGCCGCCGCGCGGACCGTAGAGGCCGACCGCATGGACCTCATCCAGATAGGTCATGGCGCCGTGCTTGTCGGCGACATCACAGATTTCGGCGATCGGCGCGATATCGCCGTCCATGGAATAGACGGATTCGAAGGCCACCAGCTTGGCGCGTCCGGGCTCCACCTGCGCCAGCTTGCGATCCAGATCCTCCGGATCGTTATGGGCGAAGAGGTGCTTTTCGGCCCGGCTCTGCCGGATGCCCTCAATCATCGACGCATGGTTCAGGGCGTCGGAGAACACCACGCATTTGGGCAGCTTCGAAGCGATCGTGCCCAGCGCCGCCCAGTTGGAGACATAGCCCGAGGTGAACAAGAGCGCCGACTCTTTGCCGTGCAGGTCGGCCAGTTCACGCTCCAGCAACACATGGTAGTGATTGGTGCCGGAGATGTTGCGCGTGCCACCGGCGCCGGCGCCGCACTTGTCGAGCGCCTTGTGCATGGCGTCGATCACCGCCGGGTTCTGGCCCATGCCCAGATAGTCGTTGGAGCACCAGACCGTGACCTCGGACTGGTCGTCGCCGTCATAGCGGGTCGCCTTCGGGAACGATCCCGACCTGCGCTCCAGCTCGGCAAAGATGCGATAGCGGCCCTCGGCGCGAAGTCCGTCGAGCTGTTGCCGGAAAAAGGCCTCATGGTCCATGACGTCCCTCCGTCTGGTCTGTGGCGGTAACGGCTTGTCGCCGTCCGCCGGGTCGCTATTCCATTCCAGTCGCTGCGGCAGCGAACCGGACCGCCGCGGTTGGTCTGATGTGATCTTGACGTGTTTGCGTAACGGCGCCGGTCGCCTGCAGCACCGGTCCTCGTGCTGCATCGCCGATCGTCTGAGATGGGGCTGTTCTTCCGGCGCCGCTTGTGGTGTCGCTGCCCGTCCGATCCCGGCCACGACGCGAACTCAGCCCCCAGTGCCACAGCGCGGCCGCTGGCAGCGGCAGCACCATGAACCAATGCTCCAGGATAGCCAGCACCATCAACACCGACAGGAAGGTGTATCCGACGGCCTGGAATGCCGAGGCGGCCGGGTCCACGGCCCGGTCCACCAGGATCACGGCGATCACGGTCGAGACGGTGACGGACACTGGGAACAGCAGGTTCATGGGCTTTCGCGCCATGAAGCTCTTCAGATATCCCAAGTGGTCCGGGACGAATTCCTCGCTCAGATTGCGCACGCCCAGGAAGACGTTCAGCTTGGCATTCTGGCGCATCCACCACAGCACCAGGAAAGTCCAGGTGCCGAACTGGTTGGGTTGGCCCCAGGTCATCGCCACGATGCCCACGGCCGTCGCGGCGATCGCCAGCTCGTGATAGAGCACGGCCTGCATCGCGCACACGAAACGGCGCCAGCCTCGGAGACCCACCGGGCAGGCGGTCCGGCGCGGACCGGTGACGTAGCCCATGAAGAAGCTGAGCTCGTGCCAGCCCCAGGCCAGAAGCCCGAAGACAAAGGCGAGATAGACGGCCGACACGCCGTCGTCGCCCGCCGTTTCCGCAAGACCATAGAGGCAGAGCGCGCATAAGACCGTCGCGCCGCCCATGCTCCACCGCAAGGTGTGGCGCGGCAGATGATTGAGATAGATGATCGCGCCGGTGCTGAACCACCAGACGAAAACGGCGAAGAGGGCGGGCAGACCGTGGTCGTACATCGCCGTCACCTCGCCCCTTCCCCGTTTCTCGCCGCTACCACGCCGGTGCCAGCCGGATGTCTTGCGGCAGCGCGTTGGGCTTCGTCGGCAACAGGTAGAGCCTGCCGATTGTTGCCGCGGCCGCCGCGGTCAGTCCCAGCCGTTTCATGCGCCCGATAACGCCGCCGCGGCGCTTGGCCTCGGCGATGGCAACGGCGATCCGGTTCAGCCGTTCAAGCCCCGCGCGGAAGCGCGGGTCGTCGATGTCGAGCGTCAGCGGGAAGACCTGACGCGAGATCTCCGAGGTGATCCGGAAGACCTGATAGTCGTACTCGGTGATGTCGACGCCCAAGGCATCGTGGAAGGCCGGGCGCGCATGGTCGCGCACATACATCGTGCAGAACACCGCAAGCACGAAGAACCGGACCCACAGCTTGTTGAGGCCGCTCAGAAGATGCGGGTTGGCGCGCATCAGCAGTGCGAATGCCTCGCCGTGGCGGAACTCGTCATTGCACCACTGCTCGAACCATTTGAAGATCGGATGGAAGCGCCGGTCCGGGTTGCGCTCTAGATGGCGGTAGATCGAGATGTACCGGGCATAGCCGATCTTCTCGGACAGATACGTCGCGTAGAAAATGAACTTGGGCTTGAAGAACGTGTATTTCTTGGCGCGGGTCAGGAAGCCCAGATCGACGCCGATATCGAAGTCTTTCAGCACATCGTTGATGAAGCCGGCATGACGCGCTTCGTCCCGGCTCATGCATTTGAACAGCGTATAGATGTCGGGATTGGTGATGCGCTTCTTGATCTCTGCATAGAGCACGCAGCCTGAGAATTCCGCCGTGAGCGAGCTGACGAGGAAGTCGACAAACTCTTTGCGCAGGTCGGGCGACAACTGGTGAAGGCAGTTGTCGAATTCATCGGTGCGGGTGAAGTGACCTTTGTTGGGATCGCTCACCATCTCGGCGATCAGCGCATCCCATTCCGCGCGGACCGGGCTGACATCCAGCCGGTCCATGGCCGCGAAATCGGTCGTGTAGAACCGCGGACTTAGGATCGTGTCTTCCTGGGCCGCCGCTGTGGTGTCGTTGGGCGCATGGGGGGGTGCGCTTGCGGTCATAGCGTCATCCTCTCGGTGAAGCTGACATCCATCAGTTCGGTTGCTTCGAAGGTGCCGGTCAGCCGGGTCCACAGCCGCGACAGGCCGCTTGCCCGCACGACGGTCGCCTGACGACGGATGACACGGCTCTCGCCGAAGCCGACCCGCACGGGTGCGCCGTGCACCAGCACTTCGTCGCCCGGGCCGATCGCGACGTCGTCGTCGAAAACCACATGGGCGTGCAGGCTTTCCGCGCTGCACTCCACTTCGACTATGCAGGGCACGTCGAAGCGCTGCCGAGTGAGAGCCAGGGTTGAGATCATTGCACGCCCTCTCCAGCGGTCAGCAGTCGCGCAAAGGCCTGCGCATTGGTCGCACCAAAGGCTTCCAGAGCCACGTTCCTGCCCGTCGACGGGTCCTCCAGCGACAGCCGGCCGTCCTCCCACAAGGTCAGGCGGAAGGGCGGCTCGGCGCCGATGCCCAGGCTTCTGCGATCGCGGGCCAGGCCGCGCAGGGTGGCGCGCATGAAGCCGTCCGATCCGGGCGTCAGGACCTCGATCGACTGCCCCGCGGCCACGTCGACCACCGCGACACTGCCGTCTGCACGGTCTTCGAAGCGCAAGTCGCGGCTGGCCACCGCCTGGCCGTCGTGCCCTTCATCCACGCTCAACAGGCCCAGGCGTCCGGCGGATGCAGCACCGATCGCAATCACGATCATCACCGCCGCGCCGATCAGCGCGCCGCGGGGGAACTGGGTGCTGCGAAATGGGTCGCTCATCCTTTCCTCCCGATCCGCGCTTCAGCCGGCCGCATCGCCGTCACGCAGCCGCATTGGCGGGCTGCCCCGCCGTCTCGGCTGTCGAGGCATGCTTGCCAGGGATTGCCGCAGACAACCTGGATGACGTCTTCGTTGCGGGCGCCGGCGATCGCTCGCTGATCGTGTTGGCCAGACCTTCGGCCAGTTGCCGGGCCACGGCTTCTGCATCCGGGACGCTGCGCAGCGAAGGCTGGGGCTTGCCGAAGTACCAGGGCCGGGAATGGGGCCACAGAATGAAGTACGCGATCCGCTGACCGTCCACGAGGGCCAGCGGGATGTCGCCCGTGCCATCGGCACGGAGCTTGAGCGACGCCGATTTAACCGAACGGAACGGCAGATTGATCGTCATCGGCAACGCGATGCCGAAGCGCAGGACAAGCCGCTTGTTGGTGATCGTGTAGACGGTGGTTCGCGCCGTCAGCCAGGCGAACAGCGTGAACAGGCCGATTGCCACGGCACCCAGCACCATCATCAGCGCCGCCGCGCCGATCGCGGCCGCCATGCCCTCGCCGTCATAGAGGTTCGCAGTGAACCGCCAGGCGGCGAGCACGCCGAAATAGACGGCGATCTTGCGGATGTGAAAGGCACGGCGCGCCATCGCCTTCCAGTCCGGCGCACCCTGCCAGACGATCGTCTCGCCAGGCGGAAGCCGCTCGGGCAGCCCCCGCACCGGTTCAAAGGCGAAGTCGTCGTGATGGTTCACAGCAGCGGCTCCTGTCGGGATGGGTGGGCATAGAGATGACCGCCGCCGTAGTAGGCGCAGATGCGGTCTTCCTCCAGCAGGGTCACCTGGTCCGGGTTCCGCAGGGTCGGAACGCCGGCGAAGTGGTGGGCCATGATGGACTCGACCCTGATCTGGCCCAGCTTCGCGTTGATCTGCGAAAGGAACGGCACGGGCAGCAGCACCCGATGTGCGGCCGCGGGCGCTGCCTCAACGGGCGCAGCAGACTCCACCGGCGCGGCTTCAGCCTCTGCGCCGTCCGCTGGCGCTGTCTCTGCGCTGGCGGCCTCTGAGCTGACCGTTTCCGTGGCTGCGGTCGCGGCTGTCCCCACCTCGACCTCGAAATAGCGGGCGATGAACTCGGCCCGATCAATCCAGACATCGGCGACGGTGCCCGCCACCTCGCCGTCCGCCCCCACCACCTGCATGCCGACAGGGTCGGGGTCCCGCGAGTCGACGGAAAAGTCGGTGGCCACGCGCAGCGGTACGATCCTGGGTTCGCCTTCGAAGGTGTGGTCGGGTTCGTCCGCCCGGAGGGCATAGGAGGCCGGTCCCACGGCATCCAGCATCGGGTCACCGGTTGGCACCAGCGGTGCACCCGGATATCGGTCGGCCGGCTTGGCGGCGATCTCACGCGCTTCGGGCTTGACTGAGGGGATCACTATCTTCTCGCCACTCTCGAGGTTGAAGACCTTCGGACTGGCGGGGGACGGAAACGCGTTGGGCTTGGCCGACCATCCCCGTTCCGTGGCGTCGGCTTCGAGCGGATAGCCTTCGCGCCGGTCTTCCCGACGCAGGTAGATGATCAGACCGATGAAGAAGATCCAGAAGGCGTAAAGAACGAGCTGAGCGACGTCGATTTCGTTGGTGATGGCGCCTGTCGGCATGATGGACCTCCGCTGAAGGCTAGCCTGGGAGCTCGGCCAGGCCGAATCTGGACGGTGATCGCAGGGGTTCGCTTTGCGCCAGGCGAACCAGTGGGCCGATCGCGGCCAGTGTTGCGAACATCAGTGCGATCTCGATGTGGTAGACGACGCTGTAGCCAACGGTGGGGTCGGTCAGTGCGGGGCCCAGAGCGCCAGCCGACGCGAGGCCGGACACGGCATCGCGGATGGCGCCGCCGAGCGCGATGGCGCCACCGGCGGCCGTTGCCTGCACGGCGCCCCAGGCACCGAGCGCCAGGCCGCTCTTGCCGCAATCGGCCAATGCCATCGCCGCCGTCAACGTGCCGACCGCGAACAGCCCCCCGCCAAAGCCGATCAGCGCCGTGCCGATGCGGAACAGCAGCGGCGATGCCAAGGGAGCCGCGAAGATCACCGCGGAAAACGCCACGATCCCGACGAGCACGCCGAGCGCCGCCAGGCGATGCGGCTCGCCGCCACGGCTGAGCATCCGCGCGGCGAGCGCGAGACCCACCAGGCTGCCGCCGGCGAGCAGGGCCGTCAGCGTTGTCGTGGCGCTGACCGAGAGGTTCAGGATCTCGCCGCCATAGGGTTCCAGCAGGACATCCTGCATGCTGAAGGCGGCCGTCCCCAGTCCAACAGCCACCAGCAGCCGCACCGAGCGGCCGCCCTGGCAGAACGTGCGGAACGCCGTACGGAAGCTCGTTCGGGGCCGCCCTGGCGCGGTGCGCGCCGGATCCCGTGCCTCTTGCTTCCACAGCGCGATGCCGTTCAGCACCATGGTGGCCACGGCCGCGCCCTGGATCACCTGGATCAGCCGCAGGTGGCTGAAGTCGGCAAGCAGCGCACCGAAGCCGAGCGCGCTGACCATCATGCCGACAAGCAGCATGACGTAGAGCAGGGCCACAACGCGCGGCCGCGCTTCGGCCGGCGCCAGATCGGTCGCCAGCGCCAGGCCGGCCGTCTGGGTCGTGTGCAGTCCGGCACCCACGAGAAGGAACGCCAAGCCGACCGCACCCTGGCCGAGATAGTCCGGATAGCCGGTGTCGGAGGACAGCACCAGGAGCGCGAAGGGCATGATCGCCAGCCCGCCGAACTGCACCAGCGTGCCCATCCAGATATAGGGCACACGCCGCCAGCCCAGCATCGAGCGATGGGTGTCCGACCGGTGGCCGATCAGGGCGCGAAGCGGCGCGAAGAGAAGCGGGATCGCCACGACAACCGCAACCGTCCAGGCGGGGATCCCCATCTCCAGGATCATCACGCGGTTCAGCGTGCCGGTCAGCAGGACGACCGCCATGCCGACGGAAACCTGGAACAGCGACAGTCGCAGCAGGCGGCCCAACGGCAGCTCTTCCGTGGCGGCATCGGCGAACGGCAGGAACCGTGGGCCGAGCTGAAGCCACGCGCGGGCGAGCGTGTCGTTGAGCCTGCTCATGCGCGTCGCAACTCCTGCGCCTGAGAGGTATAGAAGCCGCTGACGATGCGCTCGGTCCTGGCCAGCCGCCACTCGGCGAAGTCCGCCTGCGAGCCGAGCGCCCGATGCAGTGCCTTTTCCGCGACGGGCTCGATTGCCGGCGCCCTGTTGCCCCGCGGGAACAGTCGGCCGACCAGATGCATGGCGGCCAGCGCCGACGTCCGCGGCGCAAAGGTGAACAGCAGCGACGTGCCACAGCGCGCCCTGAGCGCTGCGAGTGTCGCCAGCATGTCGGCTGTGCGGTAGTGGATCAGCGAGTCCATGGCGACCACATGGTCGAACGACCCAAGATCGGCGTCGCACAGGTCGCCAACGCGGAACTCCACCGTGCCGGCGCCCAAATCACTGGGCAGGCGTTCGCGGGCGAGGCCGACCAAGGTCGGTGACAGGTCGACCGCAACGACCTCAGCCCCGCGCCGGGCGGCCTCTACGGCGAATGCGCCCGTGCCGCAGCCTGCATCCAGCACGCGGCAGCCGCTCAGATCCACCGGCAGCCAGTCCAGCAGCGTCGCCCGCATGCGGTCGCGGCCGGCGCGTACCGTCGCGCGGATGCGGCTGACCGGCGCGTCCGAGGTCAGCCGCGACCAGGCCTCGACGGCAGTGCGGTCGAAATAGGCCTCAAGCTGGCTGCGGCGGTGCTGGTAGGAAAGCGTGTGCATCAGTCGAACCCGAGGAAATCGAAGATGTCGCGGTCTTTCATCGGCGTCGCTGCCAGCGGCTCGGTGCCCGCCCACAGCGTTGCCGCCAGCCGCAGGTATTCGGCTTGCACCGCTTCCAGTTCCGGTGATGGGTCCATCTCAAACAGCGTCGATTTCTTCAGCCGGCTGCGCCGGATAACGTCCAGGTCCGGGAAATGGGCCAGACGCTGCAGGCCGATGGCATCGTTGAAGCGGTCGATCTCATCCGTCGCCGCACTGCGGTTGGCGATCACGCCGCCGAGGCGCACATCGTAGTTGCGCGCCTTGGCCTGGATCGCGGCCACGATACGGTTCATGGCGAAGATGCTGTCGAAATCGTTGGCGGTGATGATCAGGGCCCGCTCGGCATGCTGCAGCGGCGAGGCGAAGCCGCCGCACACCACATCGCCCAGCACGTCGAAGATCACCACATCGGTGTCTTCCAGCAGGTGGTGCTCTTTCAGCAGCTTCACCGTCTGACCGACCACATAGCCGCCGCAGCCGGTGCCCGCCGGCGGGCCGCCCGCCTCGACGCACATGACGCCGTTGTAGCCTTCGTAGACGAAGTCTTCGATCCGCAGCTCTTCGGTGTGGAACTGCACGGACTCCAGGACGTCGATGACCGTGGGCACCAGCCGCTTGGTCAGCGTGAAGGTACTGTCGTGCTTGGGGTCGCAGCCGATCTGCAGCACCCGCTTGCCGAGCTTGGAGAACGCGACGGAGAGGTTCGAGGACGTCGTGCTCTTGCCGATGCCGCCTTTGCCGTAGACGGCGAACACCTTGGCCGTGCCGATATCGGGGCCGGTCTCCATATGGACCTGAACGCTGCCTTCGCCGTCAGCGCGCCGGGGCCCGCCACCGCCCGCCAGAGGCGGCTTGCTCATTATCGTCATGCCGCGGCCTCCACACCGATGCCCTCAAGTCTGTCTTCCAGCTCTTCGCCCGCCTCGCGCAGCGCATCGATCACCGACCGATCGGGCGACCAGTACTGGCGCTCATGCGCTTCCAGAAGGCGGTTCGTGACCTTGACGCAGGCCGTCGGATTGAGTGCGGCCATGCGCTCGCGCATCTCGCGGTCGAGCACGTAGGTCTCGCTCAGCCGCTCATAGACCCAGGACGCGACCTGACCGGTCGTGGCCGACCAGCCCATGGTGTTGGTCACCTGCGCTTCGATCTGGCGCACGCCCTCATAGCCGTGCTGCAGCATGGCCTCGTACCACTTTGGATTGAGCGTGCGCGTGCGAGATTCCAGGGCCACCTGTTCGGCCAGCGTCCGCACCCTGCCCTCGCCGCGCGTCTGGTCGCCGATATAGACGGGCACCGGATCGCCCTGGGCACGGCCGATGGCGCGGCTGATGCCGCCCAGCGTGTCGAAATAGTGGTCGATCGTCGTGATGCCGAGTTCGACGGAGTCGACGTTCTGATAGGCAAGCTCCACACCCGACAGCACGGACTGCAAGAGTTCCGACTGCCGCGCCGGCCGGCCGTTGCGGCCATAGGCGAAGCACTTGCGCCGCGTATAGGTCTCGGCCAGCTCGTCCTCGTCGGCCCAGCAGCCGCTGTCGATCAGCTGGTTGACGTTGGATCCGTAGGTGCCGTCGGCATTGCTGAAGACGCGCAATGCGGCCGTTTCCAGATCGCAGCCATTGGCCGCCTGATAAGCCAGCGCGTGCTTGCGCACGAAGTTCTGCTCCACCGGCTCGTCCGCCTCGGCGGCCAGGAACGCCGCTTCCGCCAGCAGTTTGGTCTGCAACGGCAGCAGGTCGCGGAAGATGCCCGACAGCGTGATCAGCACGTCGATGCGTGGCCGACCCAGTTCATAAAGCGGGATCAGGTCGGCGCCGGCCAGCCGCCCGAACCCGTCGAAGCGCGGCCGCGCGCCGATCAGCGCCAGCGCCTGCGCGATCGGGCCGCCTTCGCTCTTCAGGTTGTCGGTACCCCAGAGCACCAGCGCGACGGTTTCCGGCAGCCCCATGCCGTCGGCCTGGTGCCGGGCCAGCAGGCGGTCGGCCTGCCGGGCGCCATCGGCCTGGGCGAAAGCGCTCGGCATGCGGAAGGGATCGAAGCCGTGCAGGTTGCGTCCGGTCGGCAGGATGGCCGGTGCGCGCAAGAGGTCGCCGCTCGGTGCGGGGCGGACGAAGCGACCGTCGAGGGCATGGAGGATCGCGTCGACCTCGCGGTTCTCCGCCAAGAGCCGCGCGGTTTCCGCCAGATCGCGCAGCACCGGCAGATGGGCCTCCGTGCCGTCTTCACCGGCGGACAGCGCCTGTTCCGGTGTAGCGCCTCTGACCAGGGCCTCGACGCTCGCCTGGGGTGGCCGTTCGCCATGCGAAGCCTCGGCCATGGCCAGCAGGGTCTCCACGCGCGCCTCGACGGAGCCGGCTTCGCCGACCACATGCAGGCCATCTGGGATCAGTGTCTCTTCCAGCTCCAGGATCGCGCTGCCGAGCCTGGCGATCTCGCTCCCCGCCTCTCCTGTCCATTCCGGCTCCGCGGCCGCAAGATCGACCGTGGACGCCTGGGCCTGGATCAGGAGGGCGAGGTCGGTTCGCTCTGCCGAAGCTTCCGGCGGCAGGCTGCGCCAGCGCTCGATGGAGGCCTTGAGGTCGATCAGCCCGCGATAGAGGCCGGCATGGGTCAGCGGCGGGGTGAGATAGCTGATCAGGGTTGCCGCTGCGCGCCGCTTGGCGATCGTTCCTTCCGACGGATTATTCGCCGCATAGAGATAGAGGTTCGGCAGGTCGCCGATCAGCCGGTCTGGCCAGCATTCCGCCGAAAGGCCGGCCTGCTTGCCCGGCATGAACTCCAGCGCCCCGTGGGTGCCGAAATGCAGCACGGCATCGGCCCGGAAATCTTCCCGCAGATAGCGGTAGAAGGCTGAGAATGCGTGGGTCGGGGTGAAGCCCTTCTCGAACAACAGGCGCATCGGATCGCCTTCGTAGCCGAAGGCCGGCTGAAGTCCGACGAAGACCTTTCCGAACTGCGCACCGAGCACGAAAAGACCGGCACCGTCGCTCTGCTGGCGGCCGGGTGCCGGGCCCCATTGCGCCTCGATCTCCCGCAGGTGCGGCTCCCGCCTGACATGATCGTCGGCCGGGATGCGGGCGTGCACATTCGCCTGTGTCCCGAAGCGCTCGGCATTGCCGTGCAACAGCCGGTCGCGCATCGCATCGACCGTGTCCGGCACGTCCACGTCATAGCCGGTGACATCGAGGGCGCGCAGCGTGTTGTGCAGGGACGCGAAGACGGAGAGATGCGCCGCCGTGCCGACCGCGCCCGCGTTCGGCGGGAAGTTGAACAGCACGATGGCGACCCGGCGGTCCGCCAGTGACGTCCGGCGCAGCGAGATCAGACGGTCGACCCGCGCCGCCAGCATCGCAGCGCGCTCGGCATGCGGCTGCATGTCCCGCGCCTGCCCCTCGGGCGCAGCGGCCGACCGGCCGCCGAACAGCATTGGGCCGGTGGAGCCGTCCAGCTCCGGAATCGCAACCATCATCGTGGCTTCGACCGGCATCAGGCCGTGGTCCGACGCCGCCCACTGCTCCAGCGTCTGGAACTCCACCGCCTGGGCGGCGAGATAGGGAACGTCCAGCGCGGCCAGCATGTCTTCGGCCGCCTTGGCGTCGTTGTAGGCCGGCCCGCCGACGAGGGAGAAGCCGGTCAGCGACACCACGGCGTCGACCGTGGGCCGCCCGTCTTTCATGAAGAACGCTTCCACCGTGGGGCGCGCGTCGAGGCCGCTGGCAAAGCCGGGCACCACGGCCAGCCCCCGCGCCTCCAGCGCTGCGACCACGCCGTCGTAATGGGCGGTGTTGCCGGCCAGCACGTAGGACCGCATCACCAGCAGGCCGACGGTGCCGCGGTGCCCGCCGGACGGCTTGGGCAGCGTCGAGACGCGCGTGGTCACGCGCTCCTTCAGGCGCGGGTGATAGAGGCCGACTTCGGGATAGTCGATCGGTGCCGCCGCTTTGACGACATCGCGCAGACGCTGGCGCGGGCCGGCGGCGTAACGACCGATCAGATAGCGCACCAGGCCGGCCACATTCTCGTCGGAGCCCGCCAGCCAATACTGCAGGGTCAGGAAATAAGCCCGCACGTCCTGCGCCGTGCCGGGGATGAAGCGGAGCAGCTTCGGCAGCCGGCGCAAGAGGGCCATCTGGCGTGCGCCCGAGGTCTGTCCCTTCTTCGCACTGCCGCGGAACCGCTTCAGCCAGGCGATCGCGCCTGAGGCGTTACCGTCCATGGAGAAGGGGCCGAGCCGGGTGAGGCGCACGACTTCGGCCGCCGATAGTGCACCGACCATCGCATCGCACTGGTCCCGACGGGCCTGCAGTGCGGGCAGAATGGGCCGGATATGCTCTTCCATGAACAGCATCGTCGCGATGACGATGTCGCCGGCCGCGACATCGGCGCGGCAGCGCTCAAGCGCGTCCGGATCGCTGGCCCATTCGGCGGCCGCATGCAGGCTGAGCGTCAGGCCCGGCAGGCCTTTCCGCAAAGCGCGCTCAGCCCGCTCCGTCGCGCTGGACAGGTGGTTGTCCAGCGTGACGATGACGACCCGGATCGGCGTCGGGTCAGCGGCCGAAATGCGCTTTGGCATCGTACAGCGTGTCGACGGTGATGGTGGCCACGCCCATGTCCTGGGCGAACCGTTCGGTGTTGCGCCGCGCCTTGCCGCGGACGAAGAAGGGGACCTTTTTCAGCTCCTGTTCTGCCTCGGGCGCCCAGCCGATGGGATCGTCCGGTCTTGCGTCCGCGGGCCCGGCTCCCACGTCCCCGGCGGCCGGCGGCAGATGCGACGGGCCGGCATCGTCGTGGAATTCGAAATCCTCGCGGAACATCGTCAGCAGATGTTCCTCAAGCCCCATCGTCAGCGGATGGACCCAGGTGTCGAAGAGGACGTTCGCACCCTCGAAGCCCATCTGCGGCGAGTAGCGGGCCGGGAAGTCCTGCACATGCACCGGCGCGGAGATGACGGCGCAGGGAATGCCGAGCCGCTTGGCGATGTGCCGCTCCATCTGCGTGCCGAGCACCAGTTCCGGCTGCAGCTCGGCGATCTTGGCCTCGACCTGCAGATAGTCGTCCGTGATCAGCGGCTCGACGCCATAGGTCTCGGCGGCGGCCCGCACGTTGCGCGCGAATTCGCGGGCATAGGTGCCGAGCCCGACCACGGTGAAACCGAGTTCTTCGTCGGCCACCCGGGCCGCGGCGACGGCGTGGGTGGCATCGCCGAAGATGAAGACCCGCTTGGCCGTCAGATAGGTCGAGTCGATGGAGCGGGAGTACCAGGGCAGGCGTGAGCGCTGACCTGAGAGCACCGGCATCGGATCAACGTCGGCCAGCTTCGCGACTTCTACGACGAATTCCCGCGTGGCACTGATGCCGATCGGCACGGTCTTCACGGTGGGCTGCCCGAAGGCCCGTTCCAGCCAGCGCGCTGCGGTCTCGGCGATCTCCGGATAGAGCACGATGTTGAAATCCGCCTCGCCCAGCCTGGCGATGTCCGCAGGTGCCGCCCCGAGCGGCGCGACCACAGAGACGTCGATGTCCAGCAGCCCCAGCAGATCCGTGATTTCGGTGACGTCGTCGCGGTGCCGAAAGCCGAGCGCGGTCGGGCCCAACAGATTGCACCGCGGCCTCTGTCCAGGCTTGCGCTCGGCGCGCGGTGTGCCCGGCGGCGGCGCGCTGGGGCCGGCGAGCGTGCGGACCAGCCGGTAGAAGGTCTCCGACGCCCCCCAGTTCTCTTTGCGCTGGTAAGACGGAAGCTCCAGCGGCACGACCGGGATCGGCAGGTTAAGCGCGCGGGCCAGGCCGCCCGGATCGTCCTGGATCAGCTCGGCCGTGCACGATGCGCCGACCAGCATCGCCTGCGGCTTGAACCGGTCGAACGCCTCGCTGGCGGCGGTCTTGAAGATCTCCGCCGTGTCGCTGCCCAGGTCCCGCGCCTGGAAGGTGGTATAGGTGACCGGCGGGCGCTTCTTCCGCCGCTCGATCATCGTGAACAGAAGATCGGCGTAGGTATCGCCCTGCGGCGCGTGCAGCACATAGTGCACGCCCTCCATGGCAGTCGCGACGCGCATCGCGCCGACATGCGGGGGGCCTTCGTATGTCCAAACCGTGAGCTGCATGGGCCTAGACCTCCAGCCTGTCGCGGCGCACTAACGGGCGGGCGAACAGCTCGGCAAGGTCGCCGGCCTGCTCGTACCCGTGCACCGGCGAGAACACGAGCTCGATGGACCACTTCGTGGTGATGCCCTCGATCTCCAGCGGATTGGCGAGCCCGAGGCCGCAGACGACCAGATCGGGGCGCGCGCTGCGGCAGCGGTCAAGCTGGCGGTCGACGTCCTGCCCCTCGCTGTAGACGGTGCCGTCCGGCAGCAGGTCGATCTCGGCGGCGAGGTGCTGGCGGTGCAGATAGGGCGTGCCGACCTCGACCAGGTGCATGCCCATCTCGCGCGCCAGGAAGCGGGCCAGCGGCACCTCAAGCTGGGAGTCGGGGAAGAAGAAGATGCGCTTGCCGGAGAGCTGTCGGCGATACCGCTCAAGCGCCGTGCGCGCGCGCTGTTCCGCCGGCGCGACGACACGGCGAAGATGCGCATCGCCGACGCCAAACGCATTGGCGGCAGCTGCCAGCCACCCGGTCGTCCCGTCGACGCCGAACGGGAACGGCGCCGGCAGGTGGCGGGCACCGCGGCCCTCTAGCGCCCGCGCCGTGTCGGCAAGGAAGGGTTGCGCCAGAAGGTAACGTGTGCTGCCGCCAACCGGAGGAAGCGCCGTTGCACTGCGGGAGGGCAGAAAATCGACCGGCCCGATGCCAAGAGCCTCGAAGAGCCGGCGGAACTGGTCCTCCACGATATCCGGCAGGGCCCCGACCACCAGCAGCCGGTCGGCCTCATGGGGCGCCGCCGCGGGCAACTCGGGGACCACGGCCGCAAGGCAGGCGTCTTCGCCTTGCGTGAAGGTCGTCTCGATCCCGCTGCCCGAATAGTGGAGGATGCGCACCTGGGGCGCGAAGGTCTGCGACAGGCGGGACGCAGCCCGGGACAGGTCCAGCTTGATGACCTCCGACGGGCAGGAGCCGACGAGGAACAAGAGACGGATGTCGGGCCGCCGTTCCAGCAACTGGCCGACGACCTTGTCCAGCTCCTCGTTCGCGTCGGCGAGGCCGGCGAGGTCACGCTCCTCGATCACCGCCGTGGCGAAGCGGGGTTCGGCGAAGATCATTACGCCTGCGGCCGACTGCATCAGGTGCGCGCAGGTGCGCGAGCCGACGATCAGGAAGAAGGCATCCTGGATCTTGCGATGCAGCCAGATGATGCCGGTCAGGCCGCAGAACACTTCGCGCTGCCCGCGCTCGCGCAGCACCGTGATCTCGGCACATCCCTGCCGGGACGGCGACGGTGCGAGCACGGACGGGCCGCTCACTTCGCCGTCCCCATCGCCATGGCGGCCGACAGGTCGGCATCCGATTGGCGGCGCGCTGCCCGCAGCTTCAAGAGGAACTGCGCCGCGTTGATGACGTAGGTCAGGTAGGCCGCCAGCGCGAGCGCCATCTGACCGGCCGGACCCAGCCATCCGGCGGCCAGAACGACCAGATAGGCCGTGTGCAGGGCCAGTACGCCCATGCTGACGACGTCTTCCCAGAAGAAGGCCGGGGCGAACAGGTACTGGCCGAAGACGTCCCGCTCCCAGATCGAGCCGGTGACCATGATCGTATAGAGCACGAGCGTCTTGACCACGATCGATGCCGTGGCCGCGGCCAGGCCCTCGCCGGTTGCGAGATAGCGCAGGACCAGACAGAGGCTGACCAGGAAGACGACAAACTGCAGCGGCGCCAGCACACCCTGCACGATCGTCCATGGAGAGGCGTCGCGCCGGCGACGCTGCTCAGCGGTGTACAGGGTTCGTGTCCGAGCGCTTCCGGCTTGATTTCGCAGCATCGCTTCCGTCCCTGCCGCCGGGCTGTTCACGCATGAAGCGTGCCGCCCGGCGTGATTAGACGGACTCTATGACCGCACCACGCAACTGTCAATCAAACTAGACGTAAATTTTGCTTTACGCATCTGCGGCAATGCGATCTAATGCCTGCGACAGTCTATCCCGTCGATTGGGAAGGTGATTTTCTGTCATGATCATCGGTCAGTTTGTTAGATTGTGTTAGAACGATCATACAAATCGGTCGTTAGACACGATCGGCCCCAGAACGGCTGCCTCCTGGCGGGGCAGATCCGGAAAGGAAGGATATTTCAAGGGGGTAAAAACCGGGGGAGGAAACTACCGATGGTCGACTCTCGACAGGCGATCGAAGCAAAGGGTAGTTGGATCGGGGAAAGTGAACCTCCTATAGAAGGAGGTCTCCGGTCAGGTGATCAGACGACGGTACGCAGCAACGGAACCTCCAGGGACCCTAGACGGTCGAAAAGGGTAAACGGTCATACCGATGCGGGCTTGGCGGCGCGTGTAAACGGCGCGGCGCGAGGCAACGGCAAGGATGACAGGGGTGACCTTGCGCAACTGGCGCGCATGATCGAAGGGGAGATCATTCCCCGCCTGGTACTGGCACATGCGTGCGAGCCTCTCTTGCTGACGGACGAGCAGTGCCGGGAGGCGTCGCCCGTTGAGGAGGATGTTGCCGACTTTGCCCGCTTGCTGATCCAGCAGAACCCGGCAGAGGCAGCCGCCTTTGTTGAAGCGATGCGGGATCGCGGTTTGGGGCTGGAGACGCTCTTGCTCGATGTCATGGCGCCTGCGGCCCGCATGCTCGGTGATTGGTGGTTGGCGGACTTGTGCGATTTCGCCGATGTGACAATCGGATTGTCGCGGCTCCAGCTGATGCTGCGGGACCTCGGTCCGGCGCTCGAGGGCAAAGTCAGCGTGGGAAACGATGGCCGAAGGGCGTTGCTGACGCCGATGCCTGGTGAACAGCACACGTTCGGCATATTCGTGGTGGAGGAGTTGTTCCGGCGGGCCGGCTGGGAGGTTGACGGCGGACCGATGGCCTGCAATGACGAGCTGCTGGCGGCTGTTCATGACCAGCATTACGCTCTGGTGGGTCTGTCTGTCAGTCACGACCGTGATCTTCAGCCGCTCACTTCGCTGATCCCGTCGATCCGTAAATGTTCGTGTAATCGAAAGATAAGCGTGATAGTAGGGGGTCAAGTCTTCATCGAGCATCCGGACTACGCGGCTAGCGTTGGTGCGGATGCCACGGCAGCCGACGGGCGCAGCGCAGTAACTCAAGCCGAAAACCTGTTTCGTTGTGGAGAGGAATGCCGCTGAGTTCGGCGTCTTACAGTGGGGAATGTGTCGTGGCCATGCAGACGGCGGCCGCTCACAATGGGGTGCAACAATTCCAATCTCCAAAGCAGTCGCTTGGAGACTTGGATGCTGAGGTGGCGGCGAAGCTGATCGCCGCCGCCGCGGACATCGCATTGGTCGTCGACCGTTCGGGCGTCATCTGCGACATCGCCACTGGCAGCGAGGACCTCTCGCAGGAAGGGTTCGCCGTCTGGCTTGGCCAGCCCTGGATTGACACGGTCACCGGCGAGAGCCGGGAGAAGATCGAAGACATGCTGAACGAGGCAACGGCGAAACCCGTGTCCCGGTCCCGGCAGGTCAATCATCCCTCGGCCCAGGGCAGCGATGTCCCGATTCGGTACGTGGCACTGCGGGTGGGTGATGACGGTCGCATTGTCGCCGTTGGCCGCGACCTGCGTGCTCTCTCGGCGCTTCAGCAGCGCTTGGTCAATGTCCAGCAGATGATGGAGCGGGAATATGCCAGGCTGCGGCATGCCGAAACCCGCTATCGGCTGCTGTTTCAGCTCGCCTCGGAAGCGGTCGTGATCGTCGATGCTGCCACCCAGAAGATCGTGGAGGCGAATCCGGCTGCCCAGCGGCTGATCGGTGCCGCTGAGGACAAGGAAGGAGGCACCTTCCTCGATCTGTTCGATCCGGACGCCCACCCGGCAATTCAGGCTCAACTGGCGATCGTCCGTACCGCCGGACGCGCCGACGATGTGCAGGTTCGTCTTGCCAACGGCAGGGAGTGTACCTTTTCCGCATCCCTGTTCCGACAAGAGCGCGCCTCACATTTCCTGGTCCGGCTTACCGCCGCGGGAGCCAGCGCGCCGGAGGAAGACGCGTCGACGTCAAAGGCGCCCCTGACGAGAGTGATCGAGAACATTCCCGACGGCTTTGTGGTCACCGGTGCGGACCTGCGCATCCTGACCGTCAACTCGGCCTTCCTCGACCTTGCCCAGTTGGCGACCGGCGAGCAGGTGCGTGGCGAGCCTCTCGATCGCTGGATTGGCCGCCCCGGCGTCGATCTGAAGGTGCTGCTGGCAAACCTCAAGGAACATGGGGCGGTGCGCCACTTCGGGACGATCATCCGTGGCGAGTACGGCTCCACAGAGGGGGTGGAGATCTCGGCAGTCTCGGTGCCGAACGGCTCCACCCAGTGCATCGGGTTCGTGATTAGGGGCATCGGCCGCCGATCGATCATCGAGTCGCATGTCCAGCGGGACCTTCCCCACTCCGTCGAGCAGCTGACCGGCCTGGTCGGCCGCGTGTCGCTGAAGGATATCGTGCGCGAGACGACGGACGTGATCGAGCGCCTGTGCATCGAGGCGGCCTTGGAGCTGACGGGCGACAATCGCACGTCGGCGGCGCCCATGCTGGGCCTGAGCCGCCAGAGCCTCTATGCGAAGCTCCGTCGATACGGGCTGGGCGACGGGCCCCCGGAAGACGACCGCTAGCATGGGTCCGCCGGTCGGCTTCCGTCAGACCGGCGCTGAACCTGGGACCTGCATGTTTGGCTGTGCTCTTTGACGCAGTTTTCCGCCGAACAGCACTGTCAACATAGATTGACACTTTGTGGTGTCAATTATACTGTACACTCATGACACATACGGCGGTCACATCGGCGGCACCTGCCCGTCCATCGCCCGCGACTGTGGTCGAGCTGCTGAAGCCGATCACATGGTTTGCGCCGATGTGGGCATTCGGCTGCGGGGTCGTGTCGTCGGGCGTCCCGATTGCCGAACGGTGGCCGGCCGTGCTGCTGGGCGTGGCATTGGCCGGCCCCCTGGTCTGCGGCACCAGCCAGGTGGCCAATGACTGGTTCGATCGTCACGTGGACGCGATCAACGAGCCCAAACGCCCGGTCCCGTCCGGCCGTGCGCCGGGGCAATCGGCGCTCCATATCGCCATCGCCTGGTCCCTTGTCTCGCTTGTGGTCGGTGCTCTGCTTGGCCTCTGGGCGTTTGCCGCGGCGGTTGTCGCGCTCGTCTTCGCCTGGACCTACAGCGCACCGCCTCTGCGGCTGAAGCGTAACGGCTGGTGGGGATGTGCCGCGGTCGGGGCCTGCTACGAGGGGCTGCCCTGGTTCACGGGCGCCGCTGTCATGACCGCCGCCTTTCCCGACTGGCGAATCCTGTGCCTCGCGGGGCTCTACAGTCTTGGCGCCCATGGGATCATGACGCTCAACGACTTCAAGTCGGTGCAGGGCGATCGCCGTCTAGGGCTCCGGTCATTGCCCGTCCAATTGGGCGTCGACGGTGCGGCGCGTCTGGCCTGTGTGGTCATGGCCGTACCGCAGGTGATCGTTGTCGTGCTGCTCGCGGCCTGGGGGCGGGAGATCTACGCCGCCGCCGTGGCCGGCCTGCTGCTCGCGCAGGTCTTTCTGATGGTGCGTCTGCTGCGCCGCCCTGCGGACCTCGCCGCCTGGTACAACGCGACCGGCACCACGCTCTACGTCATCGGCATGCTTGTCAGCGCCTTCGCCGTGCGCTCGCTGATACCGGAGGTTGGCGCATGACCCCGTCACTCGGCTGGCTCGGGATTTTCCGGTTGGGTCTAGTGCAGACGGCGCTTGGTGCCATCGTCGTGCTGACGACCTCGACAATGAACCGCGTCATGGTGGTGGAGTGGATGCTGCCGGCGATGCTGCCCGGCGCCCTGGTCGCGCTGCACTATGCCGTTCAGGTGCTGAGGCCACGCTGGGGCTATGGCTCGGATGTCGGCGGCCGCCGCACGCCCTGGATCATCGGCGGGATGGCAGCGCTGGCCGCAGGCGGCGTCGGGGCCGCTCTCGCCACCGCCTGGATGGGAACGAACCCGCTTGCCGGCATCGCGCTTGCGATCGTTGCCTTTGCGCTGATCGGCATTGGGGTCGGTGCCGCCGGCACATCGCTTCTCGTCTTGCTGGCGATCCGCACCGCCCCAAAACGCCGTGCTCCGGCGGCCACCATCGTGTGGATGATGATGATCGCCGGGTTCATTGTCACGGCGGCGCTCGCCGGACATTTCCTCGATCCCTTCTCGCCGGCGCGGCTGGTCGCGGTGACGGCCGTCGTGTCGGCGGTGGCGTTCCTTCTGACGCTGATCGGTGTGTGGGGTGTCGAAGGAACCGGCAGTGCGAGTGCGCCGGCTGCAGAAGCATCGCCGGCACAGCCCGGGTTCAGGGAAGCCTTACGACAGGTTTGGGCCGAGCCGAAGGCGCGCCGCTTCGCTATCTTCGTGTTCGTGTCGATGCTCGCCTACAGCGCCCAGGATCTGATCCTGGAGCCGTTTGCCGGCACCGTCTTCGGCTTGACGCCTGGAGAGTCGACCAAGCTGGCCAGCGTCCAGCACAGCGGCGTCTTCGTCGGCATGCTGCTGGTCGCCGTGCTGGGCAGCGCGATCGGCGGCGGACGGTTCGGATCGCTGCGCGCGTGGACCATCGGCGGATGCACGGCTTCTGCTGCGGCCCTGTTGGGATTGGCAGTGGGCGGCTTGATGGCACCGGACTGGCCTTTGCGCATTTCGGTCTTCGTTCTTGGCGTCGCCAACGGGGCATTCGCCGTCGCCGCCATCGGATCGATGATGGGGCTGGTGGCCGCTGGGCGGAAATCGCGAGAGGGCGTCCGCATGGGCCTCTGGGGCGCGGCACAGGCCGTCGCCTTCGGGCTCGGCGGCTTCGCCGGCACCGTCGCCATCGACCTGACCAGAGCCGTGTTCAGCGAACCGGCGACGGCCTATGCGACCGTGTTCGTTGGCGAGGCGGCTCTGTTCGTGGTCTCCGCCCTGCTGGCGGCACGCATCGGTCAGGCGGCGAAGGCGACGGCGGATCGGCCGGAGGTCGGGATGTTGGCCGCAGGGCACGGTGCCTGAACGGATTCGATGGGAGAGGTGGCCATGCACGTTCACCCGGACACCTATGACGTGGTCGTCGTCGGCGGCGGCCCAGCCGGCGCAACGGCGGCGGAAGACCTGGCCCGGCAGCGCCGCTCGGTGCTGCTGCTCGACCGTGCCGGCCGGATCAAACCCTGCGGCGGTGCAATCCCGCCGCGGCTGATCCGGGACTTCAACATCCCGGACTATCTGCTGGTGGCGCGCGCGAGGTCGGCTCGCATCGTTGCCCCATCGGAACGCGCCGTCGACATGCCGATCGAGAACGGCTTCGTCGGCATGGTCGATCGCGAAGTGTTCGACGAATGGCTGCGGGACCGTGCCGCGGCAGCCGGCGCCGTTCGGGAAACCGGCATGTTCGAAGACCTCACGCGCGACGATGACGGCACCGCCGTGGTGCACTACCGGGTGCGGGGAGACTCCGGCGATGCTGAACTGCGCCAAGTGCGCGCCCGCACGGTGATCGGTGCCGACGGTGCGCGTTCGGCCGTCGCCAAACTGGCGGTTCCAGGGGCGAAAGAGGTGCCGTGCGTCTTCGCCTATCATGAGATCGTCCAATCTCCGAACGGCACGGCCGCGTCGGGTTTCGACGGCGCGCGGTGCGATGTCTACTACCAGGGCCATCTCTCGCCGGACTTCTACGGCTGGGTGTTTCCCCATGGCGACACCACCAGCGTCGGCGTCGGCAGTGCGGTCAAAGGCTTTTCGTTGCGCGGGGCCGTCGGCGCGCTGCGTCAGTCAGCGGGCCTGGATAGCTGCGGCACGATCCGCCGCGAGGGCGCGCCGATCCCCTTGCGACCCCTGAAGCGGTGGGACAATGGCCGCGATGTCGTCGTGGTCGGCGATGCGGCGGGCGTCGTTGCGCCCGCCTCGGGCGAAGGCATCTATTACGCCATGGCCAGTGCCCGGATCGCCGCCGAAGCGGTCGAGACCGTCCTTGCCACCGGCGACACTCGCGCGCTGGCTTCCGCCCGCAAGCGCTTCATGAAGGCGCATGGCCGGGTGTTCTGGATCCTCGGCCTTATGCAGCGCTTCTGGTACGCCAACGACCGGCGGCGGGAGCGCTTCGTGAGCATCTGCCGCGATCCCGATGTGCAGAAGCTGACCTGGGAAGCCTACATGAACAAAGAGCTGGTCAGGCGCAAGCCGGTCGCCCACGCGCGGATCTTCTTCAAGGACCTTGCCCATCTGTTTCGCCTGGTTTCTTCATGACCGCTGTGCGTGCTGTTCCGTGGAAGCCGGTTGCCGCGGCCGGAGCGGTGGCGCTGCTTGTGGCCATGCTCGGCGGGACCGTCACCGATATCGGCCCTTGGTACCAGAGCCTGCAAAAGCCGCCCTGGCAGCCGCCGGACTGGGCGTTCGCCCCGGCCTGGACCGTGATCTACGCCCTGGCAGCCCTATCGGCGGCCATGGCATGGCAGGCGGCGACACGGCGGTCGCAGCGTGAATGGATGGTCGGGCTGTTCGCCCTCAACGGTCTCCTAAATGTGCTGTGGAGCCTGCTGTTCTTCCGTCTCCAACGGCCCGACTTTGCGATTATCGAGGTTGCCTTTCTCTGGCTGTCGGTCGCGCTGCTGATCGTGGTTCTCTGGCCATACGCACGGCGGGCCAGTCTCCTGCTCGTTCCCTATCTTCTATGGGTCAGCTTCGCCGCCTTCCTCAACCTCACCGTCGTGCGGCTGAACGAGCCCTTCTGAATGCCGCTGCGGCAGGGACCAGGGCACAAGCGGGATGAGCGAACTCTTCGTCAGCGGCCGATTTGTGGACTTTATCCGCGCCCTCATGCTGGTGGAGGGCGTGCTGTTGTGGCGCCACCATCGCCGGACCGGCCGCGGCATTGCGCCGGGCGACCTGCTGCCGGTCCTGGTTTCCGGCGCCGGCCTGCTCGTGGCCCTGCGCTGCGCCCTGACCGGAACGTGGTGGGGCTGGATTGCGCTCAGCCTGCTGGCGGCCCTGGTCGCCCATCTGATCGACCTCGGCCGGCGCCAGTGGAGCAGACCCGGCGGGTCGGCGCCGGCCTAACGGGCGACCGTCGGGAAAGTCACAGCAATCGCGATGGCGAACGCCACGGCGCTGACCAGGGCGCCCGCCAGCGGATGTCGGCAGCGGCGGTAGATCCAGGCGCTGAACAGCCCGTAAATGACGAAGAATGCCAGGATCATCGGGATAATGATGATCAGGAAGAACAGCTCGTGCAGGTTGAGGGCGATCGCCAGCCCAAGCGACACCAGGAAGCAGAGTTTCGTGACGGCGTAGGCACCCCGGGGCGCGCCGGGTCCGCGCGTCAGCCATTCGTCCGCACAGAAATAGACTGTCGTGCCCACAAGCATCGCCAGAACCAGCGGCCACCGCTCTGCGCCCGGCACGAATGCGGTCACGAACCGGTCCGTGGGCAGGGCTATGGCCGCCACCCCGTAGGCGACCGCTGCGGCCGTCAGCACCGCCAGTTTGGCCATATCCGTTCGTCCGCCCGGCCCAGGCTCCCGTGTGCGGACCGACAGCCACAGGCCCAAGGCGGTCAGCAAGCCGTACAGTCCGAAATGCAGGACCAGGTAATCGCCGAGCAGAAGCGGCAGGAAATCCGTTGGCAACTGCCAAAGGATAAGCGGTGTCAGCAGCGCCGGCGCAACGGCAAACGGCAGCAGGCGGCGCCACGGAAGGCCGGCCCCGACGAAGTTGGACGAGGCCTGTGGAAGCAGCCGCACAAGCGGCCAGGCCAGTGCGATCACGCCGAGAAAGAGCAGGCCGAGCCAGGGTCCGCGCCGATCGACGAAACCGTCGCCCTGTTGTGCGAAGACACGGTCCAGCCAGGTCAGCGCTTCGTCGAGGCTCTGCCCGCTATAGAGAACGCCGATATGCTCCACGCCGTCGGCCAGGACCAGTCGCCGGGCTGTCCCATCGGCAACGCTGCCATAGGTTTCGCGTTCGGCAACCGGATCATCGGCAACCTGGCGGAGAAGCGCATACCCCTGGTCCAGCAGATGCGCAGGCTCCAGCGCCCCGTAGATGACAAGAAAGTTGCCTGGCCCCTCTGCGGCGATGTCGCTCAGATACGGCGACACGCCGACCGTCGCAGCGACCGCCGGGTGTGCGCGGGCATGGCGTACGACCACGTCCCCGCCCATGGAATGGCCGATCAGCGCCAGCCGGCCATCGGTTTCGGCAAGCCCCTGGGCGAAGGCGACGACCTGATCCAACGCTTCGTCGAGGGCACCGTGGCGCATGTCGACATCGGCGATGTTGCCGGGCATCGGTGCGGGATGTCGGCCATGGCCTGGGAAGTCGAAGGTCAGGGCGGCATAGCCGTTGCGCGCCATGGTGACGGCGAATGGCTGCATGAGTTGTCGCGATCCCGCGAAGCCATGGGCAATCACTACGGCCGGCATCGGGCCGGACGACGGCTCCGCCATGCGGAACAGCGAGACCGGGATGTCTCCGACCCGCTGGTGCGTCACGACAAGACCCGTGTGGGCATCCTGCAGCCGCGTCAGACCGGCAACGATCGCGGCGACTGCGGCAATGGCGATAACGAGCTGGCGAATGGTTCAACCTTCTGGTGATTTCAGTGCCTGTCGGCACGGCGCCCGAAGCGCGTTCGCGTCTCAACCCTCAAGGGTGATCGGCGCGGCACATCCGTTCGTATCACCTAGGAACCGGGGCGTCCATTTCCTGTTCCATGTTGTGGAGAGGAACGAAATCGGCGGCGTATCATCCGGGGCAGGAAGCATGCGCTAAAGGGTGCGTTAGACGATGGAAAGAAGCGATCTTGAACTTTGCCTGGAAGACTACTTTGCAGGTCAATGCAAAGCCTGGGGCGTGTTTCAGGACCGCTTTGGAAAACTGCGGCGCCAGTTCGAAGTCGATATCACCGGCACCTGGGATGCTCAGACGCAGACCTTGAGCCTTGTCGAAGATTTTCACTACTACGACGGCCAGGAAGAATCGCGCACCTGGACCATCGTCAAGCAAGGTGCCAAGCAATACTCAGGGCGCACGGATGGCGTAAAGGGTACGGCCAACGGCATTATCAACGGCAACTCTCTGCATTGGCAGTATCACTTTGCCTTACGCATGTTCGGCCGCACCTTCGTCCTCCATTTCGACGACTGGTTCTTCCTGCTCTCCGACGGCATGCTGATCAACCGGGCGACGGTAACGAAATTCCGCATCTTGATCGGGCAGTTGACGATCGTCTTCCGCCGACAGCCAGAGTCTTAGTCCCAGCGCCTAACAAAGACGAAGGTGAGCCGCGCTCTAGGGGGCATTCACAAGTCGCCAAACCTTGGTCGAAGGCGCGTGATGCGCTGTCAGGTTGGTGTTACAGTCAGATGTGTCACTAACGCTCGACAACTGGTGCATCCATGAGCGACGCCATAATCCTGCGGTACGAGAACGGCCGGGTTCCGCGGTACACCAGCTATCCCACCGCTCCCCATTTCGACGCCGCGACAGGTGAGCGTGACTATCGCCAATGGCTGGCGCGACTGGTGCTGGATCGGCCCGTTTCGCTCTACCTTCACGTGCCCTTCTGCCGGGATCTTTGTTGGTATTGCGGTTGCCACACCAAGGCCACGCACCGCGACCGGCCGATCGTCGACTATATGGCGGACCTGCGCCGAGAGATCGCGCTGGTCGCCGGCCTGCTTCCCGGGCGTGCACGCGTGGCCCATGTGCATTGGGGCGGTGGGACACCGAGCCTGATCCCAGCGGCGGATCTGGCAGAGACCGTCGCCTTGTTGCGCGATCGTTTTGACTTCGCGCCGGATGCGGAGATGGCGGCCGAGTTTGACCCGCGGCTGGTAACGCCTGCCGTGGCCCGGGCTTGGGCCGCAGCCGGAGCCAACCGGGCCAGTCTCGGTGTGCAGACCTTCGACCTGGAGGTGCAGGAAGCGATCAACCGCGTACAGCCCTTTGAGATCGTCGCGGCGGCCGTTGACAGTTTGCGGAACGCTGGCATCGACCGGATCAACCTGGACCTGGTCTATGGCCTACCGCATCAGACCGTCGAGGGCTGCCGCAGGACGGTCACCGAATCCCTCAGACTGCAGCCCGACCGATTGGCCACATTCGGCTATGCCCATCTACCGCAGAGGCTGCGCCATCAGCGCCTTATCGACGCCGAGGCCCTGCCCGGTAGTGCCGAGCGGCTGCGGCAGTGGCGGGCCATCAGTGAGGGGCTCACCGCTGCCGGCTATGTCGCCATCGGCCTCGATCACTTCGCACGGTCCGACGATCCCCTCGCGTTGGAGCAGGCAGGGGGCCGGCTGCGCCGCAACTTCCAGGGCTACACCGACGACGACGGGGCCGCTCTCCTGGCCTTCGGCGCCTCCGCGATCGGAGCCCTTCCTGAAGGATATGTGCAGAATGTGCCGGCGCTTGCGGCCTACGCATCGGCCGTTCGCGAAGGGCGCACACCCACCGTCCGTGGGAAACGGCTGAGTTCGGAGGATCGCTTGCGGCGCGCCGTCATCGAGCGATTGATGTGCGACCTGCAGGTGGATCTGGCCACCGTGGACGGGATCGACGCCTACGCTCCGGACTGCAATCCATGGATGTTGGCCGTTGACCGTGACCTTCTCCGCCGCCTTGTCGGCGACGGCGTAGCGGTTATAGACGGAACGCGGATCGAAGTGGTGGAGGCCTTCCGCCCGCTCGTGCGCACCGTCGCTTCGGCGTTCGATACCTATCTCGACCCCGCACAGGCCCTGCACGCCGTTGCCGTGTGAACGGTCGATCGCCGCTGTCGTCATCCAACGGCGCGCTAAGTCTTGAGCACGTATACGGGCGGATGCCTTGAGCTGTTTACAGAGCCGCGCGAGTGGGAGCGGTCTTTCGGCACGCAAGGCGCGTCCATTGCGGCCAGGCTGGGTTCTTCCTCTGCGGCAGATCGGACGGAACGGTCATGTCGCTTCGGTCAGACGCCCCACAGGCGGAGCCCGCATCGGACCGCAAGGCTGATGCCAAGCTGCCGCAGGACCATCATCATCGCCAGCAACTCAATGACGAGGTCCACGCGCGGCCACCGATACCTCTCGTCCCGTCCAAGCGGATCACGTACCTGGCATTGTTTTCTGACGCAGCCGCCCATGGCCAGGAATGGGATCGGCTGTGTGGGCTGCTGTCCCGTTTCGACCAACCGGTGCCGAATTCGGGCGCCAACCATTACAGCGTCAACCTCGGTCCGTTCCGGCTGACATGGGAACGTCACACCGAGTTCACCCGCTACACCTTCGTTGTCGATGGCGCCCCGTCCGACCCGTTTGCGGAGCCGGCGATCGATGAGGTTCCGGCGGACTGGGTGTCGGCCCTGCCGGGTGAGACGGCTGTTGCGACTCATGCAGCATTGATAAGCCGTCACGATCACGAGCCCGACTATGATCGTCTGTCGGAGCGGTTCTTTGGTGGCAACCCGCTGGTCGGCGCGGCTGTCGCCGGCGGATCGGCAACGGCGCTGACCGATTTCCGCATCGGCAGCGACGGCTTCAGCCGCCTTCTGGTGCTTGATCACAGCACAACGCCGTATCAGGCAGGGCGCTTGGTGCAGCGAATTCTGGAAATCGACACCTACCGCATTCTAGCGCTGATGGCGTTGCCGGTAGCGCGGGCGCTGGTTCCCTTCCTGACGCGTTGCGAGCGGGAGCTAGCGCAAGTTACCGCAGCTCTGGCCAGCGCGGAGGAGAGCGACGAGCCCCTGCTGCTGGAGCGGCTGACGCGGTTGGCTGCCGAGATCGCGAGCCGAGACTCCGACTCCCGCTACCGCTTCAGCGCAGCCACCGCCTACTACGACCTTATCCAACGCCGCATCGTCGACCTGCGGGAGGACCGGATCCAGGGTCTGCAGGCGTTCGGGGAGTTCACCGAGCGGCGGCTGGCGCCCGCCATGAACACCTGCAAGGCGGTCGCTGAACGCCAGCAGTCACTGTCCCAACAGGTCGCCCAGGTCACCGGCCTGTTGTCGACGCGCGTCGGCATGACGCGCGAACGCCAAAACCAGGCCGTGCTGGAGTCCCTGGCACGCCGTGCCAAGCTGCAGCTTCGCCTACAGCAGACCGTCGAGGGGCTGTCCGTCGCGGCGATGACCTATTACATCGTCGGTCTGGTGGGCTACGCAGCAAAGGGCCTGAGTTCGATCGGCGTTCCGGTCGACGCCGATATCACTATGGCCGTCAGTATCCCGATCGTCGCTCTTCTCGTGGGACTGGGCGTGCGCAAGATCCGCAAGATGGTCACGCGCACGGACAAGTCGTGACTGACGGCTCTGGGGGTCGGTAATTCGACCGAGTGGATCAGGCGGTCGGGCTACCGATCGAGATGCTCTGGCAATGCCGAGGCGGCGGTCGGGGGCTCCTCCGCGGCGGACCGGCCGTCCGACTTCCGGTCATCGTCACCCCTGTCATCGTCAGCCCGGTCATCGATCTCCTGATGATCGGTCTCGTTATCGCCGGTCACAAGGTGGTAGACCTTGGCGATCTCGCTAAGGAGGCCGAGGCGGATCAACTCACCCAGGGCTTCCGACTGTTCGGCAATTCCGTTCGCCAAACGCCAACCTTCTGCAGCGGCCAATTGTTCCTCGGTCAGCGAAACGACCACTCGATGCCGTCCCGCCGACGGATCCGGCAATCTGACCACGTTACCGTCTGCTGATTTGCCTATGTTGCCGGCAGACATGGCGCCCTGCTTCCATTGCCGGCAGGTCGTGGCAGCGTTTTATCGTGCCTCGTGCCTGCTCGCGATCTCCCTAACAAAAGGTTAAGAGGAAACGCGCCACAGGTTCTATTTCGGTAATTCCGCTACGTAGAATCTGCGTACGCGGAGAGGGGCGCGCGTGGGCGCCGGCCTTTACCGGCCTACTTCATCATGCGGATCAGGTCCGCAAGCCCGCGCGCTTCCAGCTTGTCGCGGATGCGGGCCCGATGGATTTCAACGGTCCGCTGGCTGATGCCAAGCTCGTCGGCGATGTGCTTGTTGGTCATGCCCAGCACCAGGTAGTCGAGCACTTCCTTCTCACGGGCAGTCAACCGTGCCATGCGTTCGGAAACGACATGGGGCGGCAGGGCGGACTGCGGCCGGTTGGCCAAGTGGTTGGCTGACGCCTCGATCGCACCGAGCAGCTGGTCCTCCGATGGCGGCTTTTCGATGAAGTCGATGGCGCCGGCTTTCATCGCCTCGACGGCAAGCGGCACGTCGCCATGCCCCGTCAGGATGACGAGCGGGACCTCCAGTCCCTCGGCAATGACCCTTTTCTGCAATGCCCTGCCGCTCATCCCATCCATGCGCAGGTCGATGAAGGCGCACAGGGCCTTGTCCGCATCGACGGCGTCCAGGAAGGCCTCGCCAGAGGCAAACGCCCTGGTTTCGAAGCCATGCGCCGACATCAGGGCCCCGAGAGACTCTCGGACCGATTGGTCGTCGTCGACGATATAGACCAGCGTCCTGTCGGCAATGTCACGCATCGCTCCCTCCATCCGCTTTCAGGGTGAAGGTAAACGCAGCCCCCCGTTCTACCGGCCGTGTCCAGATTCTGCCGCCATGCGCCTCAACGATCGAACGGCAGAGCGACAGCCCGATCCCCATGCCGCTGGTGGTCGATGTGCGGAACGGCTCAAACAGAGCGTCTTCCACCTCCTGGGCGATCCCCGTGCCCGTATCTTCGACGGAAATCTCAACCATCGCCTCGGCACGACGGGTGGAAAGCGTCAGCACGCGATCCGGTGCAGTGGCCATCGCGGTCAGACTGTTTCGTACGAGATTGAGGACGACTTGCCCGATCTGCACAGGGTCGGCCCAAAGGCTGGGCAGGTCCGGCGCGAAATCCAGGATGACAGTCGGAGGCGGATCGGCGCTGGCGTCCAGCGCCAATTCCACCGCCTGTCGGACCACGGCATGCAGATCAACCGGCTCCAGCGCAATCTCACCTTGTCCGATGAAGTTGCGCACCCGCCGGACCAGATCCGCCGCTCGGGACGATTCAGCGACGGCGCTGTCCATCAACCGCCCCATCTGGTCGGGCACTCTCAGCCCGTAATTGCGTAGCTCCTGCCGACAGGCGTTGACGTAATTCGTGACGGCCGATAGCGGCTGGGTCAGCTCGTGGGCAAGCGCGGAGGCGAGTTCGCCCATCGAGCGGTCGCGCGCCGAGTCCAGCAGCACCAGGCGAAGCCGCGCTTCTTCGGCTTCCGCCTTCCTCTTGGCGGCCATGGCGGCGTGTTCACGGTCAAGGCTGTTCATCGCGAACAAGGCGCGCCGGGTAATGCGCAGTGTCTCGTTGTCGCTCTCGGTGAAGGGCTTGCTGCGCCCGCGCCGCTCCTCGCGCCAGAGGGCGAAGGAACCGCGCGGCGACAGACGCGTCGAGCCGTTGTCGAGCCGGATTTCCACCTTCTCCGGCTTGCCAGCCCAGCGGATGGTCTGCTCGAACTCTACCCGGAACAGGATCAACCAGTCCGCCCCGTCCTCCGACAGCTCCATCATCGCGGCACCCGCGATCCCACCGCCTACACCTTCGAACCCTTGCGGCTCTCCAAGCCCAAGCAGTTCTCTCAGATTGTCGGTGGTCGAAATGCCGTTCACCTGCAGTTGCGCGAGCGGGCCGTAGTCCAGCCCAACAGACGGCACTTGGCCGACCTCCAGCGTCTTGCCGCCAAGGTTCAGGATCATGCCCTCCGCACTGCACTGATCCATCAGAATGGCGGCATGGTCGCGGACGACGTCGCGCAGCGGCCGGCCGGCCCGTGCCTGGTGTTCGATGTCGAAGGCGGTTTTTTCCGCCCTGATGCTGACGCGAAGCTGGATCGTGTTCTCCAGGCTTTGCAGCAGTGCGGAGATGGTGCCGCCGAGAAGCTCGCAGAACCGAAGCTGGCTCCAGGACAGATGCAGCGGGCTGTAATGGTGGCACGCCACCAGCCCCCACAGCTCGTTGTTCGAGATCAGGGAGATCGACATGCTGGCGCCGACCCCCATGTTTTGGAGGTACTCCACATGCACTTGCGCAACCGCGCGCAGCTTTGAGTATGTCAGGTCCAGCGGGTCGGCCGAGGCGGCATCCGCCATCCCGCCCGACCGCGCCATGATGGGCACCGGTGGCGCCTTGATGTCCGGGATGACGCGGATCACGTTCAGCACGAAGTGCCGCCGCGCCGGATCGGGGATGTCCGAAGCGGGATAATGGAGGCCAAGAAAGCTGTCGGCGCGCACCGTGCTCTCGGCGATCACCTCGCCATGCTTGTCTTCGGCGAAGCGATAGATCATGACGCGGTCGAATCCGGTCACTTCGCGGATGATCTGGGCCCCGACCTGGGCGAGGTCCGTCAGGGTCTCCGGCCGGATCAGTTCTGAGATGATGCGCTGTCGGACCAGGTCTTCTTCCCACATCGCCGCCGGGCCGCCCTCCGGCGGGACGAACTCCAGGATGATCTGCCCCTCATGACTGTGGGGAAAGCATTCGAAATCCGCGGCCGGCGCGCCTGGCCGGGGCACGCGCACAAACCAGGGCCGGAGCAGGTCCGGCATGGTCGGTTGCAGCGGCCGCTTCAGCAGTTCCGCACAGGCTTCGTCGCCCAAGAGCGCCGACAATGGCTGTCCAAGCAGCTCGGCGCAGTCACGGCCGAAGAATGCATCGGTGTTGCGGCTGGCGTATTCGATGGTCAG